>CAYLZO010000153.1:0-13027 GCA_964387775.1 uncultured Anaerolineaceae bacterium
AGGAGGTGCTGCGGGAGAATCTGGCCCTGAGCCTGGAGATCGAGAACGCCATCCGCCGCGAGACGGGCCTGCCCGAGCTGGACCTCACGCCCGCCTTTGACTTTGACGAGGCGGAAGAGGTCGAGGAGGACGCAGCGGAGGAGGAAGAAGTGGAGGAGGAAGAAGTGGAAGAAACCGCCTAAAAGGCCCACAATCGAGCACAGTTGAGACACGTCCGAGGTCTTGCCTCGGGCGTGTCTTTGTGTTAGAATGGACCCATCCAGGGAGGTGAGCCATGAGCGAGAATCGCGACGAGAGATCGGGTCTGGCAAGTTTGTGGCAGGGTCCTACGCGCCTGTACGTCGTTGTCGCGGCGGTGCTGGTGGTCATCATCATCGTCGCTGCTGTGCTGCTCCTCACCGGGGTATTCTCGGACCAAGACAGCGACGAGCAGCCCACGGCAACCGTGCAGGAAGGAACGGCGACCACCGTACCCACCTTCACGCCTGGCCCCACCCGCCCCCCGACCGATACGCCGCCGCCAGCGGCAACCGCGACGATGCCGCCCCCGATCATGGCCGACACCGACGACCCTCAATTTGAGCTTCAGAGTGCCGGCGGCCGGCCGAGCACCGAGTGGACCGGCTTCTTTGGGCAGGTGCTGGACGCCGACGGCGAGCCACTGGAAGATGTGCCCTTAATCCTCTGGTACCCGGACCCCGACGGGATTCCTGTCGAGTTGCTGGACGCGCCTGACTCGCCCATTGTTTGGACTGACGCGGACGGAACCTACGAAATGCGCATCGCCGAGAGGCCCTTTACCGGCACGTGGACCATCCAGGTGTTGGCCGACGACGGGCTGCCGGCCTCCAAGCTCTTCACCTTCGAGACGTCCGATGATCCCGACGCCGGTTTTCAGCAGATCCAGGTCATCTGGCAGAGGACAGGCGGTTGAGGCATCCCTAAACCCCACGCGAAAAAGGCGGTTTTCATGCGAATCGAACATCATTTTCAATCAGGCGGGTTTGCAGCGCTGAAACCCGAGTGGAACGATCTGGTCCACCGCAGTTGCTGCGATACCGTCTTTCTCACCTGGGAGTGGCAGTCCACCTGGTGGCAACACTTGGGCGAAGGCGACCTGCTGCTCCTGGGCTTCCGCGCTGAGGACGACGGGCGGCTGGTGGGCCTCGCGCCCCTCATTCACACCGAGGACGAAGAAGGCAAAGCCGTGCTCTACATGGTTGGCTGTCGCGACGTGTCGGACTATCTGGATCTCATCGTCGAAGAGGGGCAGGAGGACGCCGTCTATGGGGCGCTGCTCGACTACCTGGAAGAAGACGCGCCGGAGTGGGACCTGCTCGACCTGTGCAACATCCCCCAGGACTCGCAGACCTTTGCGCGGCTGCGCGAGCTGGCCGAGGACCGGGGCTACCAGACCCTGGTCGAGATCGAGGACGTCTGCCCCATCATCTTTCTGCCCGAGACGTGGGACGAGTATTTGATGTCCCTCGACAAGAAGCAACGCCACGAGATCCGGCGGAAACTGCGCCGGGCCGAGGGCGGCGCCGACACCCGCTTCATCATCGTCGGGCCGGATCACGACCTGCGGGCCGAGATGGAGACCTTTGTCGAGCTCCATCAAAAGAGCGCGCCGGAAAAAGACGAGTTCATGGACCCCCAGATGCAAGAGTTTTTCTACGACGTCGCCCAGGTCTTGCAGGACGCCGGCTGGTTACAACTAACTTTCATCGAGATGGATGGGATCAAAGCCGCGTCCTTGCTGAACTTTGACTATGGCGACGCCATCCTCGTCTACAACTCGGGCTACGATCCCCGGCAGTTCTATCACCTGAGCCCCGGCATCGTCGTCACCTCGCGCTGTATCGAGCACGCCATCGAGCTGGGCCGAGAAAAGTTCGACTTTTTGCGAGGCGGCGAGGAGTACAAGTACCGCTTTGGGGCGGAGGACACCGAGGTCCGGCGCCTGCTGATCGGCCAGCCGGGCGTGGACATGGAAGTGGCCTGTTAGCCGGGGACTAGGGAGGTAAGAAAAATGGCCCAAACCGTTCAATGTGACAACTGCGGCGCCGTCCTCCTGGAAGAGGACCTGTTCTGCGGCGAGTGTGGCGCTCCGCGACCGACGACCATCGAAGAGGCGACGCCGCCCACGGTGGCGGCCCGGCCGGCTGTCGCCCGCCCGCCGTCGCCCGCTCCACCCGGGGGCCAGCCCCGGCCCCAAACCGAGACGCGCTGGCGCGCCGCCTTTATCACGCTGGTGACGCTGGGAGCCATCGCCTGCGTCGTCGGGCTGGCTGCCTTTCTGCTCTTCGGGTCGATACCCGGCGAGACGACCACACCGAAGGAGGACTGGCTCTTTGCCACCGCTTGCTGCCTGCTGCCCATCGGCGGGACCGGGGCCATCCTGGCCCTCCTGGGCGGCGTGATCTGGTACGTGCAGTTGAGGGAGTCCTAGAAGCGCATGATCCGCCGCGTCGCCATGCTCAGCGTGCACACCTGCCCCCTGGCCACTCTGGGTGGCAAGGAAACCGGGGGCATGAACGTCTACGTCCGCGACCTGAGCCGCGAGCTGGGCCGCCGGGGCATCGCCGTGGACGTGTTCACCCGGTCGCAGAACCCCGACATCCCGCGCATCAGCACCGCCTTGGGGCCAAACGGGCGGGTCATCCACGTGCCGGCCGGGCCGCAGCGACCCTACGACAAGTACAAGATCGCCGATCACCTGCCCGAGTTCGTGGACGACGTCCTCGATTTCGCCCGGCGAGAGGGCCTTCACTACGACGTCCTGCACAGCCACTACTGGCTCTCGGGTCTGGCTGCCCGAAAGCTGCGGCAGGCGTGGGGGACGCCCATCGTCCAGATGTTCCACACCCTGGGCCAGATGAAGAATATGATTGCCGCCGGCCCCCAGGAGTACGAGCCGGAGCAGCGCATCGACGCCGAGGCCGAGATCATGGGCTTTGCCGACCGCCTCGTGGCCGCCACCCCCCTGGAGCGGGCGCAGATGGTCTGGCTTTATGGCGCCGACCCGCAAAAGATCGCCGTCGTGCCGCCGGGCGTCGACCTGGAGCTCTTCCGGCCCGCCCCCCAGCGAGAGGCGCGGGAGGTCCTGGGGCTGCCCCAGGAGCGCTGCGTTATCCTCTTTGTGGGGCGCATCGAGCCGCTGAAGGGCATTGACACCCTCCTGCGGGCCATCGCCCTCATCGCGCCCGACATGCCCTGCTGGCAAGAGGCGCTTTCAGTCAGCATCATCGGCGGGGCGCCGGGCGCCGGCATCGCGACCGAAGGGAGGGTCAACGCCGAGCTGGCCCGCCTGGAGGAGCTGCGCGCCGAGCTGGGCATCGAGGAACTGGTCACCTTTCTCGGGGCCAAGGACCAGGACAGGCTGGTGTACTACTACTCGGCCGCCGAACTCGTCGTCGTGCCTTCCCACTACGAATCCTTCGGCATGGTCGCCCTGGAGGCCATGGCCTGCGGCACGCCCGTCGTCGCCTCCAAGGTGGGTGGGCTGGCCTACAACGTCCAGGACGGTCAGACGGGATTCCTGGTGCCCAACGGGGATGCCGAGGCCCTGGCCGCCAAGATCCAGCGTCTCCTCACCGACCAGGAACTCAACGACAAGCTGGGCCGTCAGGCAGCCGCCTGGGCCGGGCGCTACGGCTGGCCTGTAGTTGCCGATCAGATCCTAGACGTCTTTGACGAGATCCAGCCCCTTTCCGTCACGGCCGCTCAGGCGCCTGCTGCCCAGGCGTGCTGTGGCTAGAATCGAATTTGCAGTGTACAATGCACAATGTGCCGATCCACATTGTGCATTGTGCGTGTGCGGCTAAAGGAGAGAAACGCCGATGAACAACGTGAAAATGAGTTTAATCCTCTTCCTGATCCTGGCCTTGCTGGCGGCTGCCTGCGCGCCGACGACGCCCTCGCCGACGCCCCCGCCCACCGCCACGCTGGAGCCGACGGTCGCGCCGACGCTGCGGCCGACCTTCACGCCGACGACGCTGGTCCGGGTCACCTCGACGGAAGCGACGGAAGTGCGGGACACGTCCACGCCCACGGGCGAGCCGGCCGAGGCCGAGGCGTTGCCCGGTGCGAGCGACACCCCCGAGGCCACCGCCACGCCGCTGCCGCCGACGCCCACGGCGCCCGAGTTCACGCCCACGCCGGCCGCCACCCGGGCCGCCGGGCCGCCGCCCGCCCTGAGCGGCACCCTCTTTTTCCCGGTCTTTGACACCGCGGCCCAGACGTATCACATCTACAAGCTGGACCTGGAGAGCGGCGAGATAGATGTCTTTATCGAGGAGGCCAGCCAGCCGGCGGTCACGCCCAATGGCGAACGCATCGCCTGGCGCTCGTGGCAGGCGGAGCAGCGGGGCTTGTTGTCACGCCCCCTGGACGGCACCGACGTCTGGCCTATGGTCACCTTTCACGAGGCCGCCCGGCCCGACTGGGCCCCTGATGGCGAGCGCTTTGTCTTTCCGGGGCAGTTGGAGCCGGACCGCCAGAGCCGGCTGTACCTCTTTACCGGCATCGGCGAGGAGCCCTTTATCGAGATCCAGCGCCATGGCTCGCCCATCATCGGCCGCGTGCCCGCCTTCCTGCCCGAGGGCGACGACGCCCGCATCGTCTACCAGGGCTGCGTCGAGGACGACTGCGGCCTGATGTTCATCGGCTCCGACGGCACGAATCCCAAGTTCCTCCAGCGCACCTTCCCCGACGACACCGCGCCGGCGGTCTCCCCGGACGGCTCGCAAATCGCCTACATGTCGCGGAGCAGCGGCTACTGGCAGGTCAAGGTGGTCAACACCGACGGCAGTGGCCAGCGCCCCCTGACCGACGACTGGTACTGGAATGGCCTGCCGGCCTGGTCGTCCGCGCCGCCGGGGGGCGGCACAGGTGGCGCCCACATCGTCTTTGTCTCGACCCGTGACGACAACTGGCCGGACCAGTTCGAGCTGGTGGACAACGCCGAGTCGCAATTTCGCTTGTGGGTCATGGATGCCGATGGCGGCAACCAGCGCCCGCTACACGACTTCACCTTCAAACTGGATGGGGTGCCTGAAGGCGTGCCCGCCTACCAGGCTGGGGGCTGGATCGAGGAGCGACTGGTCTGGATCTCGGGTCAGGTTGCCCCGTAACCCAGTGCACCGCCGCGGAAATCCTTCGTCACATAGAGCGTGTCAACCCGGTCACTGCGAGTGACGCACGGCGGGCAATCGCCGCTTACTTTCACTACCGGACACTTTTTCTGCCATGTGCTTCAGAATCACGGATTTACAGAAAAACGCGGATTGGACTCGTTGAATTGGGGCACAAAACTCGTCTGCTTTGAAAAATCCGCGCATTTCTGTCGATCCGCGGCTATTCCTCCCGGCAACTATAAAAGTGTCCGGTAGCAAACGCTTACTACGGAATGACGCGCTCTGCAAGCAATGATGCTAATAACGAGTGGCGATGGCCCGCCGCACAGCCTTTAGATGAGCCGGAGGCACCGTCGTCGGAATGACACAGGACGGGGCGAGGATCAGGCCCCGTCCTTCTGCTTGGTCCAGCGCCTCGTGGACCTGGGCCTCGATGGCGTCCTCGGGATCCCGGCCCAGCAGGTCGCGGTCCAGGCCGGTGAGAAAGGCCCGGTCGGTGCGTTCGCGCGCCTCGGCCAGGCTGGGTGCGGTCTCGCGATCGTGCCAGCTCACAGCGTGGATGGGATAGCCGTTGGCCAGGTCGAAAAAGACGTCCCGGCCGTGCAGATGCAGCACGGTGATGGCCGAATCGTCGGCGACCGGCTCCAGGACCTCCACGTCGTAGCGGGCGCCGAACTCGTCGTACTCTTTGGGCGTCAGCCAGCGGTGGGTGGCCAGTTGGGTGGCGAAAAAGAGGCCATCCGCCCCGGCATCCAGCGCGGCCCGGATAAAGCGAGACGTCGTCTCCCGGATGGTCTCCAGGCCGGCGTGGAGCTGGGCCGGATGCTTGCGCAGGTGGGCGACGACCGGCTCGCCGGCCAATTTGTAGGCCAGCGTCAGCGGGCTGAACACCGTCATCAGGAAGGGGATTTCGCCGCCCAGGCGCTCGGCCACGAGGCGGATCGCGCCCAACTCGCGGCTCAGCGCTTGGGCCGTCGGCTCCAGCACGGGCAGTTGCTCCCAGTCACTGGCCTCCACGATGGCCGGGGTGTCGAGAAAGGGCGGGTCGTGGTCGGTGGCGGGATAGACGATATGTCCCCGGGCCCAATCCTCCACGGCGTAGAGGCCACAGGGCGTCAGCTTGACCAGGTCCAGGTCGTATTTTTCGGCCAGGGCCAACGTGGCCTCGGCCAGGCTCTGGGCCGTGCGATCCTGGCGATGATAGTGCCGCCACAGGCTCAGGGGCACACGATCCACCGGTTCGCGGCGGAGGGCGGCTTGGACTCGTTCGCTTTTCTGCATGATTCACCCTTTTGATTCGTATTGCGTATTCTTCTACGAAATACGCAGTACGGATTATGGCGGCGGCGGTGGCGCCAACACCGGCTCCGTCGGCGCCCGGCTCGACATCCGCCAGCCGTCCGTCGTGTTGACAAACTCCACGGCAAAGAGGTGCCCGTCGTCGAGGAACTCGCCGGCGGCGACCTGGGCGTGGAGGAGCACCCGGCCCTCGGCACGCTGCCCGCCATCCGCCACGTCGAGACGCACGATCTCCTGCCGGTAAGCGGTGAAGGGGGTTTGCAGAGCCGCTTCGATCTCCCCTCCTAGCGCCTGGGCGTAAGCCGGGCCCAGGGTGGCCCGGTAGGCGCCGGCGTCGGCGCGGAGGACGGCCCGGTCCTGGGCGGCCACCAGGTCTACGATCTCGCGCCTGGCCTGGAGGGCGGGCCGGTCCAAGGACCCTCCGGCGTCGAGGGCGGCTTCCACGTCGTCCAGCAGCGCCTCGGCCCCCTCGGGATCGCCGCCAAAGAGCCGGTCCTGCACGGCAATGAGGGCCGTCTCCAGGACGACGTTCACCGGCTCGTTGGCCCGCCCGAGAAAGATTTTGAGGGTGTCGCTCATCCAGTCAGGCGGCGCCCGGGGCGGCAGGTAGCGGGCGTCGGGGTCCAGCTCGGTCTCGTAGCGGCGCATCAGGTCGAAGGCGCGGACCTTGAGCCACCACGTTTCGGCCTGGGTCTCGGTCGGCTCCAGCCCCGAGACGTAGGCCAGCCACTCGGCGTCGAGCTCGGCATAGGACTTGGCGTAGAGCTGCTGGAGCAGGGCCTCGTCGCGCTCGGGGTCGCTGGTGGCCTGGCCGTACAACTCCTTGAGCCGCTCCAGACCATAACGCTCGACCAGGAACTTGACGAAGGAGGCCGATTCGAGGTAGGATATCTCGTGTTGGAACTCGTAGAACGGCCCGGCCCGCAGCTCGGCCAGGGGGATGAACTCGTCCGATTCGGTGACGGCGGCGGCCCAGGCGTCTATCGGCTCGCGGCGGTAGTGGCCGTCGCTGGCCCACACGGCGAGCCCTTCGACCAGCACGCCGTCGGGACCGCCGCCATTTTCATCTTTCGGCTGGAGAAGGTCCTGGGCCAGGGCGTGGGTGCCCTCGTGGGTGAAATAGGACCAGGTCTGGATGCCGGTGTAATTGCGGTCGAGGTAGGAGATGAGCTGGACCTTGTCGCCATAGGCCGCACCGCCCTGCCAAAAGATGCGGGGTACAAAATAGATGCGCATCAACCCATCGAATTCCATCTCCAGGACGGTCGTGATCCGGCCCAGCGACGCCTCGGCCAGGGCGGCGAGTCCGGGCAGGTCGCGCTGGGCGGCGGTGTCCTTCACATAGTAGTATTCGAAATGCTGCGACTGGGACACGACCCAGGTGAAATCGACCGGCGGCTCGGGCGCCGGCGTCACCACCAGCACCTGGAGGACCGGGGGCAAGAGCACCGTGTCGCCGGCCCGGACCGTGTCGCCGGCGGTGTCCCGCACCAGCCACCAGTAGTCGAGTTCGTGGGTCGTGGTGACCGTTCGGGTCAGGCCCTCGGCCTCGACATCGAGCGTGTAGCTGAAGTGGACCCGGTCTTGCGGCGAGCCGCCCAGGTGCCGGACCTGATGGCCGGCCTCTGTGTCGTACCACAGCAGCACCTCGGCGACGCCCCGCTCGGGCGGGACCTGCGCTTCGACTTCAAAGGTGATGGTCTCAGCCCCGCCATTGGCCTTGGCGCGCAGGCCGGTGATGGCCGGCTCGGTCAGGGCCGGCGTCGGCGTGGGGGTAGCGGTGGGCGTCCGCGTCGCAGTCGCGGTCGGGGGCGCCGTCTCGGTGGGCGATGGCTCGGCGGTAGGGGTCGGTGGCAGCGTCGCGGTCGGGGTCGCCGTGGCCTCCGCAGCCGCCAACTGGGGAAAGACGCGGGGCAGCTGCCACAATCCGGCCAGGATCAGGCCGGCCACGACCAAGATCGAGGCCGCCAGCAGCAGGTAGCGCCAGCGGGGCGCGCCTCCATTCTGTGGTTCAGAGACTGTACTCATGCAATCCTCGAATTCTGAAAGCAGAATCAACGATACCGTCAAGGGCTACGACCAGATCGCCGCCGAGTTCGCCGCCCGGTGGGCCGATCTGCGCCTGGAGCGGGCCCTGACCACCTTCCTCGGTCACCTGGGCGGCCAGCGGCGGGTGCTCGACCTGGGCTGCGGGCCGGGCCGCGACGTCGCCTTCCTGGCCGACCTGGGCTGTCACGTCACCGGCCTGGACCTCTCGGCCGGGATGCTGGCCCAGGCCCGGCGGCGGCTACCCCTGGCGCCCCTGGTCCGGGGCGACCAACGCCGCCCGCCCTTTGCCTCGGCCCGGTTCGACGGCGTGTGGGCCTGCGCCTCGCTCCTCAACCTGCCGAAAACCGACTTTCCCGCCGCCCTGTCGGCAGTAGCCCGGCTGTTGGGACGGCGGGGCGTGCTCTACCTGGCCCTCAAGGGCGGCCAGGGCGAGACCTGGGTCCGCGATCCGGGCGGCCGGCGCTTCTTCTTTGCCTATTACCAACCTGACGAGGTCGAAGGGGCTCTCCGCCGGGCCGGATTCCGTGTCCTGGAAAGCTGGCGCAGCGACGACGCGGCCGGCCGCGAGCACCCCTGGCTCAGCTTCGTCGCCGAGCGCTAGCCCTCGTGGGGGTTTGCACCCCCACTGGCCCTGTGGTATACTGGCCCGCGCTGGATTATACCAGCCCTGACCACCTTTGACAAGTGGAAACGAATCTGGGCTAGAAAGCTGTCAATATGCTTGATGACGTGAAACTACCCTTGCAGCGGACCGCAGCGCGGATCGAAGAGGCCGTATCCGACGTTTTGGACGTCCACGACGTGACCCTCGGCATCTCGGGGGAGCCAGAGACGGTACGCCTGCGCGGCGAGCTGCGGGTCCCCCCGGAAGAGGCCTACGACAAGATGGCCGCACGCCTGCGCGAGATGGGCTACACGGCCGTGCTCCGGCACGACGACGAGCAGGACCTGGACGTCCTGCTGGCCATGCCCGGTCTGATGCCCCAGGAGAGCGGATCGAAACTGTGGCTCAACGCCCTGCTCTACGTCCTGACCATCCTCGCCACCCTCTTTGTCGGGGCCACCTGGTCGGACCAGGTGCCGGCCGGCGCCGACCTGGGCTGGCTCATCACCCACCTGTGGCTGGGCTGGCCCTTCGCCCTGAGCCTGATGACGATCCTGACCGGCCACGAGCTGGGCCACTATTTCTCCGGGCGCTACTACAAAGTGCCCGTGTCGCTGCCCTACTTTATCCCGCTGCCCCTGCCGCCCCTGGGCACCATGGGCGCGTTCATCCTGATGAAGGGCCGGACCGTCAACCGCCGCCAGATGCTGACGGTGGGCGCCGCCGGGCCGCTGGTCGGCTTTGTGCTGGCCGTGCCCATCCTGCTCCTGGGCCTCTCCCTGTCCGAGGTCCAGCCGATGATTGGCCCTCAAGAGGGCAGCGTCATCTTTATGGAGGGCAACTCCCTCCTCTACCTCCTGCTCAAGTACCTGACCTTCGGCCGGATCTTGCCCGGCGGCGGCGACCCATCGACGTTTCTGGGCGCCCTGCGGGAGGTGGGAGCGGCGCTCTTTGGCACCTTCCCCATCGACCAGGGCTACGACGTCTTTATCCACCCCGTGGCGCTGGCGGGCTGGGCCGGGCTGCTGGTCACCGCCTTTAACCTGCTGCCCGTGGGCCAACTGGACGGCGGCCACGTCCTCTACAGCCTCATCGGCCAGCGGGCCCAGAAGCTCACCTGGCCCGTCATCGGCCTGCTGGTGGTGATGGGCGTCTTGCTCTGGCCCGGCTGGTTCCTGTGGGCGGCCCTCATCTTTCTCTTTGGCCAATCCCACCCCGACCCCCTGGACGACGTGACCCGTCTCGATGCGCCGCGCAAGATCGTGGCCGTGGTGGTGCTGCTCATCTTTGTGCTGACCTTTACCCCGCTGCCGATCCAGATTTTCAGCGCCGAACTGGCCGAAGCCGGGAGCGCCGCCCCGGGATGCCTGGGCGGCGTGGGACTCCTCGTGGGCCTCAGTTTTTGGCTGGCCCGCCGCCATCTCAGGGCTTGACACACCGGCCAGGTCTTTGTTTGAGGCAAAGGCATGACCCACTCGCAACGACTCCTGGCATTCCTCGCCCTCGCCGCGCTCTGCCTGGCGGCCTGGCCCCCGGCGACCCTCTCGGCCACAGAGCCGGCCGATCCCGTCCTGGTGCGGATGTCCGCCGCCGATTACGAGGCGACAGCCTCGGCGGGGATAGCGCCCCATCGAATCCTGGACTATGGCGCCTTTGTCTGGCTGGAGATGCCGGTGGGTGATCTGGCCCGGCTCCAGGCAGCGAGGGCCGCCTACCAGGTCTACGAGGCGCCCTACACCCTGCGCCTGGGCGGGCGGAGCTTTGACCCGGTCGCCGAGGGGCAAGGCGGTTCAACAACACCCACCCCGGACCTGCACCTGGTGCAGTTCGTGGGTCCCACCCGGGGCGAGTGGCTGGCGGGCCTGGAAGCCGCCGGCCTCCGGGTCGTCCAGTACGTCCACCCCTTCACCTACGTCGTCTGGGGCCAGCCGGCGGCCGTCGAGCGGGCCGCCACCGCCGACGCTGCCCGCTGGAGCGGCCCCTTTGCGCCCGAGTACCGCCTGCTGCCCCGCTGGCGGACCCTCTCCGACGAGCCGGTCCGGGCCAGCGTGCTCCTGGTCCGCTACGCCGACGTCGAGGCGACGATGGACGCCATCGAGGCCCTCGGAGGCAAGCTCGAGGACCGGAGCCGCCTGAACGACGTGTTCGAGATTGCCGGCTTTCGCCTGCCGGGCAGCCAGTTGCCGGCCGTAGCCCGCATCGCAGGGGTGTACAGCGTCCAGCCGGAGCCCACCGACGGCGGCCTGCGGGGCGAGATGAGCAACCAGATCAACGTCAACAACCACGACACCGGCAACGCGGCCTTTCCGGGCTACCAGTCCTGGTTGAGCGCGGCAGGCGTGGACGGCAGCGGCGTCGTCATCGCCAACGTGGACGGCGGCGTGGCAGATAGCCATCCAGACCTGGTCAACCGGCTCCTGCCCTGTAGCGGCACGACGTGCGGCGGCAGCGCGTCCAGTGACCACGGCACCCACACCGCCGGCATCATGGCCGCCGACGGCTCGTCGGGTGCGGTGGACGGCTACGGCTTTCTGCGGGGCCAGGGCATGGCCCCCGGCGCCGGCCTGGTGGAGCAACTCTACTCTCCTTACTACACCTGGTCCAACGGCATGTTGCTGCTCATGGGCGACTCGCACGCCAACGGCGCCAGCCTATCGGGCAACAGTTGGGGGCCGTCAAACAGCGCGCTGGGTTACGATCACGACACGATGCAGGTGGACATTGGCGTGCGTGACGCCGACCCCGACGCGGCGGGCAACCAGTCCCTGACCTACGTCTTGTCCTTCATGAACGGCTACGGCGGCTACCAGAGCCAGGGCACGCCCGACGAGGCCAAGAATATCCTGACCGTCGGCTCGACCAAGATGCAGAGCGGCAGCGGAGCGCAGGATCTCGGGATCGACGACCTGTCGGCCAACACGGCCCACGGCCCAGCCCTCGACGGCCGGACGATCCCCCACCTGGTCGCCCCCGGCTGCTCGGTCGATTCGACGCTACCCGGCAGCCACGGGCTGATGTGTGGCACCAGCATGGCCTCGCCCCACGTTAGCGGGGCCGTGGCCCTCTTTATCGAGCGGTACCGGGGGCAGTTCGGCGTGGACCCCAGCCCGGCGCTGGTCAAGGCTGCTTTCCTGCCGGTGGCCCACGACCTGGCCGGCCACAACGACGCCGATGGGGAGGCGCTGGGCCATCCCTTCGACGCCAAGCAGGGCTGGGGCCGCCTGGACATCGAGGCCGTCGTCTCGCCGACGCTGCCGGTTCTCTACTATGACTCGCCGCTGGTGTTTGATGACAGCGGGGAGGCGTGGGCGCGGACGATCACGGCCGCCGACCCGGGCCGGCCCGTGCGCCTGATGCTCGTCTGGACCGACGCCCCCGGCCACGGCCTGGAAGGCAGCACGCCAGCCTGGAACAACGACCTGGACCTGGTGGTCGAGTTCGGCGGCGACACCTACCGGGGCAACGACTTTGGCGCCGACGGCTGGTCGCAGGCGGGTGGGGCAGCCGATGGCATGAACAACACCGAGGGCGTGTTCCTTGGTTCGGGGACTGGGGCCATCACCATTCGCGTCGTCGCCGCCAACGTCAACTCTGACGGCGTCCCCAACCAGGGGGACGCCACCGACCAGGACTTTGCCCTGGCCTGCTACAACTGCCTGTCGGACCCCGACTTTGCCCTCGCGGTTCAGCCGGACGCCTTTGCCGTCTGCGCGCCGAAGGTCGTCAGCGGGACAGTCGAGGTCGAACAGATTGCCGACTATGCCCAGGCCGTGACGCTGGCCGTGGGGAGTGTGCCCGCTGGTGTGGCGGCCGGCGTTGTGCCGGCGACCATCACCCCGCCCGGTGTGGCAGAGCTGACCCTGGACGTGGGCGCGATGGCCGCCGGCGGCTACTACCAGCTCACCCTCACGGGCACGGCCGAGGTGACCCACGTCCA
>CAYLZO010000154.1:0-12873 GCA_964387775.1 uncultured Anaerolineaceae bacterium
TAGAGCCAGCGGGCGCGGGCCACGGCCACCTTGACGATGTCCTTGGCCTTGCGCGTGGCGGCGGCCCGGTCGCCGGGCGTCACCCACGAGCAGTGCTCGCGCAGATTGGCCATCTCCAGAAGGTAGGAGTTGAGTCCGGCCCCCTCGATGCACTGCCGAAAGATAACCTCGTACGACGTCGGCGAGCAGGAGGCAACCACGACGCGGTTCAGGTTGTGTTCATAAATGGCCCGCTGGATCTCTTGCTGGCCGGGGTCGGCGCACGTGTACTTGTTTCCAACGACGGCGACCACGCCGGGCAATGTCTCGGCGTATTCGCGGACGGCTTTCGTATCCACAGCCCCGGCGATGTTCGAGCCACAATCGCAGACGAACACGCCGATGCGCAAATTCTCTGGTGCCAACTTGTCCTCCTTCGGAGCTCTCAGCCATCAGCCGCCAGCTTTCAGCCCCTTGATTCCATTCCGGTGGCAAATTCGCTGACGGCTGATGGCTGATCGCTAACTGCTTTTGTCTCGCTGCCACATCTCGTAGCGGTGGCCGCGGATGTAATCCTTGTCCTTGGCGGCCTGTCGCTCGCGGGCGGCTGCCTCGACTGCCTCGCGGACGCCCCGCCGAAATTCCTCCGAATCGAACTGCTCCTTGCGGAAAAAGTCAAAAGCGTGAAACTCGCGGAACGCCTTGCGTTGCATCTCCATCGTGCCGTGCCCCGTGATCATGATCACGCGCGTAAAGGGTTGATGCTCGGCAATCTCGGCCAGAAGCCGCAGGCCATCTTTGTTGCCCTCGTCGGTTTCCACCAGGCGGATGTCGAGGATGGCCAGGTCCAGGCCCTTGCTCTGGGCCAGGTGGTCCTGCGCCTCTTGCAGGCTGGCGACGGCGGCCACGTCGTGGCCCTCTCGCCGCAACAAGCCCGCGACCAGGTCGCGCCAGTCGGCAAAGTCTTCGACGATCAGGATCTTGCCACGCATTGTTCCCCCTCACCCCCAACCCCTGCCGCAGGCACTACGCCCCTGGCGCGTGTCTCCCCCGCAGGGAGAGGGGAATCTATACAGACGGGCAGCCGGACAGTGAACGTCGTGCCGGCCCCCGGCTGGCTGTCGCAGGCAATGGTGCCCCCCTGCCGCTCGATAAAGGTCCGAACCCACCACAGTCCAAAGCCCAGACCATCCGCGCTCTGCTTGAACATGTCCCAGATGTGCGCCATCTGCTCCGGTGGGATGCCCACCCCCGTGTCGGCAATCTCGACGACGGCCCAGGAACCCGAATCATCCACCTCGTGGCGGGTGCATACTTCCAGCCAGCGGCGTGGCTGGTCGTCCAGCGCCTTGCGGGCGTTGGTGATCAGCTCCAGGAAAATGTCCACCAGGAGCGAATTACTCTCCACCAGGGGCAGGCCCTCGCCGTACTGCCGGAAGACCTGGATGGTGGGCGGCAGGTGAGCCGCTTCCAGGGCCTCGTTCAACAGCCGGTTAACGTCAAATTGCACGCTCGGACCCGGTTCCTGGAAGGGCCGGAACAGGCCGTCGGCCAGCCGCAGGATGAAGCGGCTGTTGCGCTTGATCCGGCCCAGATTCTCGTCGATCCAGGCCCGGTCGGCGGCCGGGATGCCGAGATCGGCCAGGGTCCGCCCGATTTCCTCGGCGCTGGCGGGCACGAGGCCCATCAGGTTGTTGATGCGGTGGGCCAGGGCCGTCGCCGCCTGGCCCATGACCGTCCACTTTTCGGCCGCGATGCGCCGCTCCTGCTCGTCCTGCAATGCCTGGTGTATCCACTGGAGCTTCTGGTGCTGGGTCGCGTTCTGGATGGCGATCACGGCCTCCTGGGCCAGGGCTTCCAGCAACTCCACGTCGCGGCGGTCAAAGGCGTGGGACCGGGTGCTCTCCAGCAGCAGCACGCCCAGCACCTCCTCCCGCTTCGATTCATCCTCAAAGCCCGTCAGCAGCGGCACGGCTACGCCCGATTCCATCTCTTCGAAAAGCACCACGTTTTGCGGGTCCCGATGCGCGTCGGGGCAAAGGTAGGGCTGCCGATGCTGGGCTACCCAGCCGGTGATGCCCTGCCCCAGCTTGAACACGTAGGCCCGCACCTCGGGCGTCCAGCCCAGGCCGGTGTAGGCCTTGAGGACGAGCTCGCCCGATTCGGGATCCAGCAGCCGCAGGGAGCCGTGCTCCGCGCCGACGAGGTCGACGGCCTTTTCCAGGATCAGGCTCAGCACGCGATCGAGGTGCAGGCTGGAGGTGAGCGCCAGGTCGATGACGTGCAAGGCCCGGAACTGGGCCGTCATCCGCGCCAGGCGCTCGGCCTGGTGGAGCATGGCCGCCGCCAGGTCAGCCAGCGACTGGAGCACGGTCGTATCCTGTTCGTCAAAGACCTGCTCCGGTGACGAGCCGGCGACCAGCAGCACGCCCCGCACGGCATCGCGCCAGGTGGAGGGCACGGCCAGGGCCGCGCACTGGCCCGGCCGGTTTTCCAACACCGCTTCCCGGCAGCGGCAGACGCGGCGCGCCAGGTCCGCGCACCAGGAAGCCTCGTCCAGGTGATGGCTGGCGGCCAGGTGAAGCTGCCCAGCCTCAGACTCGCGCAGGTAGAAGGCGCTGCCCCTGGCCCGTAGCAGCAAGGTGGCCTGCTGGACTGTACTCTCCAGAAAGGCCGGATTTGCGATTTCAGTTGATCTCAATCTGCGATGCCCAAGTTCCATGGAAAATGACCCTCTGAATCCGCTCGCGCTGTCGGGCGATTTCCTCAAGCCGCTTGTAGACTGGAGCGTCATAATACTGCTCACCACACCGATTGCACACCCAGGCAGGCACATTTTCGACGTAAATCGTCTGACCCATGAAGCGAAACCGGGCCAGGACGCGCTGCTGTTCCATTTCTCCTTCGCAGAATTCGCACCGATCACCTTTCATCTTCACCTGTGAGGATGATTTGCTCAATGTCAGCCGCCACCAACCAGTCATCGTCCATTTCGTCATCGGCATGGGCGCTAATCCGATATCTTGATTCACGAATGGCTCGTTGCATACGCCGCAACACATTCATTTTATCATCCTTGATGATCGATTGGACTTTGGACAAATTGGCGAGCATAGACTTCGGAAGTCTTCACTACCGGACACTTTTTCTGCCAGGTGCTTCAGAATCGCGGATCTGCAGAAAAACACGGATTGGACTCGTTGAATTGGACCACATAGTTCATCTGCTTCGGAAAAATCCGCGAGTTTCTGTTGATCCGCGGCTCTTCCGCCCGGCGACCATAAAAGTGTCCGGTAGTGAACGGAAGTCTAATGATCGATCACGTGTCCAATTATACATCAAAATCGGTACAGGGATCAACCATCCTGCCCAATCGCCTCGTAGGCAAAGCCCGCCGCCCGCGCCACGTCGAACATACTCCAATCCGCTGTTACAACCGCTCCGCAACCAGCGTCGCCAGGTCGCGGACCTCGATGTCGATTCCAGAGGAATGCCTGCGGCTCTCGCCGCCCAGCAGCGCGTCGTCCTGGGCGCACTTGAAGTGGATCTGGCACTTGACGCAAGCCGTGACCAGCAGCTCGGCGCCGGTGGCCCGCGCTTCACGCAGCCGCTCGACCTGGACGTTTTTGCTCACGCGACCACACTCGGTCCAGCAGCTCGTCCCGCAGCAGAGGGCGGTCTTGCGCGTGTGTTCCATCTCGACCAGGTCCAGGCCCAGCGCGGCCAGCACCTGCCGGGGCGCGTCGTAGACGTCCAGGTGGCGGCCCAGGCGGCAGGGGTCCTGGTACGTGATACGTGATGCGTGATGCGTGATGCGTGATGCGCGAGGCAGGTCCGTTTCTGACAAGAGTTGGGCGAGATGTAGGATTTCCAGGCCGTGGTCGCCCACGAACTGAGGGTAATCCAGCTTTAGGGTGCGGGCGCATTCGGGACAGGTGGTGACGATGCGTTTGGCGCCGGCGGCCTGGGCCTCGCGCAGCCGCGTCAGGTTCAATTCGGCCAGGGCGCGGAAGGTCTCGACGTCGCCTTCCCACAGTTGGTCGTGGCCGCAGCACCGCTCGTCGGCCATGACCTGCGGCTCGATGCCGAGGCGATTCAGGATCTTGACCGCAGCCTGGGCGATCTCGACGCCCTCGGCGCCGATCTTGGCAAACATCGCGTCATAGTAGGGCAGGCAGCCGCTGAAATAGATCGTGTCCGAATCGTTCGATACCCGCAACTCGCCGTCAAGCCAGCCCAGCCGGTTCTGCGCTCGCTGCGGGTCGGCCATCATCCGGCCCCAGGTCTGGATAACGTCGCCGTGGGTGCACTCGCCGCTGCGTCCCCCGTCGCGGGCCAGCGCCCGCGCGTCGCGCAGGAACTCGGAAAAGTAGACGTCCGAAGGGCAGAGCTCGCTGCACCGCTTGCAGGTCAGGCACGACCAGAAGAGGGGGTCGTCCAGCACCTCGTCGCCCCGCCCCTGGATCGCCTTTTCGACGAGCAAGCGGGGGCTGGTGTAGGCCCGCGTCTCCCAGCGCGTGATCGGGCACACGGCGCTGCACTTGCCACACTCCAGGCAGTACCAGGCCCGGTTCTTGTTCAGCACGTCCCGCATCGAGTCGATCATTTTCCGCGATCCCCGTTCAGGCCAGCGACAAATGTTTGCACCTTTTGGGCAAACGCCTCACCCTCGCCGGCGGCCACCCAGTCCAGTTGTAGTTGCTCGTCCCCATAGCCCAGGAGCGTCGCCATCTGCCGCGCCTCGCTAAAGACCTCCTCGGCGCGGCGATTGCCAAACTCGTAGTGGCACTCGCCCGGCGGACAGCCGAGCAGCAGCACGCCGTCGGCGCCCTTTTCAAAGGCTTTGAGGATGATGCCGGGGTTGAGCCGTCCCAGGCACATCACTTTAAGCGGCCGGATTGCCGTGGCATAGCTCAAATGTTGCTCGCCAGCGGTTTCGAGGCCGCTGTAGGCATTCCAATTACACGTAAACACAACAACTTTAGGTTGTAGGTTGTAGGTTCCCCCGGAGGGGGGTTGTAGTTGTTCGTTCATCTTTTTACGTCGTCCCTTGTTCTCTTTCCGGCGCGGATTTGGGCTTCGAGCCAGTTCATCAGGCCGCGCAATGTCCGGGCGGTTTCCGCTGCGATTTCCTCAAGCATTCGTCCATTTTCAGCCGATAAGTAGTTCAGTTTCTGCGTCAAATGGATATAGTATTCGACTTCGGCCAGGGAAGCCATCGCCGTGTAAAGAAATTGGCGATAGTCCTTGAGGGTGTAGCGTTGAGAGCCTTCGGCGATGTTGGCCGGCACCGAGACCGCAGCGCGCCGCATTTGCGATGTCAAACCGTACAGCTCGGCTTTTGGAAATGCCCGAGTAGCCCGGTAAATCTCGACAACCAATCGATCCGCGTGCTGCCAGGCCTTGATACTCTTGACCGATTCCTGCATCAAGCTCCCCCCTACAACCTACCAACTACAACCTAGTACCTAGAACCTGCTCCAACATCCGTTCGAGCTGTGCGTCCGTCGAATACCCCGCCACAATCGCCCCTGACGGGCAATGTGCCGCGCAGGTGCCGCAGCCGGTGCAAATCAGCGGGTCGATCCACGAGGCCCGCCCCGGCTCCTCGCCGACCAGTTGCGGCGCGCCAAACTCGCAGACGGTGACGCAGGTGTTGCAGGCCCGGCAGCGCGCCGGGTCGACCACCGCCGCGACAGGCGCCGCACGAGCGTCAGCGCGGCCCAGCCAGGCGGCCACCCGCGCTGACGCTGCTGCGCCGACCTTCAGCGCGTCATCCGTTGATGCGGCTGGTGGACAGAGGAAAATGCCCGGCCGGTGGGTATCGAGCCCCCCCCACGCCGCCTGCACCTGGGGCCGGTGGCCGTTTTGGCCAAAGCCGGCCAGGAGCCGCTCCGCCTCCTCCTCGTCGGCGGGAGCGAGCACCAGCGCCGACGCTCGCCACGCCCCGCCGTTCTGGCTGACAACGTAGCGGCCCTCCTCCCTTTCGAGTTGGAAGGCGTCCCCCCCGAGTCGCTGCGCGGCAATGCCCTGGCGCGCCAGCGCCTCGCGGACCGTCGCTGCCGCCGCGCCGCTGCCCAGCACCAGCGCCGAGCGCTCCAGCCGCTGGGCCTCGACCGGCCTGGGCGCCGGCACCCGCACCTTGGCCACCGCCGCCGCCGTGAGCGCCGTGGCCTTGGCCGTCGCCGCCCGGGGATCGTCGGCGTGGGCCCAGGCGCACTGTTCGCGAATATTGACAAGCTCGAAAGTTGCGAGTTGCAAGTTGCAAGTTGGGGTCAGAGCATCATGCAACTTGTTACTTGAAACTTGAAACTTGAAAATCCCCAGGTTTTCTTTGCAGCGGACGCGCTGGTAGGTGCAACTGTAGCAGACCTGGTCGATGGCGCAGCAGGAGCAGGCGGCCAGCACGACGCGGTTGAGGTCGTGGGCGGCGATGGCCGCGTTCATCGTCTCGGCGGCCTCTGGCGAGCAAGAGAAGGGCAATACGTCGGCGTGGACCACGTCGGGCCAACGAGCTGCCCGGTCGCGCAGGGCCTCGGTGTCCACCACGCCGGCGATCTCGTCGCCGCACTGGCAGACGAACACGCCGACGCAGGCCGGGCCGTCGGCCGGCCCCGGTCGCGCCGAGATCGGCCCCGGCTGCCGCTCGGCAAAGAGGTCGAACATGGCTCGCGCCGCCGCCGCCGAGCCCGCCAGCGGATCGTCCGGCTCAACGCGGTAAACGCCATCTTGGCTAGTTGCTAGTTGCAAGTTGCTAGTTGCAAGTGGGGCATCTTTGCCACTCGTCACTTGCCACTTGACACTTGCCACTTGACACTTGTCACTTGCCACTTGACACTTGACACTTGACACTTGTCCCTTGACACTTGCCACTTGACACCTGTCACTTGACACAATAATAGCCCCCACCTCCAGCGCCTCGATCCGCTCGTGCTGCTCGTGGATCACGGCGCCCGGCTCGCAGACCTGTTCGCAGGCCAGGCACTCGCTGCACGGCCCGCAGACCAGGCAGCGCGCGGCCTCTTTTTGCGCCTGCTTGGCCGTGTAGCCCAGCTCGACCTCGGCGTAGCTGCTCAGCCGGCGCTCCATCGAGATCGTCGGCACCGGCACGCGGGGCTTGGGCGCCAATTCCTCGTCACTCATCTCGCGGCGGGCGATGGCCACCTCGCGGGCATCGACCACCACCTCGTGGGGCTGTTGCCCCTGCAGGTAGGCGTGGATCTCGGCCGCCGCCTTTTTTCCCATGCCGATGGCCTCGATGACGGCCTGTGGCGACGTGTCGCCCATATCGCGGGTCACGGCGTCGCCGGCGGCAAAGACGCCGGGGCGGCTGGTCATAAAGCTCAGGCCATCGACGTTGATCCGCCCGTGGCGGGTGATGGCCAGGCCGTGGTCGTCGCCCAGCGCGTCGAGGTCGGGCGCCTGGCCGATGGCCAACACCACCAGGTCTACGTCCACCACAAACTCGCTGCCGGCGATGGACACCGGGCGGCGCCGGCCGCTGCTATCGGGCTCGCCGAGCTTCATGCGCTGGCACTCCAAGCTGGTGACGCCCTGCTCCTCGTCGCCCAGGATACGGACCGGGGATACTAGATATTGGATATGGACGCCTTCGCGCTCGGCGTCTTCGATCTCTTCAGGATCGGCGGGCATTTCGGCGCGGGTGCGGCGGTAGAGGATGCGCACGTCCTCCAGGCCAAAGCGGCGCAGCGAGCGGGAAACGTCCATGGCCGTGTTGCCGCCACCCAGGACGGCCACCCGCGTGGCCGCGCCCTTGTGCAGAATCCGCTCCAGGTCGGCCGCATACTCGGGATCGTTCGTCTGCTGCGAGAGGCTGATGGTTTGCAGCAAGTCGATGCCCTGGACCACGCCGGGCAGCTCCTCGCCCGGGATGCGCAGCGTGTAGCTCCGGTGGGCGCCGATGGCCAGGCAGACGGCCTCGTAGCCCATCTCGAACAGCTCGTCGAGGGTGTGGGCGCCGTCGGGGCCGATGGCCGTGTCGAGCCGCACCTCGACGCCCAGGTCGGTGATGTGCCGGTACTCGCGGGCAATGACGTCGCGGGGCAGGCGGTACTCGGGGATGCCGATGGCCATCATGCCGCCGATGACGGGCAGCTTCTCAAACACCGTGACGCCGTAGCCCAGCCGCGCCAGCCGGTCGGCCACGGTCATGCCCGCGGGGCCGGCGCCCACCACAGCCACACGCTGGGAATCAGGGATCGGGGATCGGGGATCGGGGATCGGGGATCCGGTACCTGGTTCCTGATTCCCTGATACCTGATTCTCCAGCTCCCAGTCGGAGACGAAGCGCTTGAGCAGGCGGATGGCCACCGGCTGGTCCACCTCGGCGCGGCGGCAGTTGACCTCGCAGGGATGGGTGCAGATGCGGCCGCAAATGCCGGGGAAGGGGATCGCCTCGCGGATGAGGTCGATGGCCTCCTGGAAGCGGCCCTGGGCGATGAGGGCCACGTAGCCCTGGACGTGGATGCCGCCGGGGCAGGTGTTGGCGCAGGGGGCTTTGCCCAGCTTGTCGATGGCCGCGCAGCCCGGCTGGCCGCCGGCGCTGAGGGAAATGGCGGTCCGGCCGGTGCCGGGCACCGTCACGGGGCAGACCTCGACACAGTCGCCACAGGCCGTGCACTTGCGCAGGTCCACGTAGCGGGGGTGCTGGCGCAGCTCGACGTGAAAGCGCCCGGGCCGCGATTGCGCCTCGGCGCGGTTGACACGCGTGTTGGTCCAGGTCGTGACGTTGGGGTGCTTGGCCACCTCCAGCAGGCGCGCATTCAGCAGGTGGGCAGGCACCGTCGCCGCGCCATTCGCGCCCAGGAAAGCTGACGGCTCCACCAGGTGAACGTTTATGCCCGAATCGGCCAGGTCCAGCGCCGCCTGGAGCCCGGCCACGCTGCCGCCGATGATGAGTGCGCCTTTGCTCACGTGCTCCCTCTTTCGTAACCTACTTCAAATGCCTTCACGTTCACCTCAATCGTCTTGGGCGGCACCGACTCGCGAACCGATTGGAGCATCGCTTCCTTGCTGACGACGCCGACGAGGGCCGTCCAGAAGCCGAGCATGACGGTGTTGGCCGCGCGGCTATTGCCCAGCTCCTCGGCGAGGTGGAAGGCGGGCAGGCCGTGGGTCGTCACGCGCCTTTCGGCGTGCCGCTGGTCGTCGGGCAGCGTCACCAGCCCGTCGTCCACGAGCAGCGTGCCGCCGGGCGCCAGCGTCGGCACGTACTTGGCATAGGCCCCTTGCGACATGATGATCATGCTCGTCGGCTCGATGAGGTGGGGGTGGTGGATGGGGTCGCTGCCGATGACGACCTGGGAGCCGGCGGCGCCGCCCCGGGCTTCGGGGCCGTAACTCTGGGTGAAGCTGGCTTCGAGCTTGTCGTAGATGGCTGCTGCCTGGCCGATGATCTTGCCGGCGCTGATGATGCCCTGACCGCCCATGCCGCCCAACTGTACCTCCGTTCGCGGCACATAGTCGGTCCGCGGGGGCAGCCCAGGCCGCTCGTCGAGGGCCTTGCGGGCCGCCTGCCATCGCTTCTCGCCGACGTCGGCCAGCTTGTCCAGGGCCTTTTGCAGGTCGGGCCGGTCCTCCGCCAGGAACTTGCCCTCGA
The DNA here is from genome assembly GCA_964387775.1 of uncultured Anaerolineaceae bacterium. Classification (GTDB taxonomy): domain Bacteria; phylum Chloroflexota; class Anaerolineae; order JAAYZQ01; family JAAYZQ01; genus CAYLZO01. The sequence goes on from CAYLZO010000154.1 coordinate 9,599, forward strand.
CGATCTCTTTGAGCTGGCCCTTCTCGTCCACGATCACGCCCGCGTCCTTGGGATGGGTGTCGTGGGCGATGCGGCCTACCTGCTGGTAGTACTTGAGGACCTCCAGGCCCCGCCGCCGCAGATTCTCCGGGTCGAGGCCGGCCCCCTCCCGGTTCCAGCGGGCGTAGGCCGTGGAGCAGGGGGCGATGACCTCGACGAAGCTGAAGCCGGGATGCTGCAGCGCCTCGCGCAGCGTCCACTCCATCCGCCGGGCGTGGAGCACGGTCCAGCGGGCGACGAAACTGGCGCCGCTGGCCGCCGCCAGGTAGGGAAGGTTAAACGGGTACTCGAAATTGCCGTACTGGGACGTCACGGCCCGGGCCTCGTGGGGCGTCGTCGGGCCGACCTGGCCGCCGGTCATACCATAGTTGAAATTGTTGACGCACACGACGGTGATGTCCAGGTTCCGCCGGGCGGCGTGGATAAAGTGGTTGCCGCCGATGCCCGCGATGTCGCCGTCGCCCGAGAGCACCACGACTTTGAGCGCCGGATTGGCCAGCTTGAGGCCGGTGGCAAAGGGGATGGCCCGGCCGTGGGTCGTATGGAAGGAATCGAGCCGGATGTAGCCGGCGATCCGCCCCGTGCAGCCGATGCCCGACACGACCGCTACCTGATCCAGGTCCCAGCCCCGGTTCGTTTCCAGCCATTGCAGGGCGCTGATGAACGTCGTCAGCGCGGTGCCCAGGCCGCAGCCCTGGCACCAGATGTGGGGCAGTCGCTCGCCCCGGAGCAACACGTCCATGGGGTGCAGGCCGGTCTCCCAATCGCTCTCGCTGAGGGGCTCGTAGCCCAGGACGCGTAGGCGCTCGCTGCGGTCCATTGTCTCTTCCGACATACTCCACCTCGTTTTAGTTTCAAGTTTCAAGTTTCAAGTTGGCGCCTGACACATGACACTTGACACATGACACTTGACACTTGACACTTGACACTTGACACTTGCAACTTGTCACTTGTCACTTGCTACTTGTCCCGCTGCTTGACGGATGACGTTGAGCACGTGCTGTGGCTCCAGGATGTCGCCGCCGGCGCAGGTGGCGCTCCACACCTGGGTTTGACCACAGGCGCAGCGCTCGACCTCGCGCACGATCTGGCCCATGTTGATCTCGGGCACGACAAAGGCGCGTACGTCCTTGGCCAGCGCCCGCACCTGCTCCTCGGGGAAGGGCCAGACCGTGATGAGCCGCAGGTAGCCGACGCGCAGACCCTCGGCCCGCGCCTGCTCGATGGGCCACAGCGAGGTCCGGGCCGAGATGCCGTAGGACACAACAACAACCTCGGCGTCGTCCAGGTAGCGATCTTCGACCTGGATGATGTCGTCGCGGTTGTTACGGATCTTGTTCACCAGGCGCTGGAGGTTTTTCTCCTGGGCGGCGGCGTTCATGGCCGGGTAGCCGCGCTCGTCGTGGGTCAGCCCGGTGACGTGGATGCGATAGCCCTCCCCGGCAGCGACCATGGGCGAGACGTAGCCGCCCCCCGCGAGGGTGGTCCCGCCGTTGCCCGTGGCCATGCCGCGATAGATGCGAAAGTGGTCGGGCTCCACGTCTCCGCGCCTCACTTCGGGCCGGTTGACGATCACGATCTCTTCCGGCGGGGGGATGACGACCTTTTCGGTCATGTGGCCCACCTCGGCGTCGGTCATGACCAGCACCGGGGTGCGATACTTTTCCGAGAGGTTAAAGGCGCGGATAGTCAGATCGAACAGCTCCTGGGGCGAGGTGGGCGCCAGGGCGATCATCTCGTAATCGCCGTGGGAGCCCCAGCGGGCCTGCATCATGTCCTGCTGGCCGACCAGCGTGGGCAGGCCGGTGGATGGCCCGCCGCGCTGGACGTTGACCAGCACGCAGGGCGTCTCCAGCATGACGCCCAGGCCCAGGTTCTCCATCATCAGCGAAAAGCCGGGGCCGCTGGTGGCCGTCATCGACTTGACGCCGGCCCACGAGCCGCCCAGGATGGCGTTCATCGAGGCCAGCTCGTCCTCCATCTGGATGTAGACGCCACCCACCTGGGGCAGCCGCACCGACATCCGCTCGGCGATCTCGGTGGCCGGGGTGATGGGATAGCCGGCAAAGAAGCGGCAGCCGGCCAGGATGGCGCCCTCGGCGGCGGCGTAATCGCCCAACAGGAAATGCTCACCGGTCAACAGGCCCCTCGGCTCCGCTCCCCTCGGCTCCGCTCCCCTCGGCTCCGCTCCCCTCGACTCCGCTCCCCTCGACTCCGCTCGGGACAGGCGGGACAGGCGGGACAGGCCCTTCTGCTCGCTCATGGCTTCACCTCGATTCCGTGCCGAACCGTCACCGTGTCAGGGGTGTGCGAGCCGCCGTCCTCAACATAGATGGCGAAATCGGGACAGAGCAGGGCGCACAGGCCGCAGTTGACGCAGTGGGAATGATCGGTGATTTCAGGGGGATGATAGCCCTTGGCGTTGGTGCGCTTGGACATCACCAGCACACCCTGGGGGCAGAACTCGACGCAGAAACCGCATCCTTTGCACCGTTCCTCGATGATGTGGACGATGCCGTGGGGCACCTGGACGCGTTCGCGATCTAGCGGTTGTCTCCAATAGCTCACGGTTCCTCCTCGGTGAGTCACAAACGGCAAGCAGCAAACCGGCTTCGAGCGTATCTGGCGAACTCAGTATAGCAGCAGGTCACCTGATTGTCAACAAGCTTGCACACAAAAGTTTCCAAATAAACAACAAAGCCAGCCACCCAAGTCCTTTCCGCGGTCAGAATCCACGGGATCTGGGCTGACTGGCTTCAATGAATTCAACAGCTATCCACCTGCTGCCTGATTCTCACGAACGATTCGCCTCGTTGCGATGACTGGAGGTCATTATACCACGCCCCGACGGCAGGGGCAAACCCGGAGGCGACGGTTGCCTCTGTTCCGAGGCAACTCGGCACGGAACATTGCTGAACCGCCACGTAACCGATTTGACGTTCTAGAACAGATGTGCTAGAATAGAGCCCTATCGCGATGCGTTCAGCCGGGGCAGCCGCTGGCAACGTCAAACTGCCCAATGCAGCATTGAGCCTAATCCGCAAAAGGACAGGAGGAACCCAGGATGAAAGAGGACGGAAGATTTCACGCGTTGGAAACCACGCTTAACAGCATTCAGAAGCGGTATGGAGAGGGGGCCATCATGCGGCTGGGACAGGCGGGGCATTTGCACGTGGAGACGATCCCCACCGGCTCGCTGGCCCTGGACCTGGCCCTGGGGGTGGGCGGCGTGCCCC
>CAYLZO010000155.1:0-12804 GCA_964387775.1 uncultured Anaerolineaceae bacterium
CCTCTGAAAGCAGCCCAGAGCCATGTCCCAAACTCATGACGGTCTCGCCAGTGGTATTTGCGCCAGGCCCAAAGATGTGATATAATGGCATACTATCGGGCAGGCGCGGGGAGTATTCTTGCGCTCATCTATGCCGATATGCCGATAGCGGGAATTTGTGCTGAGAAAGGAACTGGCAGTGTCTCTGACAAAGACGGAGAAATCGGATATTATCCACAAGTACAACGTTCATCCCGGCGATACCGGTTCGCCGGAGGTGCAGATTGCGTTGCTGACGACGCGGATCAGCCAGCTCACCGAACACCTCAAAGTTCACAAGAACGACGAGCATTCGCGCCGGGGGCTCTACAAGTTGGTCGGACAGCGACGCAGGCACCTTGCCTATCTCAAGGACAAGGACACAGAGCGTTATCGCAAGATCGTCAAAAGGCTAGGGCTACGCGGATAGCGTATTCCAAGGCAAAGTGGTTGTTTCTACGGCCTATGGCCCGTGGCAGGGTAGTTGACGCCGGTGCCATAGGTCGTATCATATCGGAGACAGGCATCCATTCATTCTCTCCCGCGAGGGAGGGGTGAACGGATACAAAGAAAGAAGAGAAATTCGCAGCGGAGGAGGTGGGCGTCAGGAATTGGGGAGTGGGTCTTGGCTTGCCCTGAATCGTCAGGGCGCACTCCCCAGTCCCTGCACCCCACCTCGCTCCCAAGAACTCTGGAGGTAAAAAGTGAATAAGAAGAAAGAGTATGTCGTCCCGGTCGGCGATAAATCCTTTGAGATCGAGACCGGGCAAATGGCGATGCAGGCGGGGGGGGCAGTTCTCGTCCGCCTGGGCGATTCTGTTGTGCTGGTCACGGCAACTTCGTCGAACAAGCCGCGCGAGGGGATGGATTTTCTTCCTCTGACCGTGGACTATGAAGAGCGGTTGTACGCCGCCGGCCGAATCCCCGGCAGCTTCTTCCGGCGTGAAGGCCGCCCTAGCGAATCGGGCATCTTGATCATGCGTCTGACCGACCGGCCGTTGCGGCCCCTGTTCCCCAAGGACTATCGCAACGACATTCAGGTCATCGCTACGGCCCTGTCGTCGGACTCGCAGAACTATCTGGATATCCCGACTCTCGTCGGCGCGTCGACCGCGCTGACGATTTCGGATATTCCTTTCGAGGGACCCGTCGGCGCCTGCCGGGTTGGACTCGTCGAAGAGGAATTCGTCATCAATCCCACAGCCGAGCAGATGGAGCAGAGCACCCTGGACCTGCGCATGGCCGGTACCGAAGACGCCATCTTGATGGTCGAGGCCGGCGCCACCGAGGTGCACGAAGAGGTCATCTTGCAGGCGCTTCAGGTGGGACACGAGGCCATGCAGCCGCTCATCGCCATGCAGAAGCAGATGCGGCAGGACGTGGGGACCGAAAAGAACCTCGATTACCCGGTCGTCACCATCGAGGAGCGGGACCGGGAGCGTATTCTGCGCCGCATCGGGGACCGCGTGGCCCAGTTGCTCACCGAGCCGATGAACAAGCAGGAGTGGGGGCAGGCGACCGACGCCCTGGAGGACGAAATCCTGGGTTCCTTCGCCGACGACGAGACCATCGAGCCCAGGGACGTCAAGAAGGTCTTTAACGAGGTCCTCAAGGCCGAAGCCCGAAAAACGATCTTTGAACAGGGACGGCGGGTGGACGGCCGGCAGGCCGACGAGATTCGAGAGATCTGGAGCAAGGTGGGGCTGTTGCCCCGGGCGCACGGCTCGGGCCTCTTTACACGGGGCGAGACCCAGGTGTTGAGCATCGCCACGCTGGGCACCCCGCGCGAGGAGCAGCGGCTCGATACGCTGCGGCCCGAAGAAGTCAAGCGTTACATGCACCACTACAACTTCCCGCCCTTTAGCACGGGCGAGACGTGGTTCTTGCGAGGCCCCCGCCGGCGAGAGATCGGGCATGGCGCGCTGGCCGAGACGGCCCTGGTCTCCATGCTCCCGCCAGAGGACGAGTTTCCCTACGCCCTCCGTGTAGTCTCTGAGGTCCTGTCTTCCAACGGCTCGACCTCGATGGCCTCGGTGTGTGGCAGCACCCTGTCGTTGATGGATGCCGGGGTGCCCATCAAGCGCCCCGTGGGCGGCATCGCCATGGGCCTCATCATGGAGAACGGCAAGTATGCTATCTTGAGCGACATCCAGGGCCTGGAAGACCACCTGGGCGACATGGACTTTAAGGTGGCCGGCACCCGCCAGGGTATCACGGCCCTGCAGATGGACATCAAGGTCAAAGGCTTGAGCTACGAGATCCTGGCCGAAGCCTTGAATCAGGCCCGGACCGGACGGCTCCACATCCTGGACAAGATGGCCGAAGCCCTGGCCGAGCCCCGGTCGGAGCTTTCGCCCTATGCGCCGCGCATCACGACCATCCAGATCGACCCCGAAAAGATCGGCAAGATCATCGGCCCCGGCGGCAAGACGATCCGCAAGATCCAAGAAGAGTGCAACGTGGACATTGACGTCGATGACGATGGCTCGGTTTATATCGCCGCGCTGGAAGGTGTGGGCGCCGACAAGGCCATCGAAATGATCGAGGCCCTGACCGAAGAGGCCGAGATCGGCAAGGTCTACCTGGGCAAGGTCGTGCGCGTCGAGAACTATGGTGCCTTTGTCGAGATCCTGCCCGGCGTCGATGGCATGGTCCACATCTCGCAACTGGCCGACTACCACGTGCCCTCCGTCGAGGACGTGGTCCGCGTCGGCGACGAGATCATGGTTATGGTCATCGACATCGATCCGGATGGTCAAAAGATCAGGCTCTCGCGCCAGGCGGTCCTCGAAGGTTGGACGGCCGCCGAAGCCCGCGAGCGTGACCGCGGCGGGAGCTCCGGCGGTGGTTCCCGGGGCCGGCGAGGCGGCGGCCGCTCCCGGCGCCGATAGTTGAGCTAGAAACGGGTGCCAGACCCCCGGGGTTTGGCACCCGTCGGATCCTGGAAGGAAGCACCGAGAATCATGCAGGAGGAACAGAACACTTCGCCCGAGCAGGCAGAATCCCCGGCGACCAAGCGGGGCCTGGGGCGGGAGCTCCTGCGCCTGGCGCGGGAGGCGCTGGAGACCATCCTGCCGGCGGTTCTCATCGCCCTGCTGATCAACGTCTTTGTGGGGCAGGCTACGCGAGTGGAAGGCCAGAGCATGGAGCCGAACCTGCACACAGACCAGCGGCTGGTCGTGGAAAAAGTGTCCTATCGCTTCCACGGGCCGCAGCGCTTCGACGTGGTCGTGCTCAAGCTGCCCAGCCAGGGCGAGGACCTGCTGATCAAACGTGTCATCGGCCTGCCCGGCGAGACGGTCGAGATCGAGGACGGCCGCGTCTACATTAACGACGAACCCCTGAACGAGCCTTTCGTCAGCCAGGATACGCGTGCCGGGCGCCACGGCCGGGTCACGGTCCCGCCGCTGCACGTATTTGTCCTGGGCGACAACCGCAACAGCTCCAACGATTCCCGGAATTTTGGCCCCGTGCCTATCGAGAACATCGTGGGCAAAGCCTGGGTCTCCTACTGGCCCTTGGAGGACGTCGGTCTGGTCCGATGACGGTGTACGTTGAGTCTCGTACATCGAGACTCGTGCTCTAGACATGGTTTCAACAGAGTGGAGCCGCACGACCAAGCGCCTGGTCGTCGTCGGAATCATCATCGTCCTGCTCCTGGCGCTGTACGTCTTTCGGGTGCTCATCCCGCCCGTCGCCATCGCGATGGTGATGGCCTACGTGCTCAAGCCCCTGGTCGATCTTTTGGAGCGGCGCACCAAGTTGCCGCGCCAACTGGTCATCATTCTGGTCATGCTTGTCGTCCTGATCGGCCTCAGCTTTGTCCCTGCCACGGTTGTCCCCTACATGGTGGACGAAGTGACGCGGCTCAACCTCGACCTGCAACGGCTGGCCGACGACTTGTTGACCTTTCTCTCAGAGCCGATTGACATCCTGGGCTACACGTTCAATCCCCAGGACATGGTTGGCGACGTGCGCTCTGCACTGCAGGATCTCCTCCAGCCCTTTGCCACGCAGACCTTTACCCTGCTCTTCAACGTCGCTTCCAGCCTGCTGTGGGTGCTCTCTATCCTCGTTATTACCTTCTATCTGATCAAAGACGCCGACCGGCTGCGCGCCACGCTGGACAACCTCGCCCCGCCGGGCCACGCCGAGGAATTGGCCCGCCTGCGCGAAGAGATCAATCAAGTGTGGAAGGCTTTTTTCCGAGGCCAGGTGCTTTTGGGGATGGTCGTCGGCGTGGTCGTGTGGATGGCCACGACCTTGGTCGGACTGCCCAACGCCGGGCTGATGGGCCTCATCGCCGGCCTCCTGGAGGTGATCCCCACCTTTGGCCCAATTCTGTCCACCATTCCCGCCATGTTGGTGGCCATCTTTCGGGGCTCCACCTATTTGCCCCTCAGCAACTTTTGGTTCAGCATCCTGGTGCTGGGCATTTATTCCATCATCCAACAGATAGAGAATGCCTACCTCGTCCCCCGCATCATGGGCCGGCGGCTGCACCTCCACCCGGTCGTGGTCTTTATCGGGGTGCTGGCCGGTGGCATCCTGGCCGGAGCCATCGGCGTTCTCTTGGCAGCACCCGTCATCGCCACCCTCCGGGTCCTGCTCTCCTACGTCTATGCCAAGCTCCTCGACAGGGAACCCTTCCCGCCCGAGGAAAAGCCGGGCGAGATCTATCCGGGCGAAATCGATGCCATCTTTTTTGACCTGGACGGCACCCTCATCGAGACCGACGACACCGCTGTGGAGGTCCTGGCCAGCCGCCTGCACGCCATTCGCTGGATTCTGCCCCGGCGTGATCCGGCTCGGATGGCGCGCCGGATTCTGATGGCCTTCGAGGGGCCGGCCAATGGTCTGTTGGGTCTCCTCGACCGCCTTGGCCTGGACGACAACGTGTTTGGCATTGCCGAAGGGTTGCGGCGGATTCGGGGGGTTGACACCGTGCTCAATTTTCGGCCGGTGGAGGGTGTTCGTGAAACCCTATACGACCTGCACCGCCGCTACTACCTGGCCATCGTCACCACGCGCAGCCACCAGGAAGCCGAGGCATTTCTGAGACAAGAGGATCTGGCAGACGTGATCCGGGTCGTTACCGGGCGGGACGACACGTGGCGCATCAAACCCCATCCCAGCCCCGTGCGCCACACCGCCGAGAAACTGAAGGTGCCGGTCAAACGTTGCTTGATGGTCGGCGATACGACGGTGGACATCCGAGCCGCCCAGGCGGCCGGGGCGCGGTCGGTGGGCGTACTGTGTGGCTTTGGCGACCGGGCCGAGCTGGAGCGGGCCGGCGCCGATCGCATCGTCGAGTGCACCAGCGACCTTGCAGACTGGATGTGAAGACGTATTGCGTATCGCGTAAAACGTAAGCTTGAGGCCGCCTGTTACGCAATACGCAATACGCTTCACGTCTACCGAATCGTCCCTCGCACCGTCGCCATGTCCTCCTCCAACACCAACTCGTCGACGATGATCGGCAGATTCTCGGCCAGCGCGAACTGGGCGTCGATCTGCGACTGGATGGTATCCCGCACAAACCCCGGCACGGCCACGCCGCCCACGTCCAGGTCGGCGAGCGTCACGTGGGGCACGCCATCCTCCAGGACGATGACCGCCCGCCCGCGCAGGCCGACGCGCAGCCCGGCCACCTCGGCCACGCCCTCGGCGGTGATCCCCCGCGGCGTGATGAACACTTGCGGCTGGCCGAAGGGGATGTTCGGGTGGCGTTCCAGGTACCAGGCGATGATCTCCGCCGCCTCCCGGTCGGTAACCTCGAGGGTGAACGGCTCGCCGCTGTGGCCGCCCTCGATGAGCCGCTGGCGCAGGTCGGCCAGGTCGGGCTCCAGGCGCGGCTCCACCTGCACCGCCGGCCCCTCCGGCGCCAGGGCGTAGGCCCACATCGCGCCGTTGGCCAGCAGCAGGAGCAGGGCAAACCAGAAACTCGGATTGGTCAGTGTCCTTTTGGCCATCGCTCCACTTACCTCAAAGCTCGCTCGATCTCGTCAAGGACCAAGAGCATATCCGGGACCTCTTTGTTGCCGCGAACCGAAACATCGCCATCGTGAACGTGGTGAGGGGCATGGGGCAGATGCGGATAGTGTGGAGCATTGTCCCAGCGTCGCAGCAGATTGCCGTGGACATCCTGCCAGTGAAAGCTGTATTTGGCCAGATGGATGCGCTCCTCCACATCCGTCACGTATTCGAACAGCTCGGCACTCCCGCCATCACGGAGGGTCACCTTTACCCGCAGCTTGCCATCCGAAGCCGAGACCTCCCTCCGGAGAACCCGGTAGGCAACGACGGCCGGGCTCGTGATCAACCGAGTCTCAACCGTGTCGAAATGCTGCCGGATGAGCGAATTCATGACTCTGAGGTCTCTGCCAGCAAAGCCAGCCGTTCTTCGACGTTGGCCAGCATCTCCACCGTGGCCGACCACTCGATCAGGTCCGTCGCATCGCCCATATCACCCCGTTCAAATCGCGCGTAGAACTCGGCTGAATCGAGCTCATAGTGCGCCTCGAATTCGGCAAGCTGCTCTGTCAGACGCTCCCGGATCTCGCGCAGACGTCTGGCCTCTCGGGCCAACAACTTGTCCAGCGACATATCCAACACCTGATCCACCGCTCCACTATCGGCAGCGACGTACTCTTCCAACCGTTGAACCTTCTGAAGCGTTGTCAGCATCTTCTCACCTCCTGCCGGCATTATAGACGAGCAATCCTGCCCTGTCAACAGCAAGTCTACCACAACGTCCGCAGCACGCCCAACCCCACCGGCAGCAGCACCACCAGGCAGGCCAGCCCCCAGATGGCCAGCGCCCGCTCGGTGGGCAGGGCCGCCAGCGGCGCTTCTTCGGCCTCCGGCGCCAGCCGCCGGGCCCCTGGCCTGCTACCAGCCAGGACAGGCAGCGCCCGCAATGCCACCAGCAAGCCGGCCCCCTCGGCGGCCAGGAGCGCCACCAGCACCACGCCGCTCGTCCGGCCCAGCAGGTCCATCTCCCAGCCCTGGAACCACGTGTAGCCCAGCACCACCGTCACGACGGCTGTCCCGTTCCACAGGGCGTGGGCGCCCACGGCCAGGCCGTAAGAGCGCGCCCAGCCCGCAGCAGCGGAGGGCTCGCCGCGCAGAACCCGCCACCAGGCGACGGCCATCAATCCCGCGCCGAAGGGATGGAGCGCCGCGCCCATCGCCCGCGCGGCCAGCACCCCGCCCCATCCTTCGGCTCCGCTCAGGACAAGAGCCGAGCCGGAGAACGCCGCGTAGAGCAGGTTTTCCACGATGGCGAACCCGGCCCCGGCCAGCATCCCCAGCAGCAGCGCGTCGCGGGCCGAGTCCACGCGCCGCAGCAGCGGCAGCAGCGCCAGCGGCTTGACCAGCTCCTCGACCAGCGGGGCGATGCCTGCGATCTCGACCAGGGCCACCAGGAACCAGGGCGACAGCAGCTCCTCGGTCAGCGTGCCGAAGTGCAGCGCCTCCAGCAGGTCCTCGGCCAGGGGCAGCAGCGCGTCGGCCAGGCCAAAGACCAGAAAGAGTACGGCGATGGGCAGCAGCGTATTGAGCGCGTAGGCCAGGCTCGTCCCCGCCGTGGCCCCCAGGCCCAGCGACGTCCAGCCCCGCCGGGCGTTGACCTCCCCGGGCTGTCCACTCAGCGCCCAGCCGACGGCCGCCAGCGGCGCCAGACCCGCCGTCCCCACCACAAAGACGGGCACCAGGAACGCCCGTGAGACGTCGGCCTGCCACAGCCCCAGCCCCGCCGCCAGCGCCAGCCCGAACCCGCCGCCCAGCGCCCAGGTCGGCGGCAGGCGAAAGGCCCAGGCCCGCGCCCGCATCATGGAGCGCAGCGCAAAGAGGGCGACCAGCCCCCCGCCCCCCAGCCCGGCGACCAGCGGCACCAGCGCTCCCAGGCTGACACGCCACTCGCCGTCGACCGCCCCGAGCAGAAAAGCCAGCCCCGCCAGCCCCCCGACCCCCAACCAAAGGAACCCCCACACAAAGACGAGCGATTTCTGTTGCCTACCCATCTTCCCGCTCCCCGATTTCCTGATTCCCTGCTTCCCCGCTCACTCCCACCCCTCCAGCCGCTCCCGCACCTCGACCGACAACTCGCGGATCCTGTTCAGATTGCGCTCCACCAGGATGGCGACGCCCACCAGCAGCGCGCCGACCAGGCCGAACACGATCCAGCGGTTGGCCGACAGCAGCGGCTCGATGGCCTGCGTCACCGCGTCGAGCACCACCGCCGCCGCGCCGACGTAGAGGAAGCGCTTCAGCCGCCGGGCGCTGCCCCACCATACCAGCAGCAGCGCCTCGGCGCCCAGCAACAGGGCGTAGGGCCAGCCGCCGTCCATCCTCCCTACGGTCGCGGGCAGCGACTGCCACCAGGCCGACCCCAGCCAGACCAGCATCCCGGCCCGGTCGATCCAGCGCGCCAGCGCCTTGCGCCGACCCCGCCCAGATGGCGCAGCCGGGGCGGGGCGCCGCCCCTCGCTCCAGCCGATGCCCAGCAGGTAGGCGCCGGCGGGCACGGCGTACCACTGGAACTGGGGCATGTCCACGAAAAAGCGCCACCACAGCCCCCAGGCGGCCAGCAGCAGCGCCACCGCCCCGTAGGCCAGGACGACCCGGCGGCGGACCACGGCCGTTGCCAGGTAGAGCAGCCCGCTCAGGGCCAGGACCCACATTGCCATCCGCAGCTCGGCGGCGTAGGCGGTGGCCGTCGCCGCCCGGCCCAGCAGCGTGCGGACCAGCAACTCGGCCACCTCCAGCCCGCCGGCAGCCGCCGCCAGCAGCAGGGCCAACGCCGACAACGTCAACGCCGACCCCTCCAGCGGCTTGAGCCAGACTTGTACTGAGCGGGGCGAACGTGCTTGCGCTCGACGAGCTTTACCCCAGGCAGAGCGGAGCCCGTAACCCACCAGCCCGTAGCCCAGCGCCAGCAGCGCCAGCCCCACCGGGTAGCCGGTCGGCGCGGCGCCGGCCCAGGCCAGCCCCTGGATCAAACCCATCAGGCCCAGCCCCGCCGCCGCAAAGGGCAGCAGCGGCTGCGCCCAGACCGTCGCCAGCAACGCCAGCAGCAGCCCGTGGACCACCGTCACCACCGCCCCCGGCTCCGCGCCGCACAGTGCCGCCACCTGCCCGCCCACCAAATCCGCCGCCAGCAGCAGATAAAACACCCGCGACCACCCGATTCCCCAATTCCCCGATTCCCCGATTCCCGCTCCGAGAGGCGACCCCTCCCCCCGCACCCGCTCCACCGCCAACCCAATCCCCGCCGTCACCCCCGTCACCGGCAGGAAGGCCAGCGCCGCCCAGGCGGGATGCGCCAGCCAGCCCCAGACGTCGATGGCGGCCAGCGCCGCGCCCTGGGCCAGCGCCCCGGCCAGCAGCAGGAACGCCCGCGAGCGAAAGTGCCACGTGGCGTGCAGAAACGTCAGCGCCGCCAGCCCGAGGGCAATCGCCAGCCGCGCCGAGTCGGCCCAGGCTTGCCCTGACGCCCTCCGGGCGAGCCGAAGGGAGAGGCCCACGGCGACGAGCGCGCCGACGTAACCCCAGGCGTAGAACGGCCCGCCCCACCAATCCGGCAAGCCGGGTATCCCTGCCCGGTCCGGTCGGCCCATCCGCCAATCCAGCAGGTGGGCCAGCGCCAGCGCCGCCGCCACGGCGGGGAAAAGCGCCAGGCCATAGTCGGCCGGGCTCAGCTCCAGGTGGACGAGGCCCACGCCGTAGGGCACGGCCAGCAGCCCCGCCGTCGCCCAGAGCAAGAGCGGCTGCCGCAACCAGGCCGCCGCCAGGGCATAAACGCCCGCCGCCGCCAGATAGCCCCAGAAGGCGCCGGTGTCGTCCAGGCTCGATGGCAGCAGGCCCAGGGCCGTCACCAGGAAGGCCATCGCCAGGGGCGAGGTAGCGTAGGCGCGCAGGTCTGCGCGTCGCAGCGCCCACGAGAGCGCCAGATAGTCCACCCCCAGCCCGACGAGCCACCAGCCGCGGCGCGCCGGCGGGACCCACTCGCCCACGGCCAGGGCGACCAGTAGCGCCGCCGCGCCCAGCGCCGCTGCCGGGTAGCCCCACACCGGCCCTGCACTGAGCTCGCCGAACGTGTCGCGGAAGAGCCGGGCCGACAGCACGCACAGCAGCCCGTCGAAAGTGAGCGCCAGCGCGAATAGCGGCTGGACGTGGGCCACCAGCAGCGTGCCGACGATGGCCGTGCCGTAGGCGCCCAGGTAGAGGGGCAAGGCACTCGCCGCGCCGACGCGCCGCAGCCGGCGCCCCACCGCCAGCAGCGGCAGGACCAGGCCCAGCAGCAGCAGCCCGTAGGTCTCGAAGGGCGCCGCGGGCAGGAAGTGGTTCAGCAGGTAGACGGCCCACACCGGCAGCACGGCCGCCGCCGGATAGAGGAAGCGTGCCGCCCGCCAGCCCGTCAGCCCGCGCCGGTGGTCGGCCAGGGCCGAGGCGACGTAAAAGCCCAGCCCCAGCCCCCAGGTCAGCACCGAGGTGCCAACGTCGGCCACGCCCCAGAAGAGGGCGAAGGGCAGCAGCAGGTTCGCCAGGACGCGCAAGGGGAAACCAAAATCCTTGTAGGGCAACCCTCCGCGTTGCTCAGGATGATAATTGCCAATTTGCCCTACAGCGAGTTGCAGGCAGGCCAGCACGGCCCACGACAGGGCGTAGCGGGGCAAGGGCGGCGGCGCGTCCCACACGAACCAGCTCCACAGCGTCAGCAGCGTCCACGGGGCAAAAACGAGGGCCCCGGCCAGCCAGACGAAGAGACGGCGGCGAAACATCCACGCCGAAGTGGCGTAGAGGGCCGTCACCGCCAGCAGCCCGGCGATGGCCCACGCCTCGCGCGTCTGGCCGCCGCCCAGCAGCACCAGGTTGCGCACCAGCGCCAGGCCGATGGCCCCCGCCGACACGGCCCACCCGGCCATCAGCAGCGCCCGGCGGTAGAGGGGCCAGGCGCGCCCGGCGGCGGGCCAGCGTCGGCGCAGCCAGGCGCCGGCCAACGCCCGCTCGGCCAGGACGTAGGCGGCGGCTAGCAGCGCCGCCTTGAAGGCCGACGAGCCGCGCCCCTGGCTGTAGGCCGTGGCCACCAGCCCCCCGGCTAACACGCCCAGCCAGGCGGCGGCGTGCGCCCATCGCTCCCGCCCGCGAAACCAGGCGTGCAGCCCGTAGGCGATACCCAGGACGAGCTGACCCCCGGCGGCCCATAGCCGGGCCGAATCGGGCCAGGCGCGGTCGAAGAGCAGGCGCTCGGCGGCCGGCGCCAGCCCCCACGCCAGGGCGACGAGGGCCACCAGGCGGGCCACGGCGTAGAGCGTCGCCATGAAATCGGGCGGCACGCTCCGTCGGCGCTCCAGCCAGGCGCCGGCCAGCAGGTAGGCGGCGGCCACCGCCCCGTAGGCCACGCTCTGCTGCACCCAGGGCACGGCCCCATAGTCGAGCAGGACGAACAACCCCAGCGGCAGCGCCAGCCCGCCGGGGAGGAGCCACAGGTCGGCGCGAAAGGCCCAGGCCGAGACGAAATAGAGGCCCGCCGCCAGCAGGATCGTCACGCCCAGCAGCGGCTGGTCCCAGGCGTAGAACGCCAGCCCCGGCCCCGCCAGGCTACATCCACAGGCGACGACATACCAAGGAAATGACCAGTTCCCCGATTTCCCGATACCCGATTGCCCGATTCCAAAACACCCCCAGGCCAGCAGCGCCAGCCCAACTCCCAGCCAGGCGTCCGGGGCGCGGAAGCGGGTGTAGACCATCGCGGCAAAGAAGGGCAGCGGCAGGGCGACGGCCCAGTGCAGCGCCGCGTCGCGCAGTGGGCCGAGGCGGCTCAGCAGGGCCGTCAGCCCGGCGTGGGCGCCGCCTCGGTCCAGCCAGAGCAGCCACAGCCCCAGCCCGAGCCAATGGCCCAGGGCGTAGGTCAACAGCGGCTCGTGGCGGAAGATGAGTGGCGGCAAGAGGGCAAGAAAGGCCGTGACCAGGGCGGCGGCGAAGAGGCGCGACGCATACTCGGGCGCGCGGGGCTCGTCCTGAGCCGTGTCGAAGGGCAAGCGCAGCGCGACGAGCACGTGCAGCACGGCCAGCAGCGCCCAGCCCAGGCAGAGCTCGGCGGGCGCCAGGTGGCCGGCGGCCATGCCGAAGGTGATCGACGAAAAGGCCAGCAGGCTGGCCAGCGGCAGGGCGCGGGGCCGATCCCAGAGGCGTACGGCCAGGGCGGCTCCGCCGACCAGCAGCGCGTGGGTCACGGCCGCGGCCCAAAGATCGAAGGCGGCCCAGCCTGCGGCGACGGCCATCAGCGCCAGGCCCCAGCCGGTGGCCGTGCGACTGTGGGCGCGTGACACCCGGCCCTCGCCGGCGCGTCTGTGCCAGCGATGCCCGGCCCAGACGTAGATCGGCCCCAGGAGCGCGCCGACCGGCGCGTACCAGGGCGTCTCGACGGCCCACGGCTCGAAGGCCAGGCGCAGCAGCAGGGCGCTCGCCACGGGCAGGACGCTCGCGGCCGCCCGGCCCAGGAGCGGGCTGCGCTCGCGGCGGGCGGCATAGGCGAACAGGACCGCGCCCAGCGCCCACGACAGGGCCAGTGAGACGTCAAAGCCGAGGGCGCCTGCGCCGCCGACGAGCCACCAGCCGATGCCCAGGGGCAATACAACCGCCGTGGCAAGCAGGCTGGCAAAGCGTAAGGGGCGGGAGAGGACGGCCCAGGGGGAGGGTTGGGGTGAGGGAGCGTTGGCGGCTTGTGAGCCGTTGTCCCCCTCACCCCCAACCCCTCTCCCCCCAGGGGAGAGGGGAGAT
>CAYLZO010000156.1:0-12783 GCA_964387775.1 uncultured Anaerolineaceae bacterium
GGGTCGAAGGAAGCCGGGTCGAAGGAAGCCGGGTCGAAGGAAGCCGGGTCGAAGGAAATCTTGTCTTGCGTTGAGCAACCTATTTCTCTCAGCATAACTGAGATTCTTCCCCGGGATGCCGGGACGGCGCGCCTCCGCTCCGCTTCGCTGCGCTCCGGCTCAGAATGACGCGAGGGAAGTTATTCTTTTACGAACCCTAAGGGTCTCTTTCGTTTTCCTCCAAGGCGGCCAGGGCTTTGGCCACCTCGGCGATGGCCACCCGTTGTTTACGATAAAGGTCCGATTCGCTCATCGCCAGCCGCCGGGCGACGTCCCGGACCTTGAGGCCGCGGATGAACTTGAGCTCCAGGATGTTGTAGAGCAGCCATTCCGCGGTGGTCATCTCTCGCTTGCCCTCGGGACGCAGGCGCTCGATGGCCTCGTTCAGCACGGTACGCAGGGCGTGGACCGGATTGCTGTCCCGCTCGCGGATTTCGTCGCGGACGACGCGCAGCGTCAGCAGCGGGCTCTCGGTCAATTTCGGCCCGCCCCAGTAGTGGCTCAGTGCATCTTTGACCCAGTTCTGGAACTCGGGGGCATAGATAGGGCTGTCCTCGATAATCTCCATCGGCGGCGACCCGGCGTAACGCGTGGCGTCCTGCCAGCGGTGCAGCCGCGCGATGTCGGGCAGGATGCGCCGCAGGGTGTCAAAGATGCTCTGCTGGAGGTAGCGGTCCTCCAGCGCTTCCTGGGCGCGTCCGATGAGCAACCGGGCGATCTCTTGCTCGTCGAACGTGAGGTTGGACGTCACGGCCCTGGCTTCGACACCCAACACCCCCAATCGCACGTCCTCCGCCTGGCCGTGCAGGGGCACCAGCCAAAAACCATGGCTGGGCGAAAAAGCATCGCCCCCTTCCTGGTTGGCGTCTATCGACGTGACCAGCGTCGTCACGTCGTGCTCCTCCAGGAAATCCTGGGCCGCCGCTCGACTCCCACAATGGGCCTCCAGGCGGTAGTGGCCGCCGGCCAACACGGCCACAAAGCCCGTTTGCACCTGCAAGAGGTCGCAGAGGGCTGCCAGCGTATTCTCCAAAAAGGCCCGGAGGTCGGCCGTCGTCAGCAGCCGCCGGTCGAGGGTCTGAATCCAAGAGATCTCTTTGCGGTCCTGGCGGTAGATGGCCCGGTCGATGAAGGGCTTGGCCCGGTTGATGACCAATTGCAGGAACACGACCACCCCGACCACGGCAAAGATGAGCACCGTATCGCGGGGCAGCCCCAGGATCTGCTGGACCTTGGGCACGGCCAGCATGGTAAAGATGACGGCCGCGCCGACCACCGGTCCCCGGAGCAGGTAGTGGACGAGGTTGTGCCGGATTACGCGGTCGGGGGTCAGGGCCCCAAAGTAGGCGACGCTGTAGGCCATAAGCGTGATCATGAGCAGGACGCCCACGTTGCCGACTAGAAGGACAAACTGGAAGCCATTGCCGGGCAGAAAAGAGGGGAGGCTGGTCAAGATGAGGTAGGGAAAGACCCCCAAGGCCGGGGCCGCGAAGGCCAGGTTGAGGTAGGTCATGCGCCGGCGCGAGGCGCGGGTCAGGCAGCGGCGCCGGGCGTAGCGGATGTTGACCGCACCCCAGACGACCGTCACGAAAAAGTAGAGGGCAAACACCCAAAAGAACGACCCGGCGGCCAGGTGCGAAGCGTGGGGCACAAATACGCCGTCATAGACCAACAAGTCGGAAAAGAGGACCATGCCCAGGAAAGCCAGACTGGCCAGATAGCTGAGGACGACGACGACCCGGCGCCAGGGGGCCCGCAGGTGGGTGGCCCGCAGCAGGGCATCGGAAAAGTGCAAGTAGGCCGCCGGCACGAAGGCGATGCCCATCCATTGGAACTTGAGCCAGCGGACGGCCGCGACCTGGGTCTCGACTTCGTAAAGGACCACGTCGCCGGCGTAGACGATGAGGACAAATCCCAGGAGCGCGCAAAAAGCGTGGGCGACGGCGCTGCGAAAGTTATGGGTGACGATGTAAATGAGAAGAGAGAACGACGTCAGAACGATCGTCGCCTGGAGCACCTGATTGACCAGGATCAAGCCCCCGGTCACCCAACCCGATAGATCTACTGCCAACGCGAAACTCCACAATGCCTTGGCGGGGCGAGCAAATTGACAATTTGCCCTACAGACTGCCCCAGATTTTGACAGAGATACGTCAGCGCCTGCTCTGCACGAAAAAGAGCGCGATGTCCCGATTGACGTAGTAATGGTCGCTGAACCCGCAGAACTGAAAGCCCAGCTTCTGGTAGAGGCAAAGCGCCGGGTAATTCTTGGTCGTGGCCTCCACGACGAGGGACTGCAACCCCTGCTCCCAGGCCCACTGCCGGGCGCGACGGATCAGGGCAGTGCCGATGCCCCGGCGCCGATAGTCGCGATCCACTGCCATGTTCACCACCCAGCCCATCCGCTGCCAGGGATGAACGATCAGGTCCACGTAGGCGCGTACCTCGCCGTCCACCTCGGCCACCCAGAAGCCCTCGTCTCGCTCCCAGTCCTCGACCAGTTGCTCCACGTTCCGCGGATACTGGACCCGCATCCGGCGGGGCAGCCGCACGGCCTGGAAGGTCACCTGCACGTCCGAATCCGACTCGCGGAACTTCATCTGCCACACGTGGTCGGTGACCCAGTCGTGGTCCAACGTCAGGCTGGCATTCAAATCGGCCAGGGTCGCCAGGCGAATGTCCATGATCTCCTTCCTCGTCAATCTCGGCCTGATTGTACCATTCCCAATCGGAAAAGGCAAAAAAGCTTCACAGCAGGCCGAGCCGCGAGACAGGGATTTGCAAAAAGCCCAAAGTCGGGTATAATGATGCGCACCTGACGCAGCGTGGTGCGGTCTGGGCCACGCTCTTTTTGATTGAAACACCGCGCTCGGGCAGTGGTTACAGTTTGGGTAGTGGTTACGTAGTAGGTGATAATGTGGGGGACGTCCCCCACATTATCCGCAGGACTATCCGTTTGTCACTTACCGTGTTACCACTACCACAGTTTGAATGACAAGGAGAGGCAAATGGCAACCTCAACCATCCAAGCGGTCAAGGGCACCCGCGACTTTTACCCGGAAGAAATGACCTTTCGCACCTGGCTCTACGGCAAGGTGCGCGACATCTCCCAGCGCTTTGGCTACCACGAATACGAGGCCCCCATCCTGGAGCGGCTGGAGCTCTACGCGGCCAAGAGCGGCGAGGAACTGGTCAAGGAGCAATCCTTCATCCTGACCGACCGGGGCGGCGACGAACTCGCCCTGCGGCCCGAGCTGACCCCCTCGCTGGCCCGGATGATTGCCCAGCAGCAAGCCACCCTCATCCTACCCGTGCGCTGGTTCTCCTTTGGACCCTTCTGGCGCTACGAGCGGCCCCAGCGCGGCCGGACCCGCGAGTTCTTTCAATGGAACATCGACCTGCTGGGCACCGAGTCCCCCACCGCCGACGGCGAGATCGTGGCCATCGGCGCCGAGTTCCTGCGCAGCCTGGGGCTGACCGCCGACGACGTGGTGATCCGCATCAACAGCCGGCGGCTCATGGAGCGGAAACTGGCCGAGATCGGCGTGGGCGCGGAGAAGCTCGTCGAGGTCTTTCGCCTCATCGACCGCCGCGACCGGATGCCGGCCGACAAGTGGGGCGAGTGGGCCCTCGACGTCGGGCTGTCGGCGGGCCAGTTGGCCGCCCTCCGCGACCTGCTGGAGAACCCGGAGCTGTGGCAAGAGTCGGAGGAACTGCGCCAGACCTTTGCCACGGCCGAGGCCCTGGGCCTGGCCGATTATCTCCTCTACGACGCCGGCGTCGTGCGGGGCCTCGACTACTATACCGGGCCGGTGTTCGAGGCTTACGACCGGGCGGGCAAGTTCCGGGCCATCTTGGGCGGGGGGCGCTACGACGACCTGGTGGCCGACGTCGGCGGCGACCGCCTCACCGGCGTGGGCTTTGCCATGGGCGACGTCATTATCGAGTTGGTGCTGGACGAGGCCGGCAAGCGCCCGGAGCTCCCGACCTCGCCCAGCCGCGTGCTCGTCACCCTCTTTGACGCCGACCTCTACGACGAGACCGTGGCCCTCGCCGCCCGCCTGCGCCAGGCCGGCATCAACGCCGAGCAATACCTGGAGCCGGAGCGCCTGGGCAAGCAGTTCAGCTACGCCGACCGGCGGGGCATCCCCTACGTCGTCATCCTCGGGCCGGACGAGGTGGCGGCGGGCACCGTCGCCCTGAAAAACCTGACCACCGGCGAGCAGCAGGCTTTCTCGGAAAAAGAGCTCATCGCCGAACTCCGGGGCAGCTAGCCGCCCGCCAGGCCATCCCCTGGGCCCGCGCGCTTTTCCCTACAATTCCACCAGCCCGTGGCGCAGGGCGGTCACCACGGCGTGGGTCCGGTCGTTGGCCTGGAGCTTGGCAATGATGGCGCTGACGTAATTCTTGACCGTGCCCTCGGCCAGATGCAGCCGCTCGCCGATCTCGCGGTTCGAGAGCCCCTCGGCCAGCAGGTGCAGCACGTCTTCCTCGCGGGGAGTCAACGGCTCGATGACCAGGTCTCGAGGCGGTTCCTTGGCCGGTCGGGCCGGCGGCTCGTCGGCCAGACGCCGGAATTCGGCCAGCACCTTGCGGGCCACGCCGGGGTCGAGCCGCGTCTCGCCGCCCACCACGCCCCGGACGGCCTCGACCAGCGTCTCGCCGCCGGCGTCCTTGAGGAGATAACCCTTGGCCCCGGCCTTGATCCCCGCAAAGACCAGGTCGTCGGCGTCGTAGGTGGTCAGGATGATCACCTCGGTGCCGGGCAGGTCCTGGCAGATCTGGCGCGTGGCCGGGACCCCGCCCAGGCGCGGCATCTTGAGGTCCATGAGCACCACGTCGGGTTCCAGCTCGCGGGCCAGGGCAATCGCCGCCTCGCCGTCGCCGGCCTGGCCCACAACCTCGATGCCGGGCGCGTAGCGCAGGATCGTGGCCAGCCCCTGGCGCACGATCTGTTGGTCGTCTACGAGCAGAACGCGGATCGAGCTCAAGCCTCCCCCCTTGCACTATCACACGAGCCAAACCATTGTACTGCAAGAAGCCGCCCAAGGCAAGCGCAGGAGGGACCGACAGAGAATCGAACAAAAAGAGACCCCGTCCTCCTCAATTTACCTGTGGATTGAGGAGGAACAGGGCCAGGGGGTGCAGGGCGTCTTTCTGTAGTGATGTCCAAGGACAGTATAACACAAACGCATCTGCCCCAAACGGCGAATATCTGCCGAAATCGGCCGATTTCGGCCTTGCCAGCGGAAGCATCCTGTGCTATACTGCGGGCTCGCTGAGCGAGGATGCCAATCTTGGGAGAGGAGAATATCGAGCGACGATGAAGCCCTTGCCTCACGATCTGCCCGGTGCCATCCACGACGTGCTGCGTGGCTGGCACCATGCCAAGGACGTGTCTCCCCTCTGGCGCGACATGCTGCTCGTGCGCCAGCGACTCGCCGAGCAACCCCAGCCCAATCTCACCCTGGCCGTCCGTGGCCTCTTGCACGACGCCCTGGAGCGCCTCGACGAGCAAGCCGGCGACCAGGCAGCCCGGATACTCCGCCTGCGTTTTCTCGACGGCCGTGCGGCCGTCGAGACCGCCAACGCGCTGAACCTGACCGAAAACGTCGTCTACAAAGAGCAGCGGCGGGCACTTGAAATGCTGGCCCAACTGCTCTGGCAGCGAGAGGAGGCCGCCCGCGTCGAGCGCCAGGCCCGCATCAACCAGCGGCTGGAGCTCCGGGAGCCACCCCGTCTCTTTGGCGTGGGCGAAAAGCTGGCCGAACTCGGTGCGTTACTGAGGGCCGAGGGGCCTCCCTGGCTGGTGGCCGTGACCGGCATCGGCGGCATCGGCAAGACGTCGCTGGCCGACGCGGCCGTGCGCCAGATTGGCGGCGCGCCCGCCTTTGCCGACGTGGCCTGGGTCAGCGCCCGCCGCGAGCACTTTACCCTGTGGGACGGCCTCCAGGCGCAGCCCGACGGCACCCCGGCCCTGACCTTCGAGGGCCTGGTGGACGCCCTGGCCGAGCAGCTCGAGTTCGGCGAGTTGACGCGAACCTCGCCCGCTGAGAAGCAGGAAGGTCTGCACGCCCGGCTCAAAGCCCGCCCCTACCTGGTGGTCGTGGACAACCTGGAGACCGCGGCCGACTATCGCGCCCTGGTGCCCCGGCTCCAGGCACTGGCCAATCCCGGCAAGTTTCTGCTGACCAGCCGCCGCCGCCTGCACGAGTACCCGGCGGTCCACAACCTGGACCTGGACGAGCTGTCGGCCGCCGACAGCCAGGCCCTGGTCCGCCACGAGGCGGAGGGCCGGGGCCTCGCCGACCTGGCTGCTGCGCCTGACGAGGCGCTCCAGCGGGTCTACGCGCTGACCGGCGGCAACCCCCTGGCCCTCAAGCTCGTCGTGGGCCTGCTGAGCGTCCTCCCCCTGCCCCGCGTCCTGGACGACCTGCGGGCGGCCCGGGGCCGCACCGTCGAGGAGCTCTACCGCTACATCTATTGGCGGGCCTGGCAGCTCCTCGACGAATCGGCCCGCCAGGTCCTGATCGTCATGCCCCTGGTCGCCGAGAGCGGCGGGGGGCTGGACCACATCGCCTCGGTCAGCGGCGTCGAGGGGGCGGCCCTGACAGACGCCCTCCGGCACCTGGTCCGGCTCTCCCTGGTCAACGTGTTGGGCCCGGTGGAAGAACGCCGCTACGGCATCCACCGCCTGACCGAGACCTTTTTGCTCAAAGAGGTGCTTAAATGGCAAGCCAACCGCTGACCGCCGTCGACCGGGACTGGACGGCTGTTTTTCAGCGGCGGATTGTTCTTAACATCCGCTACTGGCTGGACGAGGTCCGGGCGCGCCCGGCCACCGACCCCCTACTGCGTCGCGAGCGGGGCAACGTCGCCAAGGCCCTGAGCCGCGCCTTGCACCTGGAATCTGCCCAGGCGCTGGCCCTCGACCTGCTGCTGGCCTTTCACCCCTACGCCAAGCGCCAGGGGGCCTGGGCCGAGTGGCTGGCCTTCCTCGAAAGCGCGCTGGAGATCAGCCGCAACCTGGGAGACCGAGGGCGGGAAGGCGCGCTGCTGATCCGCATCGGCGAGATCAACTTGGAGCAGGGAGATTGGCCGGAAGCCCGTGCCAGCTACGAACGAGGCCACCGGCTGAGCGTCGAGGCGAGCGACGCCTACGAGCAGGCCCGGGCCCTGGCCAACCTGGGCAACATCTACCGCCTGCAATCGGAGCCGGACCGCGCCCGGCAGACCCTGGAGCAGGCGGTGGCCCTGGCCAAAGCGGCCGGGGAGCGCGAAATGCTGGCCTTTGCCCTGAACAACCTGGGCTTTCTTCACGTCACTGCTCAACGCCTGGACAAAGCGCGGGAAAACTTGCAAAAGTCTTTCGAGATCCGCTCCGAGCTGGGGGACGTGCAAGGCATGGCCCAGGCGCAGCAAAACCAGGGCGTCGTCTTTGTGGAGCAGAAGGACTGGTCCGAGGCCGAGGCTCGCTGGCAGCAGGCCCTCCGCCTCTACGAACAGACCGGGGACCGGCTCTACCAGGCTATCATCCGCACGAACCTGGGCAATGTCCACCTGAACCAGGACCGGCCCGCTCGGGCGAAAGCCCTGTACTTGCAGGCAAAACCTACCCTGGAAAAGTTGGGGCACCGGCTGGCGCTGGGCCAGGTGTACAACAACCTGGGGATGGCCCACACGCAGCTCGGAGAGTGGGCCGCGGCCGAGGCGTCGCTGGCCCGGGCCATCGCCCTGTGGCAGGAGCTGGACCGCCCCACGAATTGGGCTAACTCGGAGGGCAACCTGGGCGTGGCCTACCTGGAACAGGAGCGCTGGGAGGAGGCGCTGCAAACGCTGACCACGGCCCGCGAGCGCCTCGACGGGCTGGACCCCAGCCCCGCCGCCGACAACCTGCGCGCCGAAATCGACGGGCACCTGGCGACGGTCCGGGCGGCGCTTTGGGCATAATTGACTGATTAAGCCCTCATCCGCCGAGGTCGTCGTAGGGAAACTCGGCGACCTCCTGGGCTGCCGCCCGCAGGGCGGGGTCGCTCGAATAGACGCCGCGCCGCTCGGGGGGGATCAGCAACGCAATCCGCCTCATGATCTCGTGGCCGATCTCGTCCAGCTTTTCCCGGCGGGCCTGACCCCGGCTCCTGGCCTCAAAGGGGCCGAACGCCTCCCCGATGCGGATCGCCGCCTGGGCGCGCTGCCCCTGGCCCAGCTTTGGAAAGATATCGACCATGCCGTCCAGGCCGATGGGCAGGACCCGGGCGCCCGTCTCGACGGCCAGGTAGGCCGTGCCGGGGCGGGCGGGGCGGAGCACCTCGGCCCACGAGCCCCCCTCGGGAAAGATGCACAGCACGCCGTCCTGGGCCAGCACTGCCTGGGAGGCGCGCATGGCCGTCCGCGAGGCGGCGCCCCGCCGGACCGTATAGTAACCCCACACCTTGGGGATCCAGCGGAGCAGCGGCGGCGCGTTGGGCAACTGGAGCCCGCCCAGGAAATCGAGGGGCCAGGGTGTGGCGCGGATGATGGCCGCCGTATCGGCAAAGTGAAAGTGGTTGGCTACGACGATGAGGGGGCCGGTCTCGGGCAGGTTCTCCCGCCCCTCGATGCGCAGGTCGGTGAGGAGGCCAAAGGCCAGGTGGGTGAGCCGCCGCACCACGGTGCGGACGGCGCGCCGGCGCGGATAGGGAAACTGGGCGACGTATCGCGATCCTTTTTTCTTCATGGCCGTAGTATAACGCCAAAGCCCGGGATCGCCAAGTCGGTGGGGGGCGGATTCAGCGGGGCAGCGAGCACCAGACCTCGGTCCCGCCGCCGGGCCGGCTGTTTACGGCCAACGTCGCGCCGATCATCTCGGCCCGCTCGGCCATGCCCGTCAGCCCGTAGCGGTCGGCGGGGACGCGCGCCGGGTCGAACCCGAGGCCGTCGTCGCGGACCACGAGGTCCAGCCGGTCGGCGCCCCGGGCCAGCCGCACGGCGACCTGCCGGGCCGAGGCGTGGCGCTCGACGTTGGCCAGCGCCTCCTCGGCGATGCGGTACAGGGCCTGGGCTTCCTCGGCCGTCAAGTCCGCTTCCTGCCCGGCGACGGCGAGGTCGGCCGGCACCCCCGTCCGCGCCTGGAAGGCCTGGAGCGCGTCCCGTAGCGCGCCTTCGAGGCCCAGCGTCTCCAGCCGGTCGCGCCGCAGGGACTGGATGGCCTCCCTGGACTCGTCCAGCCCCTTTCGGGCCAGGGCCGAGAGCCCGTCCACCGTCTCCTGGGCCGCCTCGGGATCGTGGGCCAACTGGGCGCGCAGAGCCTCCAATTGCACCGCCAGCGCCGAGAGGCTATGGGCCAGGGTGTCGTGCAGGTCGCGGGCCAGGCGGTTCCGCTCGCGGCTGACGGCCAACTGCTCGACGGTGGCGGCGTGGCGGCGCAGCCGCTGGTGGGCGGTCTGCAACTGGGCGTGTTGGCGGCGCTCGCGCCGGGCCAGGACACTGACCAGGAGGGGCACGATATAGATCAGGGCGACGCGGGCCAGGGCCGACGCCCAAAAGAGTGCGGGATACTCTTCGCCGGCCACGGCCCAGTAGCCGATGCCCAGGTGGAGCACGGCGGCCAGGCTGCTGCCCAGCAACGCGCCTCGCTGGCCATAGCCCCAGGCCATCAGCACCAGGGGAATGAGCAGGAAAAAGAAGGGTTCGATGGACGGCGTCTCGGTCAGTTGCTGGACCACGTCAGGCGGCAATCCCATCTCGCCGAGCCGGGCAGGCGACAGACCGACCAGGGTGTGGACCATCTCCAGGCTGGAAAAGAGGACGTGGAGGATCAGGCCCACGGCCAGGAAGTAGCGGTCCAGCACCCGCTCCAGCCACGAAGGCAGGAAGAGCAGGGCCAGCAGCAGGGTCGGGGCCGCGCGCAGCAGCCCGCCCCAGCGGGGCAGGCCGCGCAAGCCCAGCACCGCCAGGGCGCTCAGGGCCAGGAAGGCGAGCTGAACGACCAGGATCAGGCGAAAGATGCGCAATGCTTCGCGTCGGGCCAGTGCGTCCATGGGAACAGTATACCCTCAAATCGGCCAAGCGGCAAAAAGGCTACCACGTCCACGACAATGCCCGCTCGCCGAGGGAGCTGTACTCCAGCGCCAGGCCGTCCAGGCCGGTGCCCGGGGCAAAGATCGGGCGGGGGTCGCTGCCGTCGGCGGCCATGACCCAGATTCCCCACTCGACCCCCGCAGTCGTACTCGCGGCCCGGTCGGTGAGGAAGGCCAGGTGCTCACCACTCGGCGACCAGGCCGGGGCGGCGCTGTTGCCGGGCGCTCCGTCCGGGCGCTGCGGGGTATCGGTCAGGCGGGTGAGGTTGCCGCCGTCGGCGTCCACGACATAGACCTCCCAGTGGTCGTGCTGGCGGCGGGTGAAGGCGACTTGGGTGCCGCCTGTGCCGCCTTCAAGCGGCGCCGGCGACCAGACGGGGCCGGTGTCCCGGCCGTCGCTCGTGATCGGGTAGGAAACCTCGCCGTCCAGCGTCTGCACCACGAGGCCCCGCTCGCCGTCATAGACGATCTTTTTGCCGTCCGGGGACCAATCGGGCGCCAGGCTGACGAGGGCGCTGGCCGGCTCGTAAAAGACGCCGCCGTCGGCCTCCACGATGCCCAGCCGCCAGTGGGGCCTGGCCGGGACGTCGAAGCAGAAACCCCAGAAGCAGCGCTCCGCCTCTTCCAGGCGACCGCCGTGCTGCCGCGAGAAGAGGATCTCGGTGCCATCCGGCGACCACGACGGCCAGCGGGCCTGGCTCCAGTCGAATACGCGACGCTCGTTCGAGCCATCGGCGTCGACCAGCCACACGCCGCGCGGCTCGCGCCAGCGGGTGAAGGCGATCCGGTCCCCCGACGGCGACCAGACCGGGTCCACGCCGTCGGTGATGCGCCGCAGGCCGTCGGACGAGTCCGCACCGTCGGCATTGACGACGTAGAAATCGCCGCCGATGGTCGTCTGGAAGAGCAACTTGCCGCTGAACTCGGGCGTGGCCGTCGGCTGGGGGCTGGCTGCCCTTGGCCGGGCGGTGGCGGTGGAGGTCGCGGTGGCCGTCGGCTCGGCCGTCGGGGTGGGGGGCAGGGACGTGGCCGTGGGCTCCGTCGTGACGGTGACTTGGGGCGTGGCCGTCGCCGTGGGCAGCGGGGTCGCGGTTAGTGGTCGCGGTGTCGGCGACGAGGTCTCTGCCTGCGCGACGGCGGCGGTCGGCGTGTAGGTGGGCAGCGGGATGGCCGTCATGGTCGGCTCCACGGCAGACGGGGCGCGAGGGCCGGCGGTGCAGCCGGCCAGCGCCATTCCAACGACAGCCAACAGAGTTATCAGGACGATGGTTCGTGTGCTTTTCATGGCAATCTCCCGGGCAAATAGAGCCTTGCGAAGGTGAGGGCGGTCCGGCGGGCCGCCCCCATCTTCGCAAGGCTTTCTTCTATTCGTAACGCAGCGCCTCGATGGGCCGCAGGTTGGCGGCACGCAGGGCGGGGTAGACGCCGAACACCAGGCCCACGACGCTGGCCACCCCGGCGGCCAGCACCAGCGTCCCGCTCGTGACCTTGGTCGCCAGGTCGGGCGAGAGGTTGCCGATGAGGTTGGCGCCGGCGACGCCCAGGCCAATGCCCAGCAGGCCGCCCAGAAAGCTCAGCACGACCGCCTCCAGTAGGAACTGGAGCAGGATGTCGCGCCGGGTGGCGCCCACCGCCTTGCGGATGCCCACCTCCCGCGTCCGCTCGGTGACGCTGACGAGCATGATGTTCATGATGCCGATGCCGCCTACCAGCAGGCTGATGCCGGCGATGGCCCCCAGGAAAATGGTCAGGATGGCCGTGATCTGGCCGGCCATGTCGAGGATGGCCTGCTGGCTCGTGATCTGAAAGTCGTCCTCGTCGCCGGGGTCCAGGTCGTGGCGCGCGCGCAACGTGGCGGCGACCTGGGCCTCGGCGGCGTCCACCTGGCTTTCGTCGGCCACGCTGGCAAAGATGATGGCCACCGGCCGCTCGCCCGAGAGGGTGCGCTGGGGGTAGAGGCGCGCCTGGGCCGTGGTCAGCGGCACGTACACCGAGTCGTCCTCGTTGCCAAAGCCGCCCTGCTGCTCCAGCACGCCCACCACCTCGAAGCGTTGACCGTCGATGGTGATCAACTGGCCCACCGGATAGTCGTCCTCGGCAAAGAGGTCGGCGTAGACGTTCCAGCCCAGCACGGCCACCCGGACCTCGTCCTCCAGGTCGGCGTCGGTCAGAAAGCCGCCCATGCTCAGGCCCATGCTGCGCACGTCCAGGTACTGGCTGTTGGTACCGCCGACGCTGACGTTGATCGTCGTGTCGCCGTAGGCCACCGGCAGGCTGCCCTGCATCAGCGGCGAGACGGCCACCAGCGCTGGCGCGTTGAAGGGGTCGTCTAGGGCCTCGGCGTCGGCCGTGGTCAGTTGGGCCGGAGGCTCGTCGGCGGTGACAAAGACCAGGTTGGAGCCCAGTCCCTCGATCTCGCTGGTGATGCTCGCCTCGACGCCCTCGCCCACCGACAGCAGGGCCACCACCGAGGCGACGCCGATGATGATGCCGGCGGCGACGCAGACCAGGATGATTTCCAGTGCGGCGAACCCGGCGAGCGGCACGGAGCGCGCCAGTCCGGGCAGCGACGGCCGCGCGCCCCGATAGCCGAAGACGAGCGCCGGCACGACGAGCACCAGGCAGGCGATCAGCGCGGCGAACTCCGGCTCCTGGTTGTAGGTGAACAGCGCCACGATCAGCGCCG
>CAYLZO010000157.1:0-12680 GCA_964387775.1 uncultured Anaerolineaceae bacterium
TGGCGCTGAACGTGATCCGGCCCGAGACGGCCGGCGGCTGCTGCTGCGTGGGCGTGTTGGTCGGCGCCGGGGTATTCGTCGCTTGGGGCCTCGGGGTGTTGGTCGGCGGGGCCTCCGTGGGGACGGCGGTGTCGGTCGGCGGGAGGGGCGTGTCTGTGGGCACGGGCGTCTCGGTGGGCAGCGGCGTATCCATTGCAGCGGGCGTGTCCGTTGCAGCAGGCAGGGGCGTGTCGGTGGCCCGCAGCGTAGCCGTCGGCTCCGAACTGGTGGGCAGCGGCTCGGGCGTATCCTCCGGCGTGTTGGTGACGACGATGACGCGGGCCGTCTGCGTCGCCTGGACGGCGACCACCATCGGCGAGGGAGAGGGCGTCGGCGTCCCTTGTCCGCCGCCAAAAGCGAGCAGGGCGGCCACGCCAAGCCCGATCGCCAGCACGGCACCGATGAGGCCAAGGACCAAGCCCCGGGGCACGCCGCGGCGGCGTCCGGCCCGGGCGCGGGATGGAGCAGCGGCCGCCCGGGCGGCGCTGGCCTCTGACACGTGGCTGGGCCTGGCCGTCCGCTCTCGCAGCGCCGCCAGCATCTCGGCCGGCGTCTGGAAGCGCTGGTTCGGGTCCTTGGTCAGGGCCCGCGAAACGACGTCCACCAGCCAGCGGGGCACGTCGGGGCGGAGCTGGGGAATGGGCGTGGGCTCGCCCTCGATCTGCTGGCGCAGCACGGCCCAGGGGTTCTCGGCGTCAAAGGGCGGCTGCCCGGTGAGCATCTCGTAGATGAGCAAGCCCAGGGCATAGAGGTCGGCGCGGATGTCGGCCTTGGCGCCCCGGGCCATCTCGGGCGAGATGTAGCGGGGCGTGCCCATGAACATGCCGCTCTGAGTCAGACCGGCCATGGCCTCCATGCGGGCGATACCAAAGTCCATGATCTTGACCGTGCCATCGGGCGTAATCATCAGGTTGGCGGGCTTGATGTCGCGGTGGACGACGCCGGCCTGATAGGCAGCCTGGAGGGCGGCGCAGGCCTGCTCGCTATAGGACAGGGTCTCCTCGATGGACAGGCGGCCCTTGCGCTGGAGGATCTCGTCCAGGGTCAGGCCCTCGACGAACTCCATGACCAGGTAGTGGATGCCGTCCTCGATGCCGTGGTCGAGGATGCGGACGACGTTGGGGTGGCGCAGGCGCTCGGCCAGGCCCGCCTCCCGCCGAAAGCGCTCGACGTACTGGCTCTCCCGGGTATACTGGCGGCTGAGCACTTTGATGGCGACGATCTCGTTGGTCTCCAGGTTGCGGCCAAGATAGACGGTTGCAAAGCCTCCAGAGCCCACCTCGTCGTAGATTTTGTATTTTCCTTTGACAATCCGGCCGATCATCTTTCCTCCTACCGTTGGCCTGATCTCGGCCACTGCCTCTTTGCAGTCTGACGCTGCACCGGCTCCCCGGCTGCACGTGGCGGAACAGCGCGCAGCGGGGAGGGGCCAAGTACGTCCATAGTATACTCGCTTTTCTTTGATCCCGCAAGAAGCGATCTGACCTGCCCACGGCTCATGGGTGTCAGCGCCAGGTCACGTCGCCGCTCAAGTCCGGGGGATGATCGGCGGCCACAAACTGCTCAAAGGCGTCCCGCTCGGCGCCGACAATCGTGTGCTCGCCGTGGCCCGGATAGAGTTCTGTGTCGTCGGGCCAGGCAAAGACGGTCACGCCCAGCGAGGTCAAGCTCTGGGCCAGCGCCTCGGGCGAGGTGGTGTGGCCCGGCCCGCCGGGAAAGACGGCATCGCCGACGAGGACCTGGCCGTCCAGCTTCAGGCAGACGCTGCCGGGCGTGTGCCCCGGCACGTGGGCGACCTTGACCCGGCTCTGCCCGACCTCGACCTCCATGCCGTGGAGCAAGGGGAAATCGCCGCTCAAACCGAACGCCTCGGCGTCGGCGGGATGGAGGCCGAGGGGCGCGTGAGTCGCCTCCCTCACCGCCTCCAGCGCACCGACGTGATCCCGGTGGGCGTGGGTCAGCAGGATGCAGCGAACCGGGGCTTCCCCCACCGCGTCCAGGATGGCCTCGGCGTCGGCGCCGGGGTCCACGACAGCGAGCTCGCCGCTTTCCGTACAGCGGATCAGGTAACAGTTCATCGGCCAAGGGCCAACTTGCAATTGTTCAAGTTCGAGGCTCACCGTGTCTACCTCCTCTCGGTCTCGGGTTCAACTCGGGCATTATACTTCAAAAGCCGGTAGGGAGCAAACGGCTGTTTTCCAAGATGGGCATGGCAAGAGGGCAGGTTTTGTGCCCCGGTCGTTTTTGACAATCGGCCCTTTCTGGGCTATACTAGGCCCCGAAAGAGGCGCGGGGGGCTGTAGCTCAGCCGGGAGAGCGCTACAATCGCACTGTAGAGGTCAGGGGTTCGAATCCCCTCAGCTCCACCAACCCGCTTCAAATCGCGTAAACGTGCATGGGCCCGTAGCGCAGTTGGGAGCGCACCACAATGGCATTGTGGGGGTCGAGGGTTCGAGTCCCTCCGGGTCCACCAGAGTGGCGAGGCTTGGAGATCCCCTTCGTCTAAGACGAAGGGGGTTTTTCGTGCGAGGAGGACGCCTTGAAAACCCCTTCGGAAGCGTATCACGACGAGAAGGCCCCGGCCTACGATGCCCGATACGACAATGACCCGTTCTTTGTGAAAATCTACGAGCCCGTGACGTGGGACAACGTCCGGCGCTTTTTGCCGCCACCCCCGGCGCAGGTACTCGATGCCGGCGGTGGCACAGGACGCTGGACCTTGCCCCTGGCCGAAGCGGGGTACGACGTCACCCTGACCGACCTCTCCCAGGGCATGCTCGACGTGGCGCGCAGCAAGCTGGAGGCCGCCGGGCTGCTGGAGCGGGTGACGATCCTGCGCCAGGACATCCGCCACATGGAGGTGACGGGGGTGAAAATATGGTAAAGCTCAGGGCCTTTTTTCTTCCGTTGTTGGCCGCGATCTCGCTGGCGGCCTGTGCTGGACCGACGCCCACCGACAGACCGACTCCCTCGCCGATGCCCTCCGGCGCATTGGCGATCTCGCTGAACGCGGGGTACGATGCGGCCGTCCAGGAGGTGAACCTGACCTTGGCCAACCTCGGCCACGAAGCGGTGTATCTGCCCGTCTGCGGGCCGTGGGAGATCTTTGACGTAAAAGATCCAGAGCGCCCGGTGTGGCTGCTGGTCTGCGAGGTCGATTTCTTGGGCTACAGGGTCGAGCCCGGCGAGACGTTTACCGACACCGTGGCGACAGAGTTGGGACCCGGCATCTATCAGGCACGGACCCAGGCCTACGCCGGCTGCACACTGGACGAGGCCAAAACGCTGAGCCGGGCCGAAACCTACTATGGGGAGTTCAGTGACTGCGCGATGCGAAAGGTGATCGTCTCACCGCCCTTTGACGTGGAATGAGCGTGCAAACCGGCGTTCTCGACGCCCTGTCCGACGCCGGCTTGACGGCTTACGCCCTCGATCTCATCGGTTGCGGCGAGTCGGGCGGCGAGCGGCTGGACCACGAGCGGCAAGCCGCCGCCCTGCTGGACCTGATGGACGCCGAAGGGCTGGAGACCGCTACGCTCGGCGGCGTGTCGTGGGGCGGCCTGATCGCCCTGGAGGTGGCCCTGCGCGCCCCGGATCGGGTCGAGCGGCTCATCCTGGTGGACAGTGCCGGCGCCGGCCAGTTCGAAGAGGAGAACCTGGAAAGCATCACCTGCCCGACGCTGGTGCTCTGGGGCGAGGACGACTCGGTGCTGCCTTTGGCCAACGCCGCCTGGTTCGGCGTGGCCCTCCCCAACAGCCAGGTGGAGACGATCCCCGACGTGACGGCCCAGGAGGGCGTGCCCGAGTGGGGCGGGCACCATCCCATGCGCTTCAAGCCGGAGGCGTTCAATCAGATCGTGATCGAGTTCCTGCGCAGCCAGAATCCAGGTCCTGCCGGTCAGAGTTGACGGGTCGGTCGTTCTGGTGTAGAATGCGCCAGACTGGACCAGACTTTAAACGAGGTGACAGCATGCCCGAAAAATATGTCCCGCAAGAGATCGAACCGGCCTGGCAGGCCCACTGGGAGGCCGATGGCCTCTACCGTTCGGTCATTGACCCCGACAAACCCAAGCACTATGCCCTGACTATGCTGCCCTACCCCAGCGGCGACCTGCACATTGGCCACTGGTACGCCATGGCCCCCTCGGACGCCCGGGCGCGCTTTATGCGGATGCGGGGCTACAACGTCCTCTTTCCCATGGGCTTTGACGCCTTTGGCCTGCCGGCCGAGAACGCGGCTATCGAGCGGGGCATCCACCCCCACACCTGGACCATGTCCAACATCGAAAAGATGCGGCGCCAACTCCGCACCATGGGCGCCATGTTCGACTGGGAGCGAGAGGCCATCTCCTGCCTGCCCGGCTACTATCGCTGGAGCGAGTGGTTCTTTCGCAAATTCTACGACGCCGGCGTCGCCTACAAGGCCACGGCGCCGGTCGATTTCTGCCCTCAGTGCAACACCACCCTGGCCCGCGAGCAGGTCTGGGGCGAGGATCGCCACTGTGAACGCTGTGGCACGCCCGTCATCAAAAAGGACCTGGAACAGTGGTTCTTCCGCATCACCGATTACGCCGAGGAACTCCTCGATTTCAGCCAGATCGATTGGCCTGAGCGCGTCGTGGCCATGCAGACCAACTGGATCGGCCGCAGCGAGGGCGCCGACGTCGTCTTCAAGTCGGAGGCGGGGGACGACATCGTCGTCTTTACCACGCGGCCCGATACGCTGTGGGGCGCGACGTTCATGGTCCTGGCCCCGGAGCATCCCCTGGTGGCCAAGCTGACCACGGCAGAGCATCGGGAGGAGGTGGACGCCTACGTCGCCCAGGCTGCCCGCCAGACCGAGATCCAGCGGCTGAGCACCGACGCTTCGCGGGAAAAAACCGGCGTATTTATCGGCGCCTACGCCATCAATCCCGTCAACGAGGCCCGCATTCCCATCTGGATCGCCGATTACGTCATGATGACCTACGGCACCGGCGCGATCATGGCCGTGCCGGGCCACGACGAGCGGGACTTTGAGTTCGCCCTCAAGTTCGGCCTGACCATCATCCCCGTCATCGACCGGCCCGACAGCCTCACCAAGGGCCACATCGCTGCTGGCGCGGTGGAGGAAGGCGTCGCCGATGCGCTGAGACAGGCTGGATTCGAGTTCGAAGAGAAGGAAATGGGCTTGTACGTGACCATGCAGGCCGGCGAAGCAGACCGCTACGCCGAGGTGGTCCAGACCTACCTCAAGCCCGGCAACTGGGCCGAGGTGGTCGGCGGCCGCTGGTTCTTTGTTTTCGCTGGTGGTGAGCATGGCCGAACCAACGACGAGATCGTCGAGTTCGACTCCGAAGAGGCCGACCGGGCGATCCTGGCCCGCTGCCAAGAGTTGGACCCGGCGGCCCACAGGTTCCGGACCGTGATGGAGAGGCTGTGGAGCGTGCCCTTTTACCGCGACGTGCTCTTTCATCACGAATACGGCACGATGATCCATTCGGAGGCGTTCAGCGGCACGCCGGGGGACGCGGCCGTGCAGCGGGTCACCGAGTGGCTGGAAGAAAAGGGCAAGGGCCACTACAAAGTCAACTACCGCCTGCACGACTGGCTCATCAGCCGGCAGCGGATGTGGGGCGCGCCGATCCCCATCGTCTACTGCGACGAATGCGGCACCCAGCCGGTTCCCTACGAGGATCTGCCCGTGCTCTTGCCCGAGGACGCCGAGTTCCGGCCCACGGGCGAAAGTCCGCTCAAGTACCACGCAGGCTTTTTGAACACCACGTGTCCCGAATGCGGCGGCCCCGCCACCCGCGAGACCGACACCATGGACACCTTTATGTGCTCGTCGTGGTACAATTATGCCTACCTCAGTCCTTATTACAAAGAGGGCAAGCCGGCCCACGCCGACTCGATGCCCTTTGACCCCGCCGAGGCCGACTATTGGGCACCGGTGGACGTCTATACGGGGGGCATCGAGCATGCCACGATGCACCTGATTTACACCCGGTTCTTCACCAAGGTCATGCGGGACCTGGACATCATGGACATTGACGAGCCGATGACGATGCTGCGCAACCAGGGCATCATCCTGGGCGAGGACGGCGAAAAGATGTCCAAGAGCCGGGGCAACGTCGTGGCGCCCGACGATCTGGTGGCCCGCTACGGGGCCGACACCGTCCGCGGCTACCTGATGTTCGGCTGGCGCTGGGACCAGGGCGGCCCCTGGGATTCCCAGGGCATCGAGGGCGTGGTGCGGTTCCTGAACCGGGTCTGGGACTGCGTGCTGGAGCCAAGGGACGTCCCCGAAGATGTGCCCGATGTGGAGATGGTCCGCGACCTGCGGCGCAAGGTCCACCAGGCCATCCGCAAAGGCACCGAGGACCTGGAGGCGTTCAGTTTTAACACCTTCATTGCCAATCTGATGGAGCTGAACAACGCCCTGCTGAAAGCCAAGGATACCGCGCTGTATCGCACCGAAGCCTGGGACGAGGCGGTGGAGGCCCTGCTCCTGATGCTGGCTCCCGCCTGCCCGCACGTTGCCGAGGAGCTCTGGGTGCGGACCGGACGGCCCTACTCGATCCACCGGCAAGCCTGGCCCGAATGGGACGAGGAGGTGGCCGCCGAAGAGACGATCACGCTCGTAGTGCAAGTCAACGGCAAGGTCCGGGATCGGATCGAGGTGCCGGTGGACGTGGAAGACGAAACCGCCCGCACCCTGGCCCTGGAGACCGAAGGCGCCCGGCGCCACACCGAGGGCAAAGAGATCGTCAAGGTCATCGTCGTGCCGGGCCGGCTGGTCAACATCGTCGTAAGGTAAGCTTTACGGCATTGGACCTCTCAGAGCCGGAGAAAACCGACACACGCCCCCTTGCGTGTTGCCCTGCTCTAGAATCTGAGGTATAATACCGAAAAGGAGAAGCGGGAAAAACCGCCTCGCGCCCAAGAAATCGGGGCGGTGAGAGGAGATGGCACCATGTGGGAGCGCCCGAGGGTGGATTATGCTCTCCTACGCTTACTGGCGGATATTGCCCTCACGGAACTGGCCCTGTTCCTGTCTGGGATCGTATACTCGCTGTTACCGGCTTTTATACCCGTGGCCGATAAAGCCCCGCGTCCCGATGTTGCGATCTATGTCCTGGTCGCACTCGTCTGGGGTGCGGGGTTCTTGTTACTGTCGGTGTACGCACCCCGCGACCAGCGGGCCGTGGACGAGGCCCAGGGGCTCTTTGTCGCCATTACCCTGTCTGCCTTTGCCTTGGCCGGCATCCTCTTTTTTGTCTTTCCCGAAATCGCCAGGGGCCAGATCCTCCTCTTCTACGCCCTGACCGTCTTCCTGGTCAATGGTTCGCGGCTGCTCGTCCGGCTCGTGCTGAAATGGACCGGCCGGCCCCGATATACGCGCCGTCGGGTTCTGATCCTGGGTGCTGGGGAGATCGGACAAGACGTCGCCAAGATGCTGGCCCAGCATAGCTGGGCGGGGCTGGAGCCGGTCGGCTTTTTGACCGACGCGACTTGGGCCCAAACTGAGGTGGGAGATTTACCGGTCTTGGGCCAAATGGAGGAGGTGGCCGAGCACGTCAAGGCATTGGCCATCGACGAAGTGGTCGTTGCACTGCCGCCGGGTTCCTACGATCGGTTCTTTCGCCTGCTTGCCCACCTGCGCGACCTGCCGGCCCGGGTCCGCATCGTGCCCGATTACGTCAAAAACACCTTGTTCCGCACGACCGTCGAGGATTTTGCCGGCGTACCGATGATTACGATCCAGAAACCGACCCTGACGCCCTTTGAGCGGCAGATCAAGCGGCTCTTTGACCTGGCGGTCGGGACGCTGACCCTGGCGCTCGTTTCCCCCGTTCTGGCCATTGTCGCCGTCGCCATTCGTCTTGATTCGCCGGGACCGATCATTTTTCGACAGCAGCGCGTCGGCGAGAATGGCAAGCTGTTCTGGATGTACAAGTTCCGGTCGATGGTCAAAGACGCCGACCGGCAACAGGCCAAGGCGATCCGCATCCGGGAGGATGGCGAGATCCTCTACAAGCACCGGGACGATCCCCGCATCACGCGCGTGGGCAAGTTCATCCGCCGCACCAGCCTGGACGAGCTCCCTCAGCTCATCAACGTGCTCAAGGGCGACATGAGCCTCATCGGCCCCCGCCCCGAGTTGCCCTGGCTGGTGGAGCGTTACGAGCCTTGGCAGTGGCAGCGCTTCTCGGTGCCCCAGGGGATTACCGGCTGGTGGCAGGTCAACGGCCGCAGCGACAAGCCCATGCACCTCTACACCGAAGAAGACCTCTTTTACATCCAGAACTACTCCTTCCTCCTCGACATCCAGATCTTGTGGCGCACCATCGGCGCTGTAGCCAAGAGCAAAGGCGCCTTTTGAACGGAGCAGATACGTCGCCGGTGCATCCGCCGTCTGAAAAGCCGTCGCCCCCAAAGCGAAGGCTTTTACTTTTGGTCCTGGCTCTGACCTTCGTGCGTGGGCTGCTCTACCTGGCCCTCATGCCCCCCTGGCAGCACTACGACGAACCGACCCACTTTGAATACGTGCGGCTCATCGCCGAACGGAAGCACCTGCCCCAGCCCGGCGACTATGACCTGGAGATGCGGCGCCAGATCGCGGCGTCTATGCGGGCCGCGGACTTTTGGCAAAGCCAACCGCCGCCCATCGACTTCTGGTCTGACCAGCCCCCCGAAATCGGTATCAGCGAGTTACAGCATCCGCCCCTCTACTACACACTGCTGGCCCTGCCCCAACTGCTCGTCACCTACCAGGAAGTCGAAACGCAACTCTACCTGGCCCGGCTGGGCTCAGTCGGGCTGTACCTCGTCGTCGTTGCCGCCGCCTATGGCCTCGCCCGCGAGGCGCTTCCTGGCCGCCGCTGGCTGCCCCTCGGGGTCGCGACGTTTATCGCCTTTCTCCCACCCTTCACCGATTTGATGAGCGGCGTCAACAACGATGTCGGCGCAGCGGCGGCCACCAGCCTCCTCCTCTGGGCCGCCGCCCGCCTGGTCCGCAGAGGCTGGTCGCTCCGGCGAGGAGCGGGGATTGTACTCCTGGTTCTCGTGTGCCTTTTCACCAAGAGCACGGCCGGTCTGGTGGCCGTCGCCATTCTCCTGGCCTTGGGCGTGATGGCCGTGCCCTCCACCCTGCGCCGCTGGGCGGGGATTGGGCTGGCTGTCTTGCTTTTGGCCGCCCTTTTCGGCACCTTGACCTGGAGCGAGCAGGCAGCAAGCTGGTACAGCACAGCCCCAGCCGGGGGGCAGAACCGCCTGGAGACAAACACCCCGATGGGCCGCTCAGCGCTCGTCTTATCGAGCGAGAGCGCTGGGTTGTCGCACCACATCTTCCAGGAACTGGACCGGGCTCAGGGCAGGGAGCTGCGCGGCCAGACGGTCACGCTGGGCGCCTGGCTGCGCGCCCCGGCCGGGGCCGAAGGGGAGCTCGATCTGATCCTGGTCGATGGCCTGACCACACATTCCCATCGGATGCCGGCCACGGCTGACTGGTGTTTTCACGCCTTCACGGCCACGGTCAGCACCGAGGCGCCCGGCCTGGCCGTCCACGCCCTCCTCCCAAAACGAGCGGGCGCCGCTCAAAGGGGTTACATCGACGGCCTGATCCTGGCCGAGGGCACCATGCCCCTGGACCAGGCCCCTGTGTTCGACACGGTCCAGGCCAAGGCGGCCCGCTGGGGCTCGCGCTCGGTGACCAACCTCCTCCGCAATGGATCGGCAGAGAGCACCTGGCCCGTCCTGAGGCCCTGGATCGGCAGCGTGGAGGTCTATCGCACTCCCCTGGCCCACATCTTTCACTCTCTGTGGGAGTGGCGGCGCACGGCCTGGGTCTATGGCTTTGAGTTTACGATCTTGTTCCAGAGCTTCTGGGGCCGGTTCGGCTGGAACCACCTGGCCTTGCCGGGGGCCTACTTCTATCCCTTGGCCCTCCTCACCCTCGCGGGCCTCGCCGGCAGTGGACTGGCGCTGGTGCGGGCCTTGCGCGCCCGGGGCGCGGCGAAACCCTGGCGCTGGCGGGCCTGGGTTCTGATGGGGATCATGCTGCTACTGGCCTGGGGCAGTGCCGTCCTGCGCGTCCATCCGGTGCTCCTCACCCAGAACCTCTTCTGGCCGGTGGCCCGTTACGCCTCAGTCGCCATCGTGCCGACGGCGGCCGTGCTCTGTTTCGGCTGGGCCAAACTCGTCCCCCGCCGCTGGCGTCGAGAGGCGGCCTGGCTGGGCCTGCTGGGCCTGATCCTCCTCGATGCGGTCGCGCTGGGGACCGTCATCCTACCCTACTACTACGCCTGACACACCCAAAAGTGCATCACAACAGCACCGGGGCGAGCCCGGCGCCGTTTTTCCGATGGGCAACAGTCTGAATTTATGCTGCGCCTGTGGCTACTTGACCCGCAGCCAGCGCACGCTGTTCGACCGGCAGTCGGGGCAGGTCCGCTCCAGGTTCGAGCTGTAGTAGCCGGCCCACTCGTGCCCGCAGCGCATGCACACGAACTCGGCGTCCTGCTTCTCGTCGCTGTCCCTGGGATTGCGCGGTCCGGGCACCCGCGCCTGGGACAGGGCTTCGCGGGTGCGTTCCACCTCTTTGGCCGTCACCGTCTGGCGCTTGCGCTCCGTCTCGTTCATGATCGTCTGCCAGCGGCCACCCTCGGCCGCCGAGCACCACTCCAGCAGCAGCCGGTCGGGGCGTTGCCCTGCTTTCTCCAGCCCGTCCCACAGACCATCCATGCGCCGCGTGGTGCTGCGGTTGGCGTCGATGTAGTGGCAGTCCACGTAGTGGCAGCCGGAGACGAGCACCACCGGCGCGCCTTTTTTGAACGCGTACCACACAAAGTCGGCGCTTACCCGGCCGGAGCACATGGTGCGGATGATGCGGGCGTTGGGTGGGTAGGCCATGCGGCCCACGCCGGCCGTGTCGGCGCCGGCGTAGGAGCACCAGTTACAGGCAAAGGTGACGATCTTGTCCAGGGGGTCCTCGTCGAGGATGGCGTCGATCTGGGCATAGATGGCCTGGTCGGAAAAGTGGCGCATCTCGATGGCCCCGAACTTGCACTCGGCGGCGCAGGTGCCGCAGCCGGCGCAGGCCGCGCTGGTGACCCGGGCCACCTGCTTCTTTTCCCACTCGATGGCGCCAAAGGGGCAGTACTTGGCGCACAGGCCGCACCTCTTGCACTGGTCTTTGTCCACCACGGCAGTGATGGCCTCGACGTTGAACTTGTTCTTGTTCAGCAGAATGCCCGCGTGCGACGCCGCCGCGCTGGCCTGGGTGACGCTCTCGCGCACGTCCTTGGGGCTCTCGGCCCCGCCGGCGATAAAGACGCCCTTGGTCGGCGTGTCCACGGGGCGCAGCTTGGCGTGGGCCTCCTTCAAAAAGCCGCTGGGCGCCTTGGAGAGACTCACCATGCGCCGGATCTCTTCCGTGCTGGTCGCCGGCGTGGCCCCCACCGAGAGCACGAGCATGTCGAACTCGTGCTGCTCCAGGCGGTTGGCCGTCGTATTCTCCACCGTGACCCGCAGGTTGCCCGTGAGCGGGTCCTCCCGCACCTCGCCCGGCAGGCCGCGGATGTAGCGCACGCCGTTGCTCCGGCTGCGCATCAGCAGCTCTTCAAAGCCTTTGCCAAAGGCCCGCAGGTCCATGTAAAAGACCGAAATCTCGGTATCGGGATAGTTGTCCTTGAGGTACTGGGCGTCTTTGACGGTGTTCATGCAGCAGACGTTGGAGCAGTAGGGGTTGCCCCGCGCCGGGTCGTCCGGCTGCGACGTCCGCGAGCCGACGCACTGAACAAAGCCGATGCGCTTGGGGCGCTTCAGGTCGCCGGGCCGGCCCAGGTGACCCTCCAGCGGGCCGCCGGTGGAGATCAGCCGCTCGAACTCCATGCTGGTGACGACGTTGTCAAAGCGAGTGTAGCCGTACTCGTCCAGCGCCGCCGGGTCGTAGACGTCCATGCCGGTGGCGACGATGATCGAGCCGACCTCCAGGTCGAGGACCTGGTCCTTCGTGTCGAAATCGATGCATTCTTTCTCGCAAGCCTCGATGCACTTGCCGCAGGCGATGGGGTTCTGGCCCAGACACTCGTCGGCAGCGATGACGTAGGCCGAGGGCACGGCCTGGGGGAAGGGGATGTAGGCTGCCTTGCGCGTGCCGAGGCCGGCCTGGTATTCGTCGGGCACGACGACGGGGCAGACCACGGCGCAGTCGCCGCAGGCCGTGCATTCGTCCTCGTTGACGTAGCGGGCCTTTCGCTTGACGCGAACCCGAAAGTTGCCCACGTAGCCCGAGACGTCCTCGACCTCCGAGTAAGTCAGGAGGGTGATGTTGGGATGTCGACCGACATCCATCATTTTCGGGCCGAGAATTCATATGCTACACTCGATGTCGGGGTAGACCTTGTCGAGCTGGGCCATGATGCCGCCGATGGTTGGCTTTTTCTCGACCAGGTAGACCGGGTGGCCAGCGTCGGCCAGGTCGAGGGCGGCCTGGATGCCGGCCACCCCGCCGCCGATGACCAGCGCCGCGTCCGTCACCGGGATCTGTTCCTCGTCCTGGGGGTAGAGCCAGCGGGCGCGGGCCACGGCCACCTTGACGATGTCCTTGGCCTTGCGCCCCAACGCAAGGTTGTGCCATCCACCGCTGTGACGCGCGT
>CAYLZO010000158.1:0-12611 GCA_964387775.1 uncultured Anaerolineaceae bacterium
GACGAGGTCCGCGTTTACGACGGCGACGTGGAGGACGCGCCCCTGGCCGCCGTCGTCCGCGAGTTCGCCCCGGACGTGGTGGGCCTCACGGCCAACACGACGCAGATCACGGC
Source organism: uncultured Anaerolineaceae bacterium (assembly GCA_964387775.1). Taxonomy (GTDB): domain Bacteria; phylum Chloroflexota; class Anaerolineae; order JAAYZQ01; family JAAYZQ01; genus CAYLZO01. Next base: position 114 of record CAYLZO010000158.1, read on the forward strand.
CACCTGGCGCGTCGCAGAGCGGGTCCGCTCGCTCTGCGACGCGCCCATCGTGCTCGGTGGACCGCACCCCACCAGCCTGCCCGAGGAATCGGCCGCCAAGCCTTTCGTAGACGTGGTGGTCCGGGGCGAGGGCGAGGCGACGTGGCTGGAACTGCTTTCGGTATTGGATATTGGAAATTGGATATTGGATAGCAATGCGCAATATCCAATATCCAATATCCAGGGCATTTCGTATCGAGACAGTGATGGCGAGATCATCAACACGCCCGACCGGACTCCCATCCCCGCCGAAGAGCTGGACGAGATGCCCTTTCCGGCCTGGCACCTCTTCAAGATGGCGCGCTACACCAACCTTCAGCCCACCGTGGACGACGTACACGGCCCCAGCTTTCCGATCCTGACCTCGCGGGGCTGCCCCTACCGCTGCACCTACTGCTCCCAGATCGGGCCGAGGCGCTGGCGGGCCCGCTCGGCAGAGAGCGTGGTCACCGAGTGGCGCTGGCTGGTGCGCGAGCAGGGTGCCGCCGAGATCGGCGTCCTCGATGATTCGTTCAATATCAACCGCCAGCGCGTCCTGGACATCTGCCAGCGGCTGATAGACGAAAACCTGGACCACGTGCCCTGGATCATGATCAACGGCATCCGGGCCAACCTGGCCGACGAGGAAGTGCTGGGCGCCATGAAGCGCGCCGGCTGCATCCGCACCGCCTTTGGCGTGGAGAGCGGCAACCAGGCCATCCTGGACACCGTGGTGGACAAGCACCTGACCCTGGACCAGGTGCGTTCGGCCTTTCGGGCGGCCCAGGCCGTGGACCTGGAGACCATCGGCTTTTTTATCGTCGGCCTGCCGGGCGAGACGGAGGCGACGATGGACGATACCATCCGCTTCGCCTGCGAGCTGGACCCGGTCGTCGCCAACTTTTCTATTGCCACGCCCTTCCCCGGCACCGACATGTACGAGACGGTCAAGGCCGAGGGCCGCATCCTGGCCGACACCTGGGACGATTTCGTCTTTTTCGAGGGCAAGGCCCGCTTCGAGACGCCGGGCCTGCCCGCCGAGTTGGTGGAGCGCAAGTGGAAAGAGGCATATCGCCGCTTCTACCTGCGACCCAAACGCATCGCCCGGACGCTGGCCCGCAAAGAGACCTGGCTCCGCCTGCCGCGCACGGCGCGCATGGCCTGGCGGACGGTAGTGAGAGACGAATGACCGACGACAAGATTCAATGCAGTGTAGGCATCACCGCTTACAACGAAGAGGCCAACATCGGCCGGCTTCTACAGGCCATCCTCGACCAGCGGCTCTACGAGGTCGAGATCGGCGAGATCATCGTCGTCGCCTCGGGCTGCACCGATGGCACCGAGGACGTGGTGCGGGCCTACATGGAAAAAGAACCCCGCATCCGGCTCTACGTCCAGGAGCGGCGCGAGGGCAAGACGTCGGCCATCAACGTCTTTTTGAAGCACGCCCGGGAAAAGATCTGCGTGCTGGAAAGCGGCGATACCCTGCCCCGTGAGGACACCATCGAAAAGATGGTGCACATGTTCCGCGACCCGGCGGTGGGCATGACGGGCGCCCACAAGGTGGCCGTCAACACGCCAGACCACATCGTCGGCGTGCTGTCCCACCTCCGGCTCAAAATGGAGCATCAACTCTGCCTCGAGATCCCGCGCCTCGGCGAGCTCATCGCCTTTCGCAAGGTCTTTGACGCCATCCCGCCCGACGTGGCCATGGACGAGGCGTTCGTCGAGGCGTTCATCATCCGCCGGGGGATGCAGGTCCGCTACGCGCCCGACGCCGTCGTCTACAACATGGGGCCAGAGACGGTGGGCGATTTCGTCAAGCAGCGGCGGCGCAACTACGCCGGCCACCTCTACCTGCGAGACAAGTACGGCTACAAGGTCTCCAGCTTGCAGAATACGCGTGTGCTGCGCCTGGCCCTGGAAGAGGTCTGGGGCGCGATCCGGCTGGTGGCCACCCTTGGCTTCCTCGGCGCGTTGGAGATTTACTCGCGGCTCCTCGGCTTTTGGGATTATCGCATCAAAAAGAAAAAGCACGTCGTCTGGGACATGGCCTGGAGCACCAAGGACCCCGGCCAGGGGGTCGAACAGCGGGAGGCGACGCTAGAACATGGTTAGCCGGCTCAAGGACGTCGCCCTCAACGTATTGAAAGTGGCGATCAGCCTGGGCCTGATCGCCTACATCGTCACCCGGCCCACCATCCTCAATGCCGACTGGGGCGCCATTCTGGCCGATCTGCGGCTCTGGCCCTGGTTGGTGGCGCTGGCCATCTATTTCGTCGCCATCAGCCTCAACGTGCTCAAGTGGCGATACCTGCTGCGAGCCTTGGGACTAAACGCGCCCTACTGGAGCCTCTTTCGCCACAACCTGGTGGGCCTCTTTTTCGCCAACCTGCCCCTGAGCATGGTCGGCGGCGACATCGCCCGGGGCTGGGACCTGGCCCGCCACACCGAGGGCCAGGGCGCGCCGGTGGCCGTGTCGGTGCTGGTCGACCGGCTGGTGGGCCTGGCGGCCTTTCTCGTGGCCTCGGTGCTGGGCCTGGGCTACGCCGTCCTGGCCCTGGGGCGGGCCGACCTGAGCTGGCTGCTGGCGACGATGGCCCTGATCCTGCTGGCCTTTGCCCTGGCCTTTGCCCTGCTGATGAGCCAGCGCTTGCGCCGCCTCGTCGAGCGGCTCTTTACCCTCGGCCCCCTGAGTCGCCTATTGCCCCTCTATCAGAGCCTGTCCGACTCGGTGCAGGTCTACCGGACCGATGGCAAAACGCTGGTCGCTGCCCTGAGCCTGGGCCTGGGCACCGTCGCCGGGACTTGTGTCGTCAACTACCTGGCGGCCGTGACTGTTGGCGCGGACGTGCCCTTTGTCTGGGTCTGCGTGCTGACGCCGCTGACGCCCTTTGCCCTCTACATCCCCTCCATCGCCTCGGGCCTGGGCGTGAACCAGGCCGTCTTTGTGGCGCTCTACCACAACCTGACCGGCCTGATCCCCCAGGCGCCAGCCTTTGCCATGTCGCTGGTTATGCAAGTGACCATCTATGCCGCCAGCCTGCCGGGCGCCGTCTTGTGGTGGCAGCGGCGGTCCCGACCGATTGCCGTCGCGAATCCATCCCCGACCCCACCTCAGCGAGAAAAAGAATAGGACACGGATCACACAGATTTCACGGATTTTTCAGCTATCCGTGGAACCGTGTGCTCCGCGTCCAAAGGGTCGGTGCCGCAAGAGACGGGCTTCTGCTCGTCTCTCTATTCTTTTCTACGCCACAAAATCAAGCTTACTGCCAGAAACACAGCCGCCAGGACCACAGCGGCGATGGCGACGCCAGACCAGGGACCCGTGGCCGCACCCGGTGTGCCGGACGGAGCGTCTACCCCAAAGAGGTAGAGGAGGCCCAGGGCCAGCAAAAACGTTGCAGCAGCCGCCAGTACCGGCACCAGGACCCGCCGGCGGGCCGGCCGTATCAGGGTCGTAACCAGCGAGTCCCAGACCTGCTGCCCCGCCGCGGGCACACGCTCCATCCGCTCCTCGGCGGCTAGCCGGGCCATAGCCGACTCTGGTACCAGCCAAAAGGCCGCTGCACTGTCGCGCATTTGAGCCTGCAACTCCTTTGTGCCCAGAGAACCTTCGCCCGCGGCAGGCAGTGGCAGGGCCAGTAGGCTTTGGGTAGGCAAGGTTGCCTGGTCGGGAGACACGACGATGACCCGCAGTCGTGAGGGAAGGGGAACGCCCAGGCGCTCAAGGGTCGAACGTGGCTCAGACCGCAATTGCTCTCGAAAGACCGGCTCTCGCCAGGCCCGCAGTACCGCACGGACCACCTCGCTCAAGGCTTCCAAGGGCATCTCGGGCAGCCGATCCATCACTCGCTGGCCAAAGTCCGGGGGCACATCCAGCAACTCTACCCCCTCTAGCCGCTGGATCGCCTGCCGTTCGCGCCTGTACCGCGCCCGACAGTTGGCACAAGTGCCCAGGTGGCCTTCCAACTCGGGATAAGCATCGGGGGTCTCCCCGCCGTTCAAGATGTCTTCTATTGCATCACGTGCTTGTCGGCAATTCATAAGGTTGTTCCCGCGACGGGCAGGGTTGTGTTCATCGATACAGCCCGTCGTCGGCTATCTATACTACCCTTTCGGACGCGAAAAGTTTCCATTTATGGGGGGCGATCGGCCTTTTTCCGTGATTTTGCTTCAACCCAATTCGTTGCCCTCGGGTTTGGTAGCGGCGCGGGCCGAAGCTGTGGCCTGGAGCTTGCCCCACACGTCAAACTGGGCGGGGCGCCGCTGCGCATCCTGTACCAGCCGCTCCAAGTTGCTCCACAGCACCAGCGACTCGGGCGGAAAGATGGAGCGCACGTAGGTCATGCAGTAGACGCCGACTTGACGGCGGATGTCTTCCATCTCGTCTTGCAGTGTCGCCAGTTGGCCCTCAACCTGTGCCTTTAAGCGGGGATCGGTCGTCATCTCGCTCGACTTCTGTTTGATGCCGAGTTGGGCCTGCTTGAGCAGAAACTGCTCTACCTGGACCGATTTCTCCCGCCCAAATCGCTCTGTAATCGGCTCCAGCAGGTCCTCCAGGTTGTGCAACTCTCGGACGAGGGCTTTTTCCTTGGCCGTCACCCGCTGGCCCAGGCCAAGCGTCTCTTCGATCCACCGTTTTTCCTCCACCAAGCCCCACTTGATAAAGAGGGCGATGAGCACCACACCGCCGATTCCCAAACCGACCGAGCCGAGAAGCACGGCGGTCCCCGTCCAGTACTCGACGACGCGGTTGAAGGCGGAGTGCAAGACGATGGCCGCGCCCCAGCCCAGGATCATGGCCAAGATTCGGGTCCGGCCATGGCCATAGCGGAAGCGGCCGATGGAGACACCGACCAGGGCCGAGGCAGAGCCATGCATCAGGCAGGTGGAAAAGGAGCGGCTGACCACGACAAAGGCGCCTTGTCCACCACCGCCGGTTAGCGAGATGTAGTAAAAGTTCTCCAGGATGGAAAAGCCGATCCCGGCCGCAAAACCATAGATGGCTCCATCGACGAAATAGGTAAAATCGGGCTGTCGGCCAAAGTAAATCAGAATCAAGGACTTGACGATCTCTTCGACGATGGGCGCCACCAACACGACGGTGAGCAGAATCGCCCGCGCCTGCCCCATCGCCAATTGCCCCTCCAGAAGGAACTCCCGCGCGCCGGTGTTGAATCCAAAGGCCAGGCCAAAAGCAACCAATCCCCACAGGAAACAGAGGGCTACCGTGCGAAAACTGCCCGAAGAATAGAGGTCCAGAGCATAGACGACGTAGAGGAAAAGCAAGGGTAGGAGGATGGCGATCAGGCCGGCAATGACCAACATAGGGAACCCCTTAGACGCGCCCCTGTAGCAGGGCCATTAGCCGCGAACGTCCCCGCCCCAGTCGGCTCTTCACGGTGCCAATCGGCACCTCTGTCACGTCGGCAATCTCCTGGTAGGAGAGGCCGTGTAGATGGCGGAGGACGACGACCGTACGATAAACGCCGGGGAGCCGATCGATGGCTTGCTGGATCTCGCGTTGCAGCTCCTGGCAATCCACGGATTTTGCCGGATCGCCGTAGGCGCGGGTATCGGGCAAGACCCACGCGGGGCGCCCATCTTTGTCCTGGTAGTCATCGACGTGCACCCAGCGCCGGCGCTTTTTCAGGTAGTTGAGGCACAGGTTGGTGGCGATCTTGTACAGCCAACTGGAGAACTTGTACTGAGGATCGTAGGAAGAAAGGGCGAAATAGGCCCGGACAAAGGCCTCTTGTGCCAAGTCTTCGGCTTCGTAGCGATTACCCGTCATGCGGGCCAGGTAGTTGATGATCCGGGAGCTATAGGCATCGACCAACAGGCCATAACGGTCTTTGTCCCCTTTGAGAACCAGGCGAATGATCTCCGCGTCAGTTCCAGGGCTCCCCGGCTCTTCAGACTTGGACGCATTCATGTTGATCGTGTTGCTCCGTTGCTCGACGCGACCAGGATCGTTCCCAGCCGGCATCGGGGTTCCGCGCATCTTTGACCTTGACCCAATCCGCCGCGCAGAAGGCAAAACCATTTGCCAGCTCCCCTCCACAGAGGAAAAGAACTGGGTTCAGTCTACCAGACGTCGGCCAACTTGTCAACCGTTGTAGCCAACTGCTTTGGGAGCCATGCTAGTACTTGGGTCCTAGTCACGTAGGTCCGCCGGGCTCGAATTCTTCAAGACACTGGCCGACGAAAAGCGGCTCCAGATCGTCGGCCTCCTGGCCCAACAGGACTTTTGTGGAAGAGCTGGCCACGATCCTGGATCTCAGCTCGGCCACGGTTTCGCACCACCTGCGGCGCCTGGTCGAAGCGGACCTGGTGCAGGCGACGGCCCAGCAGCACTACCACGTCTACTCGCTGCAACTCCAATCACTGCGCGACAGGGCCCAGGAGCTTCTTTCGGAGGAGACCTGGCAGGTCCCGACCAAAGAACTCGATCTGGACGCCTACGACCGCAAGGTGCTGCGCGACTACATGGACGCCGAGAGCGGCCGGCTGAAACAGATCCCACGCCAGTGGAAAAAGCGGGAGGTCATTCTCCGCTACCTGCTGGAGCAGTTCGAGCCGGATCGCGACTACGCCGAGGCCGAGGCCAACGAAATCATCGGCCGGTTCCACGAGGATTACGCCACGCGGCGCCGCGAACTGGTGGCCAGCCAGCGGCTGGCCCGCGACCACGAGGTCTACCGGCGGATCGGATAGGCGTGGTGCGTGAGTTGGTGCGCCTCGGTTAGGATTGCCTGGGGGGGCGGGGCGCCCCCTGCCGCGCCGACTCGTAGAGTGCCAGCAGCGTCGCCACGTTGGCCCGGCTGCTGGTCAGCGGCACCGGAAGATCGGCGCCGTCCAGCGCGGCCGCCGTCAGAGCCTCCACTTCGCACTGGTAAGGATCGGCCTGCTCCACGTCGACGACGGTCTCTTCGTCACCCTGTTGCAGAACGAGGCGCGTGTCCGGCCCCATGGGGAAGGGATTGTGGAGCCGCAGCACCCCCTCGGTGCCGACGACCTCGGCCTCGCTGCGAAAGTCCTGGCGGAAGCCGCAATCGAACACGCCCAGGACACCCTCGCCATAGCGCAAGAGGCCGGCAAAGGTGGCATCGACGCCGCTTTCGCTCGGCACCTGCCAGCCAAAGACCTCGTCGGGCTCGCCCAGGATCCAGCGGATAAAACTGACCGGGTAGCTGCCCACGTCCCACAGCGAGCCGCCGCCCAGCTCCGGCTGCCAGCGCACGTCGCCCGGCCGGTCCAGGAAGAACGACAGGGTGCCGCGCACCAGCGTGACCCGGCCCACGGCGCCGTCGCGGGCCATCTGCCGCACGCGGTGCAGCAGCGGGTGGTGCAGGTACATCACCGCCTCGACGGCGACCACGCCGGCTGTCTCGGCGGCGGCCATGATGCGCTCCACCTCGGCCACGGTGAGGGCCAGCGGCTTTTCACACAGGACGTGTTTGCCCGCCTGCGCCGCCTTAACCGCCCATTCGGCGTGCAGGCTGTTGGGCAGCGAGATGTACACCGCGTCGATGGCCGGGTCGGCCAGCAGCGCCTCGTAGCTAGCGTGGGCGCGCGGGATCCCCCACTCGGCGGCGTAGGCCCCGGCCCGCGCCTGGTCACGGCTGGCGACGGCGAGCAACTCGGCCCGCTCCGCCGCCCGGATGGCCGGAATCAACCTACGATTGATGCGGGCCGTCGAAAGCAAGCCCCACGTCAGTTTCATAGTGCACCCTCCTTGTCAAAGAGCAGCAAGCAGCAAGTGCCTCGCTGCTTGCTGCTTGTATCTTGCTGCCTAGCCTTTCACCGAGCCGGCCAGCAGTCCCCGGATGAAATAGCGGCCCATGATGACATAGATAAGCAACGTCGGCAGCGCGGCGATGAGCGCCCCGGCCATGACCATGTTCCACTCTTTGATCTGGCTGCCGGCCAGGTTGCGCAGCGCCACGGTGATCGGTTGCAGCTCCGGTTTTTGCAGGATCGACACGGCAAAGAGGAACTCGTTCCAGACGTTGGTGAACTGCCAGATGATGACCACCACGAACCCGGGCAGCGACAGCGGGAAGAGCACCCGCGCGTAGACACCCAGGATGCCCGCGCCGTCGATGCGTGCCGCCTCCACCAGGTCGGTGGGCACCTCGGCGTAGTAGTTGCGGAAAATCAGCGTGGTGATGGGGATACCGTACACCACGTGGACCAAGATCAGCCCCCAGAGCGTCCCGCCCAGGCCGATGGCCGCCAGCGTCTGCGTCAGGGGGATGAGCACGCTCTGATAGGGGATGAACATGCCAAAGAGCATCAAGAAAAAGAGCTGGTTGGCTCCCCGGAACCTCCACTTGGAGAGCACGTAGCCGTTCAGCGAGCCGAGCATCGACGAGAGGATCGTCGCCGGGATGGTCAGCAGGACGCTGTTGAGCAGGTTGCGGGACAGGCCGCGCAGGCCCTTTTCAGGGATGCCCGACCACGCGGCGCGAAAGGTCTCCAGGGTGGGAACCGACGGCGGGCTCCACATCCGCGACAGGTCCTGCACCTCGGCAAAAGTCTTGAACGAGCTGGACAGCATGACATAGACCGGCACCAGGAACAGGACGGCAAAGAGGACGAGCAAGACATAGATCGCGATCCGCGATGGATCGGAGCGGCCCAGCCGGGGCTTGCGCGTTTCGAGCGTCGTCGAAGGTTCGAAAGCCGTGGTCATAGTTCCACCTCCCGCCGCAGGCTAAAGATCAGGTAGGGGACGATCACCACCGCCACCATGAGCAACATGATGATGGAAATCGTCGCGCCCTGGGAGTAGTGATTGCCCTGAAAGGTCGTCTCGAACATGAAAATGCCCGGCACGTCGGTCACAAAGCCCGGCCCCTTGCCGGTCATGGTGTAGACCAGGTCGAATATCTTGAGCGAGATGTGGCCCAGGACGATCAGGGCGCTGAGGGTGATGGGCTGCAACATCGGCAGGATGATGTGGCGATAGATGCCGGCCTCGCTGGCACCGTCGACCCGCGCCGCCTCGCGCAGCTCCTCGGGGATGCCACGCAGGCCGGCCAGGTACATGGCCATGCAGTAGCCGATCATCTGCCAGGCGGCGGCGATGATGACCGGGATGAGGGCCACGTGAAAGGGGCCGATCGATTCGGTGGACGTGTACCACTTCCAGCGCAAGGCGTCGAGGCCCACACTGCTCAAGAGGGCATTGACGCCCCGCAGGCGCGACGCCGTGCCTGGCGCAAAGATCCATTGCCACACGACGCCGGTCACGACGAAGGACAGGGCCATGGGAAAGAGATAGATGGTGCGAAAGAGGCCCTCGCCCTTGATCCTTTGGTCGAGCAGAATGGCCAGGAACAAGCCGACACCGACACAGAGCAGGAGAAAGAGCGCCGTGAAAAAGAGCGTATTCCACAGGTCGATGGTGAAGCGCTTGGCCGCCACGCCCCCTTCCTGGGAAAAGAGCTGCCGGAAGTTCTTCAAACCCACCCAGCTATAGTCGGGCTCGATGCCGTCCCACTGGGAGAACGAGACGGTCGCCGTCCAACCGATAAAGCCATAGACAAAGATGGCAATGAGGACGATGGAGGGCAGGATCATCAAAAACGCGATCCAGCGCTCGCGACGCGCGTGAGACATACGCTCCCCCCGTGCAAGATAGAGACCTGACAGGCCGGGTGCGACCTGCCAGGTCTCGATTTCAGATCACGCTATTTGCAGACGCCCGCGTCGGTGCACGCCTGGGCCATGGCGCTCTGCGCGCCGGCCACGTCCAGGTCGGCCACAAAGAGCGTCATGGCGTCGTTAAAGGCCGTCACCCAGCCCTCCGATGCCGCCGCCCCGTGCGCCACGCTGGCCGCGATGTCGTTCGACGCAAAGTCGTCCATCGCCGACTTCAGGTACTCGTCGTACAGCGACCGGTCGCCGTCCGTCCGCGCCGGGATCGAGCCCTTCAGCGGGTTGAAGGCGTCCTGCCCTTCCTGCGAGCCGCACACCGTCAGCCACGCCACCGCGTTGTCCCGGTGCGGCGCCCCCTTGGGCAGACCAAACGAGTCGGACAGCATCAGGAACGTGCCCCCCGTCCCCGGCGACGGCACCCAGCCAAACTCCTCGTCCGGCGTCAGCCCGATGGACTTGAAGTAGCCCTCCGCCCAGTCGCCCATGATCGTCATCGCCGCGTCCCCGTCGGCCACCAACTGCGCCGCCTGGTCCCACGACAACGCCGCGTGGTCCTCGTTCACATAGTCCATCATCCGCGCGTAGGTCTCCAGCGCCGACTGGACCTCCGCCCCGCTCCAGTCCGTCGTGCCGTCCCACAGGCCGCCGTACGCCTCCGGCCCCAGCGTGCCCAGCAGCACCGACTCCATCAGGTGCGTCGCCGCCCAGATGCCGTTGTCGCCCAGCGCCAGGGGCGTCACCCCCGCCGCCTGCAACGCGTCCGCCGCCGCAAAGAACTCGTCGAACGTCGCCGGCGCCTCCAGCCCATTGTCGGCAAACACCGCCTTGTTGTACCACAACACGTTCGAGCGGTGGATGTTCACCGGCACGCTCCAGATCTCGCCGTCGTACGACAAGACGTCGATCACGCCCGGCGGATAGCTGTCCAGCCAGCCGTTCTCCTCAAAGATGAACGTCACCGGCTCCATCTTGCCCGCTTTCACCCACGAATCGATCAACTCGTGCCCGGCGTGCACCTGGAACGAGTCGGGCGGATCGCCGGCCTGCATCCGCGTCGCCAGCACCGCCTTGGCGTTCGACCCCGCGCCGCCCGCCACCGTGGCGTTGACGATCTCGACCTCCGGATACTTGTCGCCAAAGATCTCGTACATGGCGTTCAGCCCATCGGCCTCACCCCCCGCCGTCCACCACGAAAAGATCTCCAAGTCGCCGCCGGTCGGGGCGGCAGCCGTGGGTTGAGGGGCCTCGGTGGCGACGGGCGCCTCGGTGGGCTCCGGTGTCGGACCGCATGCCGCCAGCAGCATCGAGGCCACGATAAAGGCCGCCATCACAACGTACCAAACTCTCTTGCGCAACATTTCTTTTCCTCCTTCTACCTCTCTGTTCCGGATTGATCGGGGTCAGGCCCCAAACTCATAAAGTGACCGCTGGAAACCGTTTGTTTTTTTGTCACACCTCCTTCGTCTATTTCTCGGAACAGGTTTACAACCGTTCCACGCTGCTGGGTCCCGACAAGATCTCTTCCACGACCAGAGCCACCGCGCCCATGAGGCTGGCGTCGGCTCCGAACGCGGAGAGCGAAATCCGCACCTGTTGGTGAATCTCGGGCAACACGGTCTCTTTGACGGCAGCGGCGATGGCTGGCAGCAGATATTCGCCGGCGATGGCCAGCGGTCCACCCAGGACGACCAGTCGCGGGTTAAAAACGCTGACCAGGTTGGCCACGCCCAGGCCCAGTAGCGAGCCGGTCTCGTCCAGCGCCTCGCGGGCCTCGGCATCCCCGGCGTCGGCGGCCTGGACGATGAGGGGCACGGTCAGGGGCGCGTTTTGCTCGGCCATGAGTTGCGAGATGAGGCTGCTGCGTCCCACCGTCAGCCGGGTGCGCACACGCTCCAGCACCGAGTCCTGGCCAACCGAAGTTTCCCAGCAGCCCCGATTGCCACAGCGGCAGGGCCGCCGGTAGTGATCGACCATAAAGCTGGTATGCCCGATCTCGCCGGCATAGCCACCCGTGCCCCGGTAGAGTTCCCCATTCAGAAAGAGCCCGCCGCCCACGCCCACGCCGGCAAAGACGCTGACAAAGTTCTGGACGCGTCGGGCCACCCCAAAGAGGTGCTCCGCCTGGGCAGCGGCGTTGGCATCGTTGTCCACCAGCACCGGCAGCCCGGTGTGCTGTTGGAAAATCTGGCGAAAGGGCACGTTGTGCCACTGGAGGTTGGGAGAAAAGATGAGCAACCCGTCTTCGACGTTGACCGTGCCCGGCGTCGCCAGGCCCAGGCCCAGCACCCGCGTATTCTCGGTGCGGGCCGTGCGCATCGCCTCTTGGACGATTTGCAGGATCAACGCCAGTGTGGCCTCTTGGCCCATGGCGGGATCGGCTTCCTCCTGGTGGCGCCAGCGGATCTCGCCGAGAAAGTCGGTGACGATGACGGCGATGTGGTCCACGCCCAGGGACAGGCCGACGATGCTGCCGGCGTCGGGGTTGACTTCCAGGAGCGTGGCCGGCCGCCCGCCGCTTGAGGTGTCGAGGCCGACTTCGTGGATCAGGCCCCGCTCGAGAAGTTCTTCGACGAGGCTGGAGATCGTGGTCTTGTTCAGCCCGGTCAGTCCGGCCAGCCTCGACCGGGAAAGCGGTGCGCTCTCGTGCAGATAGCGCATGAGGGTCGAGAGGTTCATCTCTCGGATCAGTGTTTGGTCCCCTGTTTGATATCGCCGTTGCACCATTGGTCTCCCCACAATTTAGTTTGTTGAGCCAACAAACTAAATCCATTATACCATGAACTTTCGAGTTGTCAAGCCCCCAAATTG
>CAYLZO010000159.1:0-12587 GCA_964387775.1 uncultured Anaerolineaceae bacterium
GCCGCCCACCAACACACCCCAACCCAAGCCGACGAACACGCCCGCCCCGCCAACCAACACGCCCAAACCCCAGGTGGATTTTGGCGTCCAGGAGATCGTCGCCTTTGAGGACGGCAGCCTGGGCTCGACGGGCCTTCACAACATCTACTTCACGGTTGTCGACGCCGGCGGTGCGCCGCTCGATGGGATCATCCTCGAAGAGGTTAACAATACGCCCCACGAGCAGGTGATCACGGGTAACAAGGGACCGGGCAAGACCGAGTTTACGATGTGGGCCGCCGATTACCGCTTCAAGGTCGTGGGCGACGTCAACGGGCAGACGTTTAGCAGCGAAACGACCCACGTCCTGTCCATCCTGTTCGAGCACGCGGTCTGGGACGACCTGATCCGGGGCGGCATCTGCGCGGACGAGGCGTCCTGTCGCGCCATGGGACCGATGCACTTTAGCTACAACGTCACCTTCCAGCGGACCTGGTAGGGCAAATTGGCAATTTGCCCAACGAGTGGCCTGTTGACAGGAGACACCTATGACCGTTAGGCGCTCGCGGACGGGCTGGCTCGGCTGGATCGTGAGCCTGGTCCTGATCGCCGCCGTGCTCGTCGGCGCCCTGGCGCTCACCTACCCGCGCTGGTCGGCGCTGCTCTACGGCGTCACCGGCGAGGAGACGCTGCCCGCCCAGGTGCGCGGCGGGCTGGAGTGGCTGGGCAACCTGGCCCGCCCCCGGCCCGAGACCGCCGATTTCGTGCCCGTGGCTCACGCCGGGGTCAACCCCTTCGGCGTCAACGTCTTTTTGGAGCAGGAGGTCGAGCCCCAGAAACGGGAGCGGGCCGTGCGCATGATCGCCGAGGCCGGCTTTCACTGGCTCCGCCAGGAATTCCCCTGGGAGGACATCGAGATCCACGGCAAGGGCGATTTCGAGGACCGCCGCCACGAGCCGCATCGCTCCGCCTGGGAAAAGTATGACCACATCGTCGGCCTGGCCGAGCAGTACGACCTGGAGATCATCGCCCGGCTCAGCAACCCGCCGGCCTGGAGCCGCGCCGAGGGTGACGCAATTGGCGCCTTTGCCCCGCCCGACGACCTGGCCGACTATGGCGATTTCGTCGAGGCCGTCGTCCGCCGCTACCGGGGGCGCATCCGCCACTACCAGATCTGGAACGAGCCGAATATCTACCCCGAGTGGGGTGAGCGCCCGGTCAGCCCCGAGGCATACACCGAGCTGCTGCGGGTCGGCTACACGCGGGTCAAGGCCGCCTGCCCCGAGTGCGTGGTCCTCTCCGGGGCGCTGGCCCAGACCATCCCTCTCGGGCCGCGTGACTTGAACGATTTCGTCTTTTTGCAGCGCATGTACGACGCCGGGGCGGGCGACTATTTCGACGTGCTGGCCATGCAGGGCTACGGCCTCTGGTCCGGCCCCACCGACCGGCGGATGCGGCCCCGGGTGCTCAACTTTTCGCGGCCCCTCTACCTGCGCGAGATCATGGTCGAGAACGGCGACACCCACAAGCCGATCTGGATCACCGAGATGAACTGGAACGCGCCGCCTGAGGGCTTTCCGAATCCCCAGTTCGGCCGGGTCACGCCCGAGCAGCAGGCGCGCTACGCCGTCGAGGCCTTTTGGCGCGCCCAGCGGGAGTGGCCCTGGGTGGGCGTGGTCAACGTCTGGTTCTTCAAGCGGGCCACCGACACCGAGACGGATCAGGCCATGTACTATTTTCGCCTCGTCGAGCCCGACTTTACGCCCATGCCGGTCTATGACGCGCTCAAGAGCTACTTCCAGAGCGAGCAGACGCGGGTGCTCCACCCCGGCGTGCACCAGGAGGACCACTGGGCGCTCGACTATGAGGGTCCCTGGGAGACCCGCGCCGAGCCGGAGGCCGAGCTCGGCAGCGTTCGCTACGCCCCCGACTCGTCGCAAGCCACGCTGGCGCTGACGTTCGAGGGGACCGACCTGTGGCTCAAGGCCGGGCCGGGCATCCGTGGCGCGGTGACCTACACCCTGGACCACGATCCCGAGCCCAGGAAGGTGGGTCTCGAGGGCGGGGAAACCGTCGCCCTGGCCCAGGGGCTGCCCGATGAGCGCCACACCGTTTTAATCCGCGCCGCCTCGGGCGCGATCTCGATAGACAGCCTCACCGTCCGCGACCGCCCGCGCATCCTGCCCTGGCTCGTCGTGGCCGGTGCCGTCGTCGTTGCCGGCCTGGTCGTCGTCCTCGTCCTGAGCGTCACCGCCCGCCGCCGCCGCTGGTACGAGCGCGGCCGCGTGGGGTGAGGACAGCCGATGCGCAGAATGAACGGATTGTGAGCGTGAGCAGCCGCAATACCCAATACCGAATATCCAATATCCTCCTCGTTGCCATCCTGCTCCTGGCTCTCGGCCTGCGCCTCTACCGGATCGACGCCCAGAGCCTGTGGAACGACGAGGGGACGAGCGTGGCCCTGGCCCAGCGCGACCTGGCGACCATCGCCCGCGACGCGGCAGCCGACATCCACCCGCCGCTCTACTACTGGCTGCTCCATGGCTGGATCAAACTGGTGGGCACCAACGAGACGGGGGTGAGATCGCTCTCGGCGCTGCTGGGCGTGGGGCTGGTGGCGCTGATCTACGCCTTGGGCCGCTTGCTGACCGGCCGATGGGCGGGGCTGGGGGCGGCGTTTTTGGCGGCCGTCAACCCCTTCCAGGTCTACTATTCGCAGGAAGCGCGGATGTACATGCTGCTGGCGGTCTGGGGCGCACTGGCGTTCTACGCGGCGCTACGCTGGGCGTTCGCCCTCTCCCCTTGGGGGGAGAGGGTTGGGGTGAGGGGGGAATTGCACGATGAGCAGCATCTTCCCCCTCCCCCAGCCCCTCCCCCAAGGGAGGGGAGCAATGCCCGATTGGGCTGGGCCATTGTCTACGTGCTGGCCGGGGCGGCGGGGTTGTACACGCACTATGCGTTTCCGCTGGTGCTGTTGCCCGTCAACCTGGTTGTGTTGCTCGATATGGGGTTGCGCTGGCGGCAAACCGCGACGATGAATCGTCGCTCTGAGAGGGCCAAGCCAGCTAAAGCCGGCTCCGGCCAGGGCGATTCATTGCCTTTTGTCCTTGCAGCCGGGCCAGTGGCGCGCTGGCTCGCCCTCCAGGCCGCCGTCGCCCTGCTCTTTCTACCCTGGCTGCCGGCGGCCGTCCGGCAGCTCGCCGCCTGGCCCAGGCTGGCCCAGGCCACGGGCTTTTTGCCAGCGCTGGCAAACACCTGGCGCTGGTTGAACTTTGGGCCGACCGTTGACATTGGCCAGGTCATCCTGCCGCTACTGGTGCTGGGCGTGCTCGCCTCTGTGGGGGTGCTGGCCCTGCTGATCGGCCAGGGAGAGAAACCCATCCGAATGACCAGGCGGGCTGCCGTTCTGCTCCTACTTTGGGTCTGCCTGCCGGTGGCCTTGATGCTCGCCCTGGGCCTGTATCGCGAAGCCTATCTGAAATTTCTCCTGACCGCGTCGCCGGCTGTGGTCCTGCTCCTGGCGGTCGGCGTGCCCCGGCCCGTGAGAGACTCGTCGCGAATCGTCGCCGTCTTGGCGTCGGCGGCGTTTGTCCTCACCGCATCCCTGGTCCTGGTGCCCTACGCTCGCGCCCTGCACAACTACTACACCGAACCCGACTACGCCCGCGACGACTACCGCGCCATCGCCGCCTACGTCGAGGCCGTGGGCCGGCCCGGCGACGCCGTGCTGCTCAACGCGCCGGGCCAGCAGGAGGTGTTCGGCTACTACTACGAGGGGGCCCTGCCGGTCCATCCCCTGCCCGCCAGCCGGCCCCTCGACCCGGCGGCCACCGAGGCGGCGCTGAAGGCCCTGGCCCCGCCCGGCGGGCGGATCTTTGCCGTGCTGTGGGCCACCGACGAGAGTGACCCGGAGCGCTTTATCGAGGGCTGGCTCGACACGAACGCTTACAAGGCCCTCGACGCCTGGTACGGGGACGTGCGCCTGGCCGTCTATGCCGTGCCGGAGCGGACGCCCGAGGCGCCCGACCGGCGGCTCGACGTCCGGCTGGGCAGCCTGGCGAACGACGACGCGATCACGCTGCTGGGCTACAGCCAGCTCACCGGCCACCTGGCGACGGGCGACATCGCTTCGGGCGACATCGCCCCCATCACACTCTTCTGGCGGGCCGAGCGGGCGCCGGCCGCCCGCTACAAGGTCTTTCTCCACGCCCTGGACGCGGGGAACCACATCGTCGGCCAGCGGGACGCCGAGCCGGGCGGCGGCGCCAGGCTGACGATCCTCTGGCAGCCGGGTGAGGTCGTCGCCGACAACTATGGCCTGCCCATCCACCCCGCCACGCCGCCGGGCGCGTACCGGGTCGAGGTGGGGATGTACGATGCCCAGACCGGCCAGCGCCTGTTGACGCCGGAGGGTGAGGGCCAGGTCTGGCTGGCGCCGCTGGCCGTGGAGCGACCGGCGGTCCCGGCCCCAATCGCGGCCCTGGGGATGCAGCAGCCTGCCGGCGCCGGGTTCGGCGAACTAGCGCTGCTGGGGTACGACGCCCACAAGCTCGGCTCCGACGAGTACGCGCCGCTGCGGCCGGGGGATCTGCTCCACGTCGCTCTCTACTGGCGGGCCGATGCACAGCCGGGCGGCGACTGGCGCGTGGCGCTCATCCTGGTCGACGAAAATGGAGAGGAACAGACCAGAATCGAGGGGGAACCGGTGCTAGACTACCCGACGAGCCGCTGGCGGGCCGGTGACGTCTGGCGCGGCCAGTTCAGTCTGCCCATCCCGGCCGACGCGTCACCGGGCGACTACTACCTGCGCATCCAGCCCATCGCCCCCGACGGCTCCACGCCGGAGCCCTTCTTATCCGAACCGCTGGCCGTCGCACGCTGATAGCTGATGGCTGACCGCTGACGGCTACCCGCTACCATGAAGCCTTGTGATTGGTCAGGGAGTTGGCTTGGGCGTGTTCGTAGCCTGCGTACCGGAAATGGGCGTCGCCGTTGGCTGGCCGTCGATCGGGATGGTCAGCTTCTGACCGGTCACGATCAGGCTGGGATTCTCGATGCCGTTGGCCTCGACGATGGCCTGGACCGTGACGCCGTACTGGGCCGCAATCTCGGACAGCGTCTCGCCCCGCTTGATGGTGTGGGTGACGGTCTCGCCCGAGGGCGTCAAAGTCGGCGGCGGTGTCGCAGTCGGCGTCCGGGTCGGCGCGGGCGTCTCGGTGGATTCTGCCGTGACAGTCGAGGACGCCATGGGGGTCGTCACCGTGACCTGGGCCGTGGCGGTGATTTCGGCGGTCGGAGAGAAAGTCCGGGTCGGTGTGGGGGTGACGGGTGTATTGGTGGGGCGGGGCGTGCTGGTGGGGGCAACGATCCAAGCCAGGGGCGTCGGCTCGATGCGCTCGAAAGTGGGCGCCGGCGTCCGTGTGCCCCGGGGTCCCGGTTGTCGCTGGCTGGCAAGCTGGGTGAACGCGGTGCTAAAGATGATATAGTTTAGCAGCAAGAGGACGATGAGGATCGCCCAGTGTCTCCATTTCATACTCAATACCGAGATCTTTTAGTCATGTGAGAGAAGGTCCCTTCAAGCCGGGCCATTATACCATTTTCTGGATCATTGTGCAACTGGCGGCGCTGGGGCCTGTTGAGCGAGGAGTAGGCTGTGAACGTATCGGTCATTATCACAGTGTTGAACGAGGGAGCCGCCATCGAGCGGCTGCTCGACTCGCTGGCGGAGCAGACCCGTCCGCCCGACGAGGTCGTGGTCTGTGACGGTGGCTCGACCGACGAGACGGTGCCGGCGCTGGAGCGGTGGGCCGCCTCGGGGCAGTTGCCGCTGTGCATTCTGCGCGAGCCGGGGGCCAACATCTCTGAAGGGCGCAACGCGGCCATTGCTGCCGCCTCGGGCGACGTCATCGCCTCGGCCGACGCCGGCGTCCGGCTGGAGAGGCAGTGGCTGGCCTTGCTGGTGGAACCCTTCGAACGAGAACAAGCCCCGGCGGACCCCTTTGTCGCCGTCGTCGCCGGCTGGTTCGTGGCCGACCCGCAGAACGCCTTCGAGACGGCGATGGGGGCCACGGTCCTGCCCCACGTGCGCGAGATCGACGCCGAGACGTTCCTGCCCTCCAGCCGCTCGGTGGCCTTTCGCAAAGCCGCCTGGGAAGCGGTCGGCGGCTATCCCGAGTGGCTCGACTACTGCGAGGACCTCGTCTTTGACTTCCAATTGCGTGACCGCTACGGCCCCTTTCCCTTTGCGCCCGAAGCGGCCGTCCACTTTCGCCCCAGGGGGAGCCTGCGCGCCTTCTTTAAGCAATACTACCGCTACGCCCGGGGCGATGGCAAGGCCGACCTGTGGCGCAAGCGCCACGCCATCCGCTACCTGACCTACCTGCTGGCTGGGCCGCTGCTGGTGGGCTTGGCCCTGCTCCACTCCCCCTGGTGGTGGCTGGCGCTGCTGGCCGGGATCGCGGCCTACACGGCCACGCCCTATCGCCGCCTGTGGCCGATGCTGGCACCCTACGGCCCCCTCGACCGGCTGAAGGCGCTCCTGCTGGTGCCCGCCATCCGCGTGGTGGGCGACGTGGCCAAGATGCTCGGCTATCCGGTCGGCCTGCTCTGGCGCTGGCGCAACCGCCACCGGCCGGAGGTCCACTGGCGCTCGGAAGGCTGAGGGGAACCTGTAGCGTTGCTGGCGTGATTCGACAAGCTAGGGATCCGCTGGCCAGGGTCCTGACAGGGAGATTCAGTCGGCAGTCAGAGTCACGTCATGCGTTGGCGGCCGAGTCCGCGTATACTCTGAACAAAGTTTGGTGCTTTGGCTCGAAGGTGGTATAATCGTGATGCAAACGAGATCCCGTAAAGCAACAGTTCGTCCCAGGAGGGCACGATGCCTGAACTAAACGTGGGTACACTAAACTGTGTTTATTTCGTGCTTTTTTTCTTTGGCCTGGGCTACGCCATCTTGATTGCTATCACCGGTGGGCTATCGGACATCGACATGCCCGACGTGGACGTGGACATCCCCCAGATTGACCTGCCGGGCGACGTGGACATTCCCGGTGCCGACATCCACATCGGCGGCCCCGAGGCGCCCATGGGCATAGACGCACCCGACGTATCGGTCTCTCCCCTCAGTCCCATTACCATTGCCAGTTTCGTCACCTCCTTCGGCGCGTTCGGCATCCTCAGCACCCAACTCTTCGGTGTAGACCCCCGTTGGAGCTTGCTCTGGGCAACTGGCGGCGGACTGATCGTCTCGGCCGGGATGTTCTTGTTCTACAGCCAGGTGCTCATCCGCTCCCAGGGGTCGAGCGAGATACGCAGCTCCGACATCATGGGCCTGGATGCGGAAGTCACGGTCCCTATCGGCGAGTCTTCGACGGGCCAGGTCACCTACGTGACAAAGTCGGGACGGATGAACTCGTTAGCACGCTCCATCACCGGCCGGCCGATCCCGCGCGGTCAACTCGTCCGGATCGAGCAGGTAAAAGGCCCCCAGGTCTTGGTCCGTCCCATGCCTACCGAATCAGAGGATGCCTAAACTGGAGGACAATCAGAGGTTGATGCTAAGAAGAAGAAGCGAAAGGAGTGAGAGAGCATGGATGTGAATTGGGTACTGGTCATCTTTGTAGCGGCAGGAGGTCTGTTCACCCTGTTCGTCTTGGCCGGGTTCTACGCCAGCCGCTACAAAAAGGTCGGTCCGAACCAGGTATTGGTGGTCTCGGGCCGCAAGCGCGCCATCGTGAACCCGGTGACCGGCAAGAAAGAGACTGTCGGCTTCCGGGTGGTGAAAGGCGGTGGCACCTTCATTATCCCGGTGCTGGAGCGGGTGGACGTCCTCTCGATGGAGATCCTGACCATCGAGGTTGAGGTCCGCAGCGTCTACACCGTGCAGGGCGTGCCCGTCCACGTGGACGGCGTGGCCCAGATCAAGATCCGGGGCGACGACGCCTCCATCTATACCGCCGCCGAGCAGTTCCTGTCCAAGGGGCCGGACGGCATCATCTACGTCGCCCACGAGACCCTGGCCGGCCACCTGCGCGCCATCCTGGGCATGCTCACCGTTGAAGAGATCTACAAAGATCGCGACGCCTTTGCCCAGAAGGTGCTGGAGGTCTCGGGCAGCGACCTGGCCAACATGGGCCTGGAGATCGTCTCCTTTGTCATCAAGGACATCCGCGACGACAAGGAGTACCTGGAGAGCCTGGGCCGCACCCGCACCGCCGAGGTCAAGCGCGACGCCGTCAAGGGTGAGGCCGAGGCCCAGCGTGACGCGACCATCGCCCAGGCCGACGCCGCCCGCGACGCGACCATCCAGTCGGCCGAGGCGCGGCAGGAGGGCGAGACCGCCAAGTTCCGGGCCGAGACCAAGATCGCCGAGGCGCAAAAGCAGTATCGGGTCGAAAAGGCTCACTACGACGAAGAGTCGAACCGGGAGGAGGTCAAGGCCGAGCTGGCCCGCACGCTCCAGGAAAAGATCACCCAGCAGGACATCACGGCCCAGGAAGTACAGATCGAGGTCGTAGCCAAGCAAAAGCAGATCGAGGTCCAGGAGCAGGAGGTCCAACGCAAGCAGCGTGAGCTGGAGGCCACCGTCCACAAGCCGGCCGAGGCCGAACGCTACCGCATCGAAACGCTGGCCAACGCCAAAAAGTTCCAGACCGAGACCGAAGCGGCCGGTGAAGCCGCCGCCACCCGCCTGCGCGGCGAGGGCGAGGCCAAAGCACAAAAGGCGAAGGGTCTGGCCCAGGCTGACGTCATCCGCGAGCAAGGCTTTGCCGAGGCACAGGCGATGGAAAAGAAGGCTGCGGCCTGGCAACAGTACAACCAGGCGGCCATCATCCAGCAGCTCATCGAGGCCCTGCCCGAGGTCGCCGGGGCCATCGCCCAGCCGCTGGCCCAGACCGACCGCATCGTCATCATCAACAGCGGCGGGGACGGCGCGGGCGCGTCCAAGGTGACGGCCGACGTGACCAACATCGTCGCTCAAGTGCCGGCCACCCTGGAAGCGCTGACCGGCGTGGACCTGGTCCAGGCGCTCCAGACGCTGCCCGGCATCGGCGCGGCGGCGCAGGACAAGGGGGACGACGGCGCCTAGTACCCACATCAGTTCTGTCATTGCGAGCGTAGCGAAGCAATCTCCAGCTATGAGAGAGAAACCGATTGCTCGCCACAAAAGGAGATTGCTTTGTCGCTTCGCTCCTCGCAATGACGTCCGAGTAAGAACTTGCGCCGTCATGGACTAGCGCCCTACAGAGAGCAAAAAAGCCTCGCGGAGACACACCTCCGCGAGGCTTTTGTCTTTTTCGAGGACTTATTCCAGTGCCGAGCGGAGCAGCAGCCGTCCCCGCGCCAGCCCCCAGGCCAGTAGCGCCAGCCCGGCGAGGATGAACATGCCCGGCAGGCTCAGATGAAAGAGCCAGCCGTCGGCCAGGATGGCGACCATCAGCAGGAAGAAGGCGGCCGCCACGCCGCACAGGATCAGGCCGGCCGTCAGCACGCCCGACGAGCCCCGCCGCGCGCCAAAGAGCAGCAGCGCCAGCCCCAGCGCCAGCGGCTCGACGGTCCAGAGCACCGACCACCAGCCCCACAGGCCGGTCACGGCGCAGAACTGAAAGACCAGCCCGTTGAGGCCGACGATGGCGGCCGGGATGAGCAGGCCGTCCACCTGCATGTAAAAGGCCGCCGCCAGGAACCCCAGCGCCACGGCCAGCAGGACCATCGGCCACAGCCAGGCCCAGATGCCCCACACGTTCAGGACGCTGGCGATCATCAGGATGCCGCTCACGACCAGGATCGGCACGCCGGGGATGAACAGGCCGCCCAGGCCGCGCTTGTCGCGGACCAGAAAGGGCGGCACGAGGAAGGCCAACCCCGCCGCCGAGACGACGATGGGCCAGAAACGCAGGGCAAAGCCCAGCAGATTGACGCCCAACAGCGATGACACGAGCACCAGCACCAGCCACAAGGCCCCCAGGGCCATCAAGCCCGCACCGACGACGACTGAATGATTATTTTTCATCTCGATTTCTCCTTATTTCTCATGGTAGACGTTGGTAGTGCCGTTCGTAGTGCGCGCTTCAGCGCGCCTGGACGGCGATGAATCGCCGACTACGAACCCAAAGCCAGACCCAGTAGGGCCACGACGGCTGCCAGCAGAATCGTCGGGCGCCACAGCCGCCGGGCGAGCCGGCGGGCCACCTCGCCGGCGTGCGCCTCGTCGCCGGCCAGCCGGACGACGTACCAGATCACGCCCCCCACCAACAACGGCTCCAGCGGCCAGAGAAAGGCCCACAGCCCCCAGGCGTTGGTGAGGGCATAAAACGAAAAGAGCACGCCGTTGCCCAGGACGATGCCCGCCGGAATGAGAATCCAGATGGAGCCGCTGGCGCCCATCACCGCGCTGAGCAGCAGGCCGGCCAGCAACAGCTCCACCGGCCAGCCCCGGGCGTAGGTGCCCCACCAGCCGGTCATGGTCCCCAAAAAGATGGCCGCCAGGTTGTAGCCGACCAGGAGCGCGACGGCGTTCAGGATCGCACGTTCGCCACCTTCATACTCGGTCAGGCGGGCAGCCTGCTCCACCACGTTGGGCTCGGCCCGGCCCTTCCTCGCCCGGACTTTTTCCGGCTCGTCTGGAGCACGCTCCCGCGGCCCACCATGCGGCGAGAGGTTGACGCCGCTCTCCGCCGTTGGTTGCGCCGTTGGTTGCGCCGCCGGTTGCGCTGGCGGCCGCGCGGCCGCCTCGGCCGCCAGCTTTGCGCCCAGCCGGGCGTCGGTGTCTTCGGTGGCGAACTCGGCCTCGCGCACGTTGTCGCGGGCCGTGCCCGACAAAACCGCCACCGACTCGGAGGGCGCCTCGGGCGTGGTGAAGGACAGGGGCAGCGAGATGCGTCCTGGCAACTCGATGTCCGCCGCCTCGGCCGCCGCCTGCAGCGCGGCCGCCATCTCCTCGGCGCTCTGGTAGCGGTCCTGGGGCCGCTTGGCCAGCACCTTGAGCACTACCCGCTCCAGCGGCACCGGGATATCCGGCTCGATCTGGCGGGGCAGGGGCAGCGGATCGTTGACGTGCTTCATCAGGATGGCCAGGGGCGTCTCGGCGTCGAAGGGCGGCTCGCCGGTCAGCATCTCGTAGAGCACGATGCCCAGCGAATAGAGGTCGGTACGGGCGTCGCACTGGCCCTCCAACCCCTGCTCGGGGGCCATGTAGGCCAGCGTGCCCATCAGCGCCCCGGTGACGGTGTATTTCGTGCCGCCCACGATCTGGGCGATGCCAAAGTCGGTGAGCACCGCCTGCCCGCGCCGGGTCAGCAGGACGTTGGCCGGCTTGACGTCGCGGTGGATCATGCCCTCGCTGTGGGCGTAGGCCAGCCCGTCGAGCAGGTCGAGCAGGACGCGCACCACCTCGCCCAGCGGCATGCGCTTGCCCCGGGCGCGATAGTCGCCCAGACGCGTCGCCAGGGTGTCGCCCTCCAGCAGCTCCATGACCATGTAGTAGAGGTCGCCCCGGGCGTCGGCGTCGAACACCTGCACGATGTTCGGGTGGCGGAGCGAGGCTACGGCCCGCGCCTCGCGTTGGAAGCGGGCCAGGAATTCCTCCTCGTCCACCAGGTCGGAGCGCAGGACCTTGACCGCCACGTAGCGGTCGAGCTGGGGGTGGTAGGCTCGGTAGACGCGGGCCATGCCGCCCCGCCCCAAGGGCTCCAACACGCGATATCTGCCGAGATTCTGTCCTTCCAGCGAGTCTGTAACCACGTTCTCCTCCATCATCTTGGGGACATGATAGCACAATTCCGGGGGGCTTACCTATCCAATAGCTAACAGCGAGCTATTCAGCCTCCATGAGAAACTGGCCCAATCGTGAACCTTCGGTTCGATGAGACTGGGCCAGTTTGGCCTTACTCGGGCGCGAGAAGCTTGTAGCCCAGGCCGCGCACCGTGAGCAGCAGCACCGGCTCCGAGGGGTTGGGCTCGATGCGCGCCCGCAGGCGGCGCACCAGGTTCTCGATCTGGTAGTCGTAGACGCCCTCGGCGTACTCGGGCCAGACGGCGGCGCCGATCTCGTCCTTGGAGCAGACCCGGCCCCGGCGTTCGTAGAGGAAGGCCAGCAGCGCAAACTCCTTGGGCGACAGCTCGACCACGCGCCGGTCGACGCGGGCCAGGCCGGCGGCCTCGTCCACCTCCACCTCGGGGAAGGGCGTGTCGAGAAAGGTGCTCTCCGGGTCGTGGTACCGCAGCTCCACGTCGCCGATGGAGACGAGGTCGCCGTCGCGCAGCTCGACCTGGGCCAGCAGCCGCTCGCCGTTGAGAAACGTGCCGTTGGTGCTGCCCAGGTCGGTCAACACCCGGCGCCGCCCCTCGCGTTCCACGCGGGCGTGCTCTCGCGAGACACGCCGGCTGGTGACGACGATGTCATTGTCCACGGCGCGGCCGATGGTCGTGACCTCGCCACGCAGGAGGTGCTCCCGGCCCGTCGGATCGGTAAAGAATGGAACGGCTTCTTCCGTGGACATGCTCTTCCTTTCTCCCTGCTGCCGATGCTGATAGGCCGATTATACCATAGCCCGCCGTGAGCGTATCAAGCTGGGGACATCTAGCAGTCTGACCGAGAGAGCGTTCTC
>CAYLZO010000160.1:0-1057 GCA_964387775.1 uncultured Anaerolineaceae bacterium
ATCGTAGATGCAAAAGCCAAGCGAAACAGATCACGGAAGTCTGGATCTACAATAGTCGAGATGAAATCTTGAACGATCAGCACTTTGTGCAGAACGTCAGGGCTATAGAATGCCGATCGAGTTCTGAAACCCTTTGGCGGGACGCTCTGGGGTTTATAACCATTGGTGAGCCGATCTTGGTAGAACGACTGCAACCTTTCAATCTCAATCCGAAACCTTTCGATAGATATCTGATAGGCGCGGACCTTAACCCGACAAGCAAGGGCAGCATAGGGGTTGATTTCAAAACCAATGGCCTTGTACCCGAGCAACATGGCTTCTACGAGCGTCGTACCCACGCCCGCGAATGGATCCAACACGGTAGCTCTGCCGTCGAGGAAAGATTGTAGGGTGTCTTGGACAAAACTGCTGGAGAAACCGGCGATCCAGGGCACCCATCTGTGGACAGGGAGCGTTTTGTTGACAGCAAAGGAGGAATCACTGAAGTTGGAGCTACCGTTCTCCGCAGTTGAAGGCGCATCAGCCTCCATCTCGAACAACTTCAGTTGTTTTGGTTGCAACATGACCTTCCGCTCCAATAGATGCTGCTACTCGTCCGACGCGGGCGGTTCCACAACTTGCCCTAGACGATATTCAGGACGTAGCTCCTTCAAGACGGAGTTCATTTGCTGACGTTCCTGCTCGTCGTCGAGGACGTGGGAGAAATCATCAAAACTTAGAATAATCACTTGAGGAATGCCACGTCGATTCACGATGTACCGCGTGTGATGGTGCGTGATGTCATCCAGGACTCGTCCAAAGTTGTTTTGGGCTTCTGTGGAACTGATGCTTTTGGTTGCCATCTCTCATCTCATTTACTGTCTAAATTAGCTAATTTGGCTATATTATACCCAGAAGGATTTCTTTTGTCAAATCAGTTGCCGGAGGTATCCGATGCTCGACTTTTTCCAATCCACCCTACAAGCCCTGGACCCCCCCGTCGCCGGCCTCATCGCCAACGAGGCCGAGCGCCAGGCGCGCAAAATCATCCTCATCCCCTCCGAGAGCCAGGCGCCCG
>CAYLZO010000160.1:1067-12505 GCA_964387775.1 uncultured Anaerolineaceae bacterium
CGTGCGCGAGGCCCTGGGCTCCGTCTTTCAGAACATCTACGCCGAGGGCTACCCCGACCCCGGCCTGCACGGCGCGTCCCAGGACGAGATCCTCGATTACGAGGTCCAACTGGCCCACTACCGCCGCTACTCCGACCGGCGCTACTACCAGGGCGTCGAGTACGTGGACGTGCTGGAATCGCTGGCCCGCCGCCGCGCCGCCGAAGCCTTTGCCGCCAACGGCGTGCCGCCCGACGAAATCTGGGCCAACGTCCAGCCCCTGTCGGGCAGCCCGGCCAACAGCGCCGTCTACACCGCCCTGGTGCCCCTGGGCAGCACCGTCATGGGCATGGACCTGCTCCACGGCGGCCACCTGACCCACGGCAGCCCCGTCAACCGCTCGGGCAAGTTCTACGACATCGTCTCCTACGGCATCGACGAAAAGACCGAGCGGCTCGACTACGATGCCATCGAGGCCCTGGCCCGCGAGCACAAGCCCGACGGACGTCCCGTCCGCATGATCATCGCCGGCTACACGTCCTACCCCTACGTGCCCGACTGGGCGCGCTTTCGCCAGATCGCCGACGCCGTGGGCGCCTATCTACTGGCCGATATCTCGCACATCGCCGGCATGGTCGCCGCCGGTGTGGTACCCAGCCCCATTGGCCACGCCCACGTGACCAGCTTTACCACCCACAAGACCCTCTACGGCCCGCGCGGCGCCGCCATCCTGACCACCGACAAAAAGCTGGCCCGCAAGATCGACGCCGCCGTCTTTCCCGGCGAACAGGGCGGCCCCCACGTCAACGCCATGGCCGGCATGGCCGTCGCCTTTGAGCTGGCCGCCCGGCCCGAATTCCGCCAGCTCCAGCAGCAAGTGGTGGACAACGCCGCCCACCTGGCCGCCGAGCTGGCCCAGCGCGGCCTGCGCATCCCCTACGGCGGCACCGACACCCACATGCTCCTGGTCGATTGCAAGAGCGTGCGCACCGATTGGGGCGTCAGCCCCGACGGCAAAGAGGGCACGCCGCTCATGGGCGACGTCGTCGCCCGGGTGCTCGACATCGCCGGGGTCGTGCTCAACCGCAACACGATTCCGGGCGACCAGGGGGCCGGGACGCCCAGCGGCATCCGCCTGGGCACGCCCTGGATCACCCAGCGCGGCTTTCGCTTCCCCGAGGTCGAGGACCTGGCCGACATCATCGCCCGGACGCTGAAAGCAATGGAGCCCTACGCCTTTGCCGGGCGCTACGGGCCGGTCTACCGGGCCAAGATCGATTTCGACGTGCTGGAGGAGGCCAAGCGCGACGTGGTCGAGCTGGCCTGTCGCGTCGACCTGGCCGGCGAATATTGCCCCAGCGGCTACCCCCACCACTATTTCATGTACAAGCCGACCAAGGACCCCGGCGGCGAGTGGGACCTCATCGAGATCGAGGGTACCCACGCCCGGGGCTTTTGCAACGTAGCGCTGACCAACGACGTCTATGCCCTCGATCCGGGCCAGAGCCAGCCGACCTGGGTGCTGGCGCCCGACGGCCGGCCCATCAGCGGCGGCGTGCTCCAGCGGCCCGGCAGCGAGAGCACCCGCTTCCGCCTCCTCGTCCCCAAGTCGGTCGAGTCGCGGGTGGCGCACTGGCTGCGCGCCCTGTCCGACGGCTACGTCCACATGGACACAGGCGACATATACGCCAAGGCCCCTGGCCCGGTCGTCGTCCGCCGCCTGCCCCACGAGCTGGCCGACGAGTGGGCCGAGCGCCCGCCCGCCGTCGAGGATTTCGACGACGGGGAGGCCGGCTGGGCCTTCCACAAGCCCTACTGGATCGGCCAGCATATCCACGCCGACGCCCCCGGCGGTTCGACTCCGCTCACCACAGGCGGCCTGGCGCCCCTGCCGCCCTTCGAGTGGGACGCGCCGGAAGAGCCGCCCCTGCGGCAGACCGTCCTACACAGCGTCCACCAGCGGGCCGGGGCCAAGATGGCGCCCTTTGCCGGCTGGGAGATGCCCATCCGCTACGACTCGGTGCAGGAGGAGCACCTGGCCGTGCGCCAGCGCGCCGGCCTCTTTGACGTCAGCCACATGGGCCTGTTCGAGTTCAGCGGCGAGAACGTACACCTCTTCCTCAACACCGTCACCAGCAACGACGTCTCGCTGCTGAGCTTCGACAAGCTCAGCCCAGGCGCCGTGGGCCAGGCGCAGTACACCTTCCTGCTCGACCCCCAGGGCCACGTCCTGGACGACGCCTACGTCTACCGCCTGGAGCCGGACCGCTACTGGCTGGTGGTCAATGCCGCCAACGTGGAGAAGGACTGGGCCTGGCTGAACGCCGTCCGCGACAACCGGGTGCTGATCGACCCCGAGCGGCCCTGGTCGCGCGCCCTGGGAACGGAGCCTATGGTGAGCGGAGTCGAACCAACTGTCAAGATCCGCGACCTGCGCGACGAGCGGGTGCTGCTGGCCCTGCAAGGCCCCCGCGCCCGCGACGTGCTGCTGGCCCTGCTCGACGACGAGGCCGACCCGCTGCGCGAGACGCTGTTGGAGATGAAACGCAACGAGATCGCCCACGTCCACCTGGCCGGCTACGACCTCTACCTGTCGCGCACGGGCTATACCGGGGAGCCGGTGGCTTTCGAGCTGTTCGTCCATCCGGCGGCGGCGCCGGCCCTGTGGCGCGCCCTGCTCGAAGAGGGCGAGCCCTTCGGGCTGCAACCCGCCGGCCTGGGCGCCCGCGACAGTCTACGCATCGAGGCCGGGCTGCCCCTCTACGGCCACGAGCTGGCCGGCCCGCTGGACCTCAACCCCGCCGACGCCGGGTTCGACCCGTACGTCAAGCTCTACAAGCCCTTCTTCGTCGGCAAGGCCGCCTACCTGGCCCACGAGCGGGAGCGCGGCGCGCGGCTGGTCCGCTTCCGAT
Source organism: uncultured Anaerolineaceae bacterium (assembly GCA_964387775.1). Classification (GTDB taxonomy): domain Bacteria; phylum Chloroflexota; class Anaerolineae; order JAAYZQ01; family JAAYZQ01; genus CAYLZO01. The sequence goes on from CAYLZO010000160.1 coordinate 3,959, forward strand.
TCGCAGAGTACCGCCTCCGTTCCGGTGACGAGGAGCACGCGCCCATGCCCCGTCACCGCAAAGAGCGCGGTACTTCGCAGGGCGACGTCGTGGTCAGCAAAAAGGGGCGCGTCGTCGGCGCCGTGACCAGCGCCTCCCTCGACAGCGAGGGACGGCTGGTCGGCCTGGCCTACGTGCAAAAGCGGTACGCGGCGCGGGGCACCCGCCTGGGCGTCTTTCAGGTGGAGGGCCGGGGCTGGGCCGACCGCCCGCTGGCCGATCTCAAGACCGGCGACCGGGTCCAGCTCCACGACGACATCACCGTCATCCGCCGCTTTCTGGACAAAAAAGTATAGAAGCAAATCGAAGAAACCATGAGTAAACCACGGAGACACGGAGGGCACAGAGGATTTCGATTTTTCATCTTGTGATTCTCTGTGTTCTCCGTGGTAGAATAAAGGAGACAGAAATGGCAGACATCCAAGTCCAAGAGACGACCAAGAAAGACGGCTACGAGTTCCAGGTCACCGTGAAGGAACGCGGCAGCGAGACCCGCCACCGGGTCACCCTCCGCGAAGCCGACTACCAGCGTCTGGTCGGCGGCCGCGTCAGCCCCGAGACCCTGGTGGTCGAGTCCTTCCGCTTCCTCCTGGAACGCGAGCCGAAGGAGTCGATCCTGGGTTCCTTTGACCTGACCGTCATCAGCCGCTACTTTCCCGGCTACGAGCGCGACATCCAAAAGCGCCTCTGAGCCCTGACGGAGGGGGGAGAAAGGAGTCCCAATGGCGGGAGAAGGAGCCGGCGACAAGCTCGCGGCCAAGACCAAGCTGCTCTACGGCGTAGGCGACGTGGGCAACGCCACCGTCAACAGCGCCATCCAGTTCTTCCTGATGATTTTCTACACCGACGGCGCTCTCATCGCCCCGGCGCTGGCCTCCAGCGCCCTGCTGGTGGGCAAGATCTGGGACGCCGTCAACGACCCCCTCTTTGGCTGGCTCTCCGACCGGACCACGTCGCGCTTTGGCAAGCGGCGCGTGTTTATGATTTTCGGCGCGCTGCCCCTGGCCATTTCTATCGTGCTCCTGTGGCGCGTGCCCGGCGGCCTGCCCGACGTGGCGACCTTTGCCTGGATCGCGGGCACGTTCATCTTTTTCGACACGATGTGGACGCTGACCAACGTGCCCTACTACGCCCTCACCGCCGAGCTGACCGACGATTACGACGAGCGGGCCAGCCTGACCGCCTTTCGCATGGTCCTGGGTGTGCCGGCCTACATCGTCGGCGCGGCGCTGACGCCCTTTCTCGCCGGGCTCTTTGCCGCCAAGGCGACCGGCTACGGCGTGGTCGGCCTCCTCTACGGCGGGCTGGCCGCTGCCGCCCTGTGGATTGCCGCCGCCGGCATCCGCGAGCGGCGCCGCATCGCCGAGAGCAAGGCCCAGGCCGCGCCCTGGCGCACGTTCCTGGACACCTTCAAGAACCGGCCCTTCGTCCAGCTCCTGGCCGCCTATCTGCTGGCCAACACCGCCTTTGCCCTCATCAAGGTCCTGCTGGCCTACTTTCTGACCTACCAACTCGGCATGGAGGACCAGGTGCCGGTGGTCATGGGTCTGCTTCTCGTCTTTGTCGCCCTGTTCCTGTTTCCCTGGAAGCGGCTGGCCGAGCGTTGGAACAAGGGGCCGGCCTACGCCCTGGGGCTGGCCGTCGGCGGGCTGGCCGTGGCGGCGACCTTTCTCCTGCCCGCCGGGCCGACGCCCTGGGTCTATGCCATCGCCGTCGTGGCCGGCATCGGCTTTTCGGCCCAGTGGGTCTTTCCCTGGGCCATGGTCCCCGACGTCGTCGAGATCGACCGGCTGGCGAGCGGCGAGCACCGCAGCGGCATCTACTACGGCGTCTGGGGCCTGGCGACCAAAATCTCCGACGCGCTGGGCATCACGGCCGCCGGCTGGGCGCTGCAACTTTACGGCTACGTGCCCAACGTCGCCCAGAGCGCCGACACGCTGCTGGGCATCCGGCTCTTTTTCGGGCCGGTGCCCCTGCTCTTTTTCGCCCTGGCCCTGCCGCTCCTGATCCGGTATCCCATCACCCGCCAGACCCACGCGGAGCTGCGGAGACAACTCAGGGGGACGGAAGCACAACGCGACAATGCGCCTAACCCAGCCCGTCATTCTGAGTAGCCCACGGCGGTTGCCCGCCGCTCATTATGAAAGAAACAGTCTCCCGTCATTGCGAGGAGCGAGCGGAGCGAGCGACGAAGCAATCTCACCTGGGCACAGCCGGGAATTGCTTTCCTTCGACCTGGCTCAGGACAGGCGGGCGCAAACGACGCGCCCTCGCAATGACGGGAGCAAATTGTTTCTTGGTAGCCAAAGCGGAGCGGGGGCGAAGAATCTCGGTTATGCGACGAGAAACTGATTGCTCGATTCAAGGGAAGATGTTTCTTCGAGATGTTGGGATGGCTGGGGGAATACGATCAGCGAATCATTCAGCCTGCAAACCGTTCCCAATCCAACTGGAAATCATAGCCTTCATCCTCTCGGCCGGCTGGAGGCGCCAGGGCGCCGGAAAGCTGATCCGTCAGGCTTCCTACCGAGGCGTGTTCCTGGACGAGCGCGAGTTGGCGCAAGGTCTGCAGCTCCCGGATAATGGCGTCAAGGCGCTCTATCAGCTCTTGGGGCGGCAACTGAGTCTCTTGAACTTGCGTCATTTTCTCCCTCCTGGCTGTTATTGTAGCCTTCACTACCGGACACTTTTTCTGCCATGTGCTTCAGAATCACGGATTTACAGAAAAACGCGGATTGGACTCGTTGAATTGGGGCACAAAACTCGTCTGCTTTGAAAAATCCGCGCATTTCTGTCGATCCGCGGCTATTCCTCCCGACAACAGGTGTCCGGTAGCAAATTGTAGCTCAGGTTTGACGCGATGTCAAACCTCTGAACGAAAGGACGTGCAACGGAGGCAAACCCATGAACCTCACCGGAGGCCAAATCGTCGTCGAAACCCTGGTCAACGAGGGCGTGCCCTACCTGGTCGGCATCCCGGGCCACGGCACGCTGGGCCTGTCGGACGCGCTGGTCGGCGAGACGCGGCTGCGCCCCCTCCAGGTGCGCCACGAGCAAGCCGCCGTCCACCTGGCCGACGGCTACTACCGCGTCGCCGGGACGCCGCTGGCCGTCTTTACCTCCATCGGCCCCGGCGCGATGAACACCGTCATCGGCGTCGCCTCGTGCTACGTCGATAGCATCCCGGCCCTGGTGCTGACGGGCAACAGCCACACCCACATGGCCGGGCGCGGCGTGCTCCAGGAAATCGAGCGCCGCTACGACGCCGACAGCCTGGCCGTGTTCGAGCCCATCGCCAAGCGGGTCTGGCGGCCCACCCGCGCCGCCCGCCTGCCGCGCATCCTGCAGCGCGCCTTTGCCGAGATGCTCACCGGGCGGCGCGGCCCCGTCGTCGTCGATCTGCCCATGGACGTCCAGTGCGACGCCGCCGACGTGACCCTCCCGCCGCCCCGCGCCTACCGGCCCACCGGCCCCGTCCTGCCCAATCCCGCCCTCGTCGCCCGGGCCGCCAACCTGCTGGCCGAGGCCGAGCGCCCCGTCCTCGTGGCCGGGGGCGGCGTCATCGCCGCCGGGGCCTGGGACGAGCTGCGCCACCTGGCCGAGGCGCTGGGCGCGCCCGTGGTCACGACCATGATGGGCAAGGGCGCCTTCCCCGAGGACCATCCCCTCTCGGGCCTGCACGGCGGCTCCAAGGGCACCACCTGCGGCAACGCCCTGACCCGGCGCGCCGACGTGCTGCTGGCCGTCGGCACGCGCTTCGCCGACGAAGCCACGTCCTCCTACCGCCAGGGCGTGACCTACGCCATCCCACCCACGCGCCTCATCCACCTCGACCTGGACCCTACCGAAATCGGCAAGAACTACCCGGTCGAGGTCGGCATCGTGGCCGACGCCAAGGCGGGGCTGGCCGCCCTGCTCCAGACCCTAAGGGTTTTCGCTGCCGATGAGGGGGCGTCGCCCCCTCATCGGCAGCGGGAAACCCTTAGGGTCTCAGAGGTTACTCAGTTGCGCGAGGCGTGGCTGGCCCAGGTGCGCGAGCGCGCCGCGTCGGACCACGAGCCGGTCACGATTTCGCGCCTGGTGGCCGAGGTCCGCGACTTCCTCGACCGCGACGCCATCGTCGTCACCTCGTCGGGCAACACCCAGGCCCAGTGGTTCCAGGAGGCCGCCGTCTACGAGCCCAAGACCAACCTGACGGCCGGCGGCTTTTCGACGATGGGCTGGACGGTGCCCGCCGCGCTGGGCGCCAAGCTGGCCGCGCCGGAGCAACAGGTGCTGGGCCTGCTGGGCGACGGCGACTTTCTCATGACGGCCCAGGAGCTGGCCACGGCCGTCCAGTACGGCATCCCGGCCGTTTACGTCGTGGCCAACAACGCCGGCTGGATCGCCATCCGCGACCTGCAAGCGGACGCCTACGGCCAGGCGCGGGCCGTGGGCGCCGAGTTTCTGCGCGACGGCGAGCCCCTCTCGCCCGACCTGGCGGCGCTGGCCCGCGCCCTGGGCTGCCACGCCGAGCGGGTCTCGGCCCCCGGCGGGGTCCGTCCCGCCCTGGCGCGGGCCTTTGCCTCGGGCCGGCCGGCCGTCGTCGAGGTCCTGGTCGAGCGCGAATACCCCCTCTCGGGCAGCCCGGCCGTCGGCTGGTGGGACGTGCCCGTGCCCGCCTACCTGGCCGAGCGGCGCGCCCGCTACGAGCGCGAGCGGGCGGAGGAACGATGAAGCCCCTCGGAGTCGCCATCGTCGGCTGCGGCCGCATCTCTAACCTGCACGCCCTCGGCCATCGCGGGCGAGACGACGCCCGCATCGTCGCCGTCTGCGATACCAAAAAGGGCCGCGCCCGGGAGAAGGCCAAAGCCTGGGGCGTGGAACACGTCTACAGCGATTATGACAAGCTATTATCCGACCCGAAGGTAGACCTGGTCGAGCTGCTGGTCCCCCACCACCTCCACGCCGAGATGACGGTCGCCGCCTGCCGGGCGGGCAAGCACGTCTCCGTCCAGAAGCCCATGGCCCGCACCGTCGCCGAGGCCGACCGGATGATCGAGGCCGCCGAGCGGGCCGGCGTGATTCTTCGCATTTTTGAGAATTTTGTCTTTTATCCGCCCCACGTCCGCGCCAAGGCTATGATCGACGCCGGCGAGATCGGCGAGCCGCAGATGATCCGCCTCCACGTGGGCACGGGCCGGAGCGACACCGAGTGGAAGGTGCCCTTGAGCGCCTGGTTGTGGCGCTTCCAGGAGGGCAAGTGCGGCGGCGGCCCCCTCGTGTTCGACCACGGCTACCACCTCTTTTCCCTGGCCCGCCACCTGATGGGGCCGGTGGAACGCGTCTACGCCTGGCTGGACACCAGCCCCGTCGGCGGCCCCATCCCCCGCCGGGTGGCCGAGGTGGACGCCCCGGCGACCATCATGTTCCAGTTCAAGGCGCCGCGCCGCTACGGCGTGCTCGATTTCGTCCACACGCCCGAGATGGTCATGGACTCGATCTATTACGCCGACGACGACCGCGTCGAGGTCATCGGCGAGCGGGGCATCCTGTTCGTCAACCGCTGCACGGCCCGCACCGTGGACCTGCCGCCACTGATGCTCTTCCGCGACGGCCAGACGACGGCCATCCCCGTCGAGCGGGCAGAGTGGCACGACAGCTTTGTGGACTGCACCCGCCACCTCCTCGACGTGCTGCGCGACGGCGGCCGGCCGGTCCTCGACGGCGCCACGGGCAAGGCCGTGCTCCAGTTCACCCTGGCCGCCCACCTCTCGGCGCGGGAGGGCCGCGAGGTGCGCCCCGACGACGTGACCTAGCCCCGCCACGCGGCGTAGACCCTCCGCCCCCCCAATTCAGCCCTACGGCCCATTGTCGCCCTCCCCTCACTCGGTTATAATGGGGTTACTACGACCATGGACGGACAAATTCTGGGCAATCGCTACAAACTCATACGCGAAATCGGCAGCGGGGGCATGGCCTGGGTCTATTTGGCCCAGGATCTGCGCGAGGACCGCCAGGTCGCCGTCAAGATCCTTTATCCCCAGCTCGGCCAGGACGTGGGCTTTTTGCGGCGCTTCAGCCAGGAGGCCAAGCTGGCCATGAGCCTGGCCCGCTCGTCGCCCGAGATGCACGTCGTCGCGGTGCTCGACTATGGCTCGGACCGCGACACCCACTACCTGGTGATGGAGCACGTGCCCGGCGAGGACCTGCGCCAGGTGCTCGACCGCGAGGGCGCCCTCCTGTGGCTGGAGGCCCTGGACATCGCCCGGCAGGTGGCCCTGGCCCTGGGCCACGCCCACCAGCATGGCATCGTCCACCGCGACATCAAGCCCGAGAACATCATGCTCCTGCCCGACGGCACCGCCCGCGTCCTCGACTTTGGCATCGCGCGGGCGCGTACCTCGCCGACCCTGACCCACTCGGGCTTTGTGGGTTCGCCCCACTACGCCGCCCCCGAGCAGGTCATGGGCCGCGCCGTGGACGTTCGCGCCGACCTCTACGCCCTGGGCATCGTGCTCTACGAGATGCTGGCCGGCCGCCGCCCTTTCAAGTCGGACACCCCCTGGGCCGTCATCGACCACCACATCGCCTCCCCGCCCCCCTCACTCGACAAAGCCCGCCCTGACCTGCCCGGGCCGGTAGTCCGCCTGGCCCGCAAGGCCATGTCCAAACGGCCCGAGGACCGCTTCCAGACGCCGGCCGAGATGGTCCAGGTCATCGAAGCCGTGCTGGCCGGTCAAGACCTACCCCTGGCCTCGCCCGGCGTGGAGCCCGAGATCCCGGCGTCGCTGCTGGCCGGACTCTACCAGCGCGGCCAACAGGCCATCGAGGAGGAAGTGTGGCAGGAAGCGGTGGACGCCTTTAGCCAGGTTCTACGCCTCGACCCCCGCTATCGCGACATCGTCGAGCAACTGGCCAAAGCCGGCCAACAGGCACGCCTGGCGGCCCTCTACGCCGCCGCCCAACGCGCCCTCCAGGCCGGGCAGCCGGCCGAGGCCCTGGCCCAGTTGGACGAGATCGTGGCGATGGCGCCTGACTACCGAGACGTCCAAGGCCTGCTGGCCGCCGCCCGGGCCCAGCTTGAGCGAGAACGCAGGCGAGCCCAAACCGAGCCCGAGCGCCAGCCAGCGCGCCCCCGGCGGCGCCGTTTGTTGTGGGCCATCGTCGCGATCCTGGTGATGGCTCTCGCCGTCGAGGCCTATGTCTTTTACCGCGCCCAGCAGTCCCCGGCCGTCGCCTGGGGATCCACGCCGACGCCGGCGGCAACGAGGAGGGTCGCCCAGTCCTCCACCCCAACGCTGCCCGACAGCACGGCCCCCGCAGCCACGGTCACAATCACGCAGCAGCCCGCGACGGGTACGTCGACGCCCCGCCCCAGCGACACGATGCCGCCAGCGAGGGCGACCCGCTCGCCAGCGACCACGGCGACGGACACGGTCACGCCGAGGACCCTCGTCACGGCCACGCCCACCCACCGGGCGCCCGCCGAGCCGCGCCTCAGCGGCCAGATCGCTTTCCCCCGCTTTGACCCTCAGCGGGGCACCTACGACGTCTATGCCTGCCACGTGGACGGCACAGCGTGCACGCGCCTGGCCGCCGAGGCCAGCCAGCCCGACTTTTTGCCCGGTGGCGCCCGGCTCGTCGTCCACTCCTGGCGGCCAGATGAAAAGGGCCTGCTACTCCAGACCCTCTGGGGCCAACGCCTGTGGGAGATCACCGACAGCCTGGAAGCGGCCCGGCCCAGCGTGGATGCCCAGGGCAGCAGCTACGTCTACCACTCCCGCCAGGAATCGGATCGCATCCCACGCCTGTATCGCACCTACGGCACCGAGACGCGGCCCCTGCTGCTCGATGGCGGCGGCATCCCCGGCGTCTCCCCGGCCTGGACACCTGACGGGCGCATCCTCTACAGCGGCTGCTGGCAGGATGCTTGCGGCATCCTGGTCATGGCCGGCGACGGCACCCAGCCCCGCCAGGTGGTGGCCGGCAGCACCGAGACGAACCCCGAAGCCTCCCCCGCGCCACTTGAGGGCAGCACAGGCGGGCAGCAGATCGCATTTATGTCACAGCGCGACGGCAACTGGGAGATTTACGTGGTGAACATCGACGGCAGCGGCCTCCGGCGGTTGACGCACCACCCCGCCAACGACGGCCTGCCTACCTGGTCGCCGGCGGGCGGGCGCCACCTCGCCTTTGTCTCGGACCGCAGCGGGCAGTGGGCGGTGTGGGCCATGAGGCCTGACGGCAGCGACTTGGAATACCTGTTTGACCTGGGGGGCGCGCTCGACGGGCGCGTCCAGGTCGCCGCCCCCCACGAGACCCACGGCTGGGTCGAAGAGCGGATCTCCTGGGCGCCACTACCCCCACAGATCGCTCGCTGACATCAAAAAAGAGAGGGCACAAGTGCCCTCTCTTTCTTCTCGGGATAGTGGTAACATGGTAAGTGATAATGTGGGGGACATCCCCCACATTATCACTTACTACGTAACCACTACCCTTCTCGGGATGATGCAGGACGCTGGCTAG
>CAYLZO010000161.1:0-11441 GCA_964387775.1 uncultured Anaerolineaceae bacterium
GTATTGCGTATTACGTGATGCGTGACGGAATACGCTGTACGCAATACGGAATACGCTCTACGGCCCCACCGAGTAGGTCGCCACGACCTCGCCGTCGGCGTCGCTCAGCGTCGCCGTCTCGCCCGGCGACCAGATCGCCTCCAGCTTGCCCCAGAAAAAGTTGCCGGTGGGATTACCATCCTGGCCGATGCGGGTGTGGACCGTCACGCTGCTGCCGTTGCCCCACAGCCGGAAATTGGGAAAGACGTAGACGTTCCCGTCGGCGTCGCTCAGGGTCCAGCCGGTCATGTCGGCCAGACGTTGCCCCTCGTTGGTGATGACCACGCTCTCGCGATCCACCTCGCCCGGCGCGGTGATTCCTGTGATCTCGACCTGGAGCTCGCCGGTCGTGAGCAGGGTGGGCGAAGGCTGGACCGTGGCACTGGCCTGGGCCACGGCCGTGGCCGTCTGGGCTGAGGGCGGATCGAAAGGCATCTCGGTCTCGGTCGGCGTCGGTGCCGGGGTAAAGGTCGCCGTCACCTCGGGCAGGCCGCCGATGGGGATGATCAGCTCGGTGCCAACCTGCAAGATGTTCGGGTTCTGGAGGTTGTTGGCGGCGATGATGTCTTCCTCCGGCACGTCGTAGCGCAGGGCCAGCCCCGAGATGGTATCCCCCGATTCGACCACGTGGACCACCGGCGCGGGGGTGGGCGTCGGCTGCGCTGCCGAGTCGGTGGCGCGCTGGGCGACCTCGGGGCTCAGCGTCGGCGTGGCGACCTCGACGGCCGGCCCATCAAAGGCCGGCAGGATGACCAGGACGAGCAAAAGCGTGATCACCGTCGAGATCACGGCGTTTAGGCCGACGATGATGGCCATCTGTTTCCGCGTCATGTCCTCACCTCCACACGACCCACGCGAGCAACGCTGCAACGATCCCGCCCAGCAGCGAAGCTACGAGATTCACCACGTCGTTGTTGAGCCACGGCCAGCCGCGCAAGGGCCGGGCCGGCTGCCCGCAGCGATGGACGGGGCGCTCGGTTTCCTTTTCGCATCGCTCGCAGTAATAGATGCCCTGGACGGTGGCGCCCAACAGGCTGTCGAACAGGGAGCCGACCAATCCACCCGCCACGGCCAGCAGCGGGTAGGCAACGGCCTCCCGCTGCCAGCCGCCGCCGCCCAGCAGGGAAGCGGCCTGGCGCAGGACCGTCGCCACGGCGCCGATGAGCAGCGCCCCGGCCACCGAGGCCCACAGCCCGAGCTGCGTCACGCCCCCCGAGGTGCCGGGCGGCACGCGCCGGCCGGTGGTGACCAGCCGGGGCGGCACCGGGCTGAGGATGCCCAGCTCGGTGGCCCAGGTGTCGGCGTTGACGGTGGCCATCACGCCCAAAAAGGCGGCAAAGAGCAGCGGCTCGGAAAAGCTGGCATAGACGACGGCCAGGATGGCGCCCAGCCCGCCATTGGCCAGGGCCTGCCCCAGGTCGCGGCGGCTGCCTTTGGCGAATTTCTCGGCCACGGCCTCCTTGTCCCGCCGGCGATAGCCCGACAGCCAGCTCGACGAGAAAAAGAACGTGATGAGCAGCAGGCCCCAGAGCCAGCCCCCCCAGCCAAAGATGAGCGTGCCGACCAAAACTGCCCCGACAACGCCGCTGACCGTCAGCGAGCGCCGCCAAAAGCCCAACCCGCCCATCGCCCCGCTGAGGACCAGGCCCAACACGATCTGGCCTATCACGGGACGATGCTAAAGGTCGCCAGCCAGAAGAGGGCCTGGGCCGCCGCGGCCGCGCCCCACAACAGGTAGGAACCGGCCCGCTCCCGGCGGTAGAGGACCAGTCCCAGCACCAGGTTGGTGCCCAGGATGATCAGGCCGATGATGGGCAAGGCAAAGAGTTCGCCCTTGGTGCCGATGCGGTCGGCCAGGCCCTGGTTGTTAAAGTGAAGCGGCAACTGGGCGTCGAGGTTCGGAAAGCGGGCGCTGAGGTAGGCGAATAAACCCAGGTTGATCGAGACGGCGGCGCCCAGCAAGGCCCAGGCCGTCCGGTCCCGCCACAGCCGCCAGGAGAACCAACTGGCCCGGCGCGTTTCTTGCTCCAAGAGCCGGTTGGGACCGAGTGCCTGCCGCGAGTGGAAGGCTTTCACAAAGCCCTCGGGATCGCGGGGCGAGATGCCAAAGGCCAGGCCGGGCGTCACCAGGAGCAACTGCTGCTCCAGGGGGCGCGTAGCCCAAAAGCGCGTGCGCCCAATGCCGGGCACCAGGCCCCGGCCCCGCTCGTGGCCGGGCCAGCGCAGCCCTCGCCGGCGCACGACTGTCCCGCCCAGTTCCTCCCCCGGCACAATGCGCTGGATGTCGCGGATGGGGATGACCTGCTCGCTGCCGCCCCAGCCGATGATAACGCCGTTGCGATCCAGGCGGTAGTGCAGGGTGAGGCAGCTCGCCGTCTGGTAGACCAGCATCACCAACAGCGGCAGGCTGAGCAAGACGGCAAAGCCCATGACAAACGAGAGAAAGCTGATGTTTCGGGCTGCGATGCTTTGCTCGACCAGCCGGTTCAGCAGCCAGGCGTCGGCGGCGACGACCAGGCCGATGAAGAGCAGGCCCAAAGGGCCTCCAATTGAGAATCTGGCACGCCAGTTCAAGAGTCCCTTAACCTCAACCTGAACCCTTATCCCTCATACACCGGCGTCAGCCAGTGCCGATACTTGGGATTCTTGCCCTTGACGACGTCAAAGTAGACTTCTCGCAGCCGGGCAACCACCGGCCCGATCTCGCCGCTGCCGATGGGCCGGTGCTCCACCCGCGTGATGGCCGCCACCTGCACGCCCGTGCCCACCAGGAACGCCTCGTCGCAGATATAGATCTCGCTACGGTCGATGGAGCGTTGCACCGTGCGCAGGTCCATCTCTTCGAAGGCTAATTCGATGATGGTATCGCGGGTGATGCCTTCCAGGATATTGGAAGTGACCGGCGGGGTGACCAGCGCCCCGTCGCGGATCATAAAAAAGTTCTCGGCGCTGCCCTCCGAGATGTGGCCCGTGTCGGTCAGGACCAGGGCCTCGTCGTAGCCGCTGAGGATGGCGTCGGTCTTGGCAAAGGCCGAGTTGATGTAGGCGCCCGTGATCTTGGCCCGGGCCGGCGTGGCGTTGTCGTCCACGCGTCGCCAACTGGAGATGCAGACGTGGGCGCCCTCCTCGTTCTCGATGTAGCGGCCAAAGGGCACGGCAAACATGGCAAATCCGTCTGTCAGGTCGTGGAGCTTGACGCCGATGATCTCCTCCGACTTGTAGGCCAGGGGGCGGACGTAGGTATCCTGCCGGTAGCCCTCCTTGCGCAGCAATTCAATCGTCATCTCCCCCAATGCGTCGACGCTGTAGGGCAGCTCGATGCGCAAGATGCGGGCCGAGCGGTGCATCCGCTCGTAGTGCTCTCGCATACGAAAGACGTAGAGTTGGCCGTCGTCCTCGTTCCAATAGGCCCGGATGCCTTCGAAACAGCCGGTGCCATAGTTGAAGGCGTGGGTCATCACGCTGATCTTGGCTTCTTCAAAGGGAACAAATTCATCGTCGAAAAAGGCGTACTTGGGCATTTCGTCTCCTATCCAGGCTGGTACACTTCAGATAATGATGAAAAAGTCAGCGCTGCCTCTATTGCCGACCGTCTCATCACGACCGCTCTTCGGTAGTGGTAACACGGTAAGTGATAATGTGGGGGACGTCCCCCACATTATCACTTACTACATAAACCCGCTCTTCGATTATACCCGCTTTCGCGCCGGGGTGCAACTAGCCAGACGCTCGCTACTTGTAGGTCGTCACAGCCTCCAGAGGCCGGCGTGGGGTGCGTCGCTCCGGCGGGCCGGCCGGCTTGCCCAGGGGCAGGATGGCGACCGGCCGGTGACCCTGCGGCAGACCCAGCGCCCGGCTGGCCCGCCCCTCGTCAAAGGCGCCGACCCAGCAGCCGCCCAGCCCCAGGGCCGTGGCCGCCAGCAGGATGTGCTCGGCGGCGACGGCAGTGTCTTGCAGGCAGTAGAGGTCACGGCCGCGCTGGCCGTAGCGCGCCGCCGACTGTTCGGCGTCGGCGCAGACGACAATGGCCAGGGGCGCCTGCGCCACAAAGTCCTGGCCATAGGCCGCGGCCGCCAGCGCCTGGCGCACCTCGGCATCGCGGACGACGTAGAAATGCCACGGCTGGCGGTTGCCGGCCGAAGGGGCGCGGGTGGCAGCCTCCAGAAGCCGCTCGACCGTTTCCGGTGACACCTCTATGCTAGGATCGAACCTGCGAACGCTGTATCTTTTTTCGAGAACTTGCCAGAAATCCATGGGTTCCTCCAGATTGCGTGTTGCGTATTACGTATTGCGTAGTGTCCGGTTTCTACGCAATACGCAATACGTTTTACGTTTTACGTTTCAAACTGCCAGTCTTCCAGGTCGCGGATCAGCTCGTGGGCCGTCATGTCCAGGTGGATGGGCGTCACCGAGACGTAGCCCTGGGCTACGGCCCAGATGTCGGTGCCCTCGTCGAGGTGGCCGCCGGGCGGCTCGCCGCCGATCCAGTAGTAGGGCCGGCCCCGGGGATCGTGGCGCTCGACGAGCACGTCGCGGTAGACGCGCCGGCCCATTCGGGTGACGGCGACGCCCTCGATCTGGGCGGCGGGCCGGCTGGGCACGTTGACGTTGAGAAAGACACCCACGGGCAGACCGCGCTCGACGACCTGGCTCACCACGCGGGCGGCTATCTGTGCGGCGTAGCCAAAGTCGTGGCTCTCGTGGCTATCGAGGGACACGGCGAGGGCCGGCAGGCCGAAAATCACCGCCTCCATGGCCGCTGCCACGGTGCCCGAATAGGTCACGTCGTGCCCCAGGTTGGCCCCCTGGTTGACGCCCGAGACCACCAGGTCCGGCTCGTCCTCCAGGATGCCCAGCAAGGCCAGCGCCACGCAGTCGGAGGGGGCGCCGGTGGAGGTGTAGGCCGCCACGCCGTCGTCCAGGTCACAAGACGTCACCCGCAGGGGCTTGTGCATCGTCTTGGTGTGGCCCGCCGCCGACCAGTTGTGGTCCGGGGCAAAGACGCTCACCCGGCCCAGGGGCTTTAGGGTTCGCAGCAGGGCGCGGAGCCCCGGCGCCTCGATGCCGTCGTCATTGGTCAAAAGAATGTGGGTCATGATCTCCCAATTAAAGGAGCAGCACGCGTCTTGCTATGCTGCTCCTCGTTAAGCAGTAAGTTTTGTCCGGACAAGTCTTATAGCCGCTTTTCGACCCCCACATCCATGGCGACCAGCCCGGTGATGACCTTTGGATAAAAGTCGGTCGATTTCTGGGGCATCTTTTCGCCCTTCTCCGAGCAGGCCTTGACCTCCGCCATGCGCGTCGGGTTCATGATGAACACGCACTGGGCCTTGCCCTCGTCGACGTTGGACAGGGCCAGGTCCAGGTCGCGGTGGTACTCGATGCCCTCTTTGGCCTCCACCTGCTCCGGGCTGATGCCCATCACCCGCTCGATGAGCAGCTCGTGCAGGACGCTGACGTCGAGCAGGCGCCACTCGCGGGCGCGATCGGGCACAATCTCGGCCATGGTGGCCGGGTCCTTGAGCCGCAGCAGGGAGTAGCTGCCGTCGTAGAACCCGATGCGCCGGTCCTCGGACGTCGCCTCGGCCAGGGCCGCCTCCAGGGCGGGCCGGTCGGCCATCGGCGTCACGGAAAAGTACTCCTTGGCGTCCTCCAGGACCTGGCCGGTCTCTTTCCGGTCATAGTCATAGATCTCGCGGTAGGTGGGCAGGATGGTCAGGCCCGGATCGTCCATGCTGACCAGGGTGACCATGCGATAGTTGAACGCGGCGTCCCGAGGCGCCTCGGGATGCTTCTCTCGCATCTCGTTCCGGTAGTTGAGGGCCGTCTCGTAGCGGTGATGGCCATCGGCGATGATGAGGCCCGTCTTGGGCGCCATCTCGGCCACCACAGCGGCCAGAACCTCCGGATCGGTGACGACCCACACCTGCTGGCGGACGTCCTTCTCAAACAACTCCCGGACGTCGATGTCGGGCTCGCGCCCGGCGATGGCCGCGCTGAACAGAGCGTTGACGCGGTTCTCCGGGTCGGGGTAGAGCATAAAGATCTGCCCAAAGTTGACGGCCGTGGCCCGCAGCAGGTTCAGGCGATCCACCTTGGCCGCCGAGTGGGTGCGCTCGTGGGGCAGGACGATGCCCTCGTCGAACTCGACCAGTTCGAGGCCGGTGACGAACGCCTTGCGGGTCAACGTGGTCATCTGCGATGACCCTTGGCCGTCGGGCAAGGTGAAGGTCTGGTGGTAGGCGTAGAGGGCCGGCAGCGGATCGCGCAGCAGATAGCCGGCGTCCTGCCAGATGTTGAAATAATCGCGGGCGCGAGTATAGACGTTGTGGTCCGGGGCATCGCTCTCGTATTCCTTGCCCTTGATGATGCGCACAATGTTGTAGGGATGCAGATCGTAATATTTCTCCTGCAAGCCGTGGCGGACCCGGTCGTAGGGCTGGCTGACGACCTGGCTCAGGTCGCCGATCTTGTGGGGATTGTAACGGATACCCTGGAAGGGTGCGATTTTTGCCATATATAACCTCCGTGAGGCGTGAAACGTGAGGCGTGACGATCTCTTACGCATCACGTTTTACGTTTCACGAACTAGAAATTCTCCCGGTAAAAGTCGATGAGGATCTCGGCCACCTCGCTGCCCACGCGGGCCTGGCCCTCGACGGTGCCGGCGCCGATGTGGGGCGAGCCAATGACGAGGTTGAAGCCATCTGCGTCCTTGAGAGCAAAGAGCTTTGGATTGCCGGGATTCACCTTCTCGTCCTCAAAGACGTCCAGCGCCGCGCCGGCCACCTTGCCGCTGACCAGGGCGTCGTACAAAGCGTCTTCGTCCACCACGCCGCCCCGGGCGCAGTTGACGAGATAGACGCCGTCTTTCATCAGGGCAAAGGTCTCCGCGTTGAGCATGTGGGTCGTGGCCGGAACTTTGGGCACGTGCAGCGAGATGTAGTCGCTCTCGCTCAGCACCTCTTCCAGACTGACCTGCTTGGCCGGGCCGGGATCGGCCGGGGTGATGATGTCGTAAAAGATGACGTCCATGCCCAGCCCCGCCGCCTTGCGGCCCAGCAGGCCGCCGATGTTGCCAAAGCCGACGAGGCCCAGCGTCTTGCCCGCGATCTCGGTGCCCTTGAGCTGTTTCTTTTTCCATTCACCGGCGGTCATGCTCATCGTGGCCTGGGGGATGTGGCGAGCCAGGGCCAGCATGTAGCCCAGCGCCAGTTCCGCAACCGAGTTGGAGCTGGCCTTGGGCGTGTTGCGCACCGAGATCCCCTTGCTCTGGGCGTATTGCACGTCGATGTTGTCCAGCCCGACGCCGCCCCGGACGATGATGTTGAGGTTCGTGGCGGCGTTGATCACCGCTGGCGGGACCTTGGTCCGGCTGCGAACCACCATGCCGTCGTAGGGCGCTATCTCTTGCAGCAATTCCTCGGCCGAAATACCGGGACGGTTGTCTACCTCGATCCCCGCCGTTTCCAACGCCTCGATGGTCTCGGGCGCGACGGGGTCACAGATTAACACTTTCATGGTCGTTTCACTCCTTCTTGGGTATTAGATATTAGATATTGACCTGTGCAATATCTAATATCTAATATCTAGTAACTCACAGCCCCAGGATGTCCTCGATCTCACCCAACAGCCACTCGACGTCCTCCATCTGGTGGTCGCCCATGTGGCCGATGCGGAAGCACTTTTCCTTCAGGTCGCCGTAGCCGTTGGAGATCATGGCCCCGCGCTTGGCCAGTTCCTCGTTGAGGCCGGCGACGCTGATGCCCCGCGTGTTCTCGATGTTGGTCACCGTGTTCGACAGGTAGCGCTCGTCGCCATAGAGGGCAAAGTGCTCGCGGGCCCAATCGCGCACGATCTCGGCCATCTCGGCGTGACGGGCAAAGCGGTTCTCGATCCCTTCCTCGAACATGGCGTCCATCTGCACGTTGAGGGCCTGGATGAGGCTGATGGCCGGCGTGGCCGGGGTCTGATGCTTGTCGTATTTCTTGTCCATCTGGTCGTAGGCAAAATAGTAGCCGCGGCTGGGCACCAGCAGCGCCCGCTCTCGCGCCCGGTCGCTGACGGCGGCCACGGTCAGGCCCGGCGGCAGGGCGAAGCACTTTTGCACACCGGCCAGGCAGACGTCCAGGCCCCAGGCGTCGAATTCAATCTTGGCTCCGGCCATGCTGCTCACAGCATCGACCAGGATCAGGACGCCCGGATACTTTTCGTGGATCAGCGCGGCGATGTCGGCGAGGGGGTTCATGATGCCCGTCGAAGTCTCGTTGTGGCAGATGGTGATGGCGTCGTATTCGCCTCCAGAGAGGGCCTTGTCCACCAACTCGGGCGTAATGGCCTGGCCCATGGGTACCTCCAGCGGCTCGCAGGCCACGCCGTTGGCCACGGTCATCTGGTGCCAGCGCTTGGAAAAAGCGCCGCAGATGGTGTTCAGCGTCTTTTTCGTCGAAGCCTGGCGCACAGAACCTTCCATGACACCCGACGAAGATGACGCATAAAGGTAGACGCGTCGCTCGGTGTAGAGTAACTCTTGCAGCTTGGGCGTCACCTCGGCCTGGAGGTCCGA
This sequence comes from uncultured Anaerolineaceae bacterium, assembly GCA_964387775.1. Classification (GTDB taxonomy): domain Bacteria; phylum Chloroflexota; class Anaerolineae; order JAAYZQ01; family JAAYZQ01; genus CAYLZO01. Next base: position 8,606 of record CAYLZO010000161.1, read on the forward strand.
ATACTCCTTGGCCCGGTGGCCGATCATGGGGGCGGCCTGGGCTTCCAGGATCTCGTCCCGCACGTGGGTCGGTCCAGGGATGAACAGCTTCTTGTACATATCTTACCTCCTTGTAAGGACTTGTGTGATTTGTTTTGAGCCGGTCTGAGCCATCTGTCTACATTTCAACGAAGGAAAGAACTTGAGCCTGCTCGACCGATTTGCATTGTACCAATTATCTCAAAAAGGGGCAACTTGCCGTCCGGCTGTGGCTTGACCTTCCCCTCTTTGTCTGGTATGATCTTTGTGTTCCGGTCTATGTTCAAGAAGAATCTTCAGCACACAAGGAGAAGATGGAAATGCCCGAAATCGTTGCCCCTGGAATCCTATTCACGCAGACCGGCCCGGCCAACACGGACCGGACCCTGGAACTGGCCCGCACCCGCGCCGAGGCGTTGGGCATCGGCCAGGTTCTCGTCGCCACCACCAGCGGCGCCACCGGCCTCCAGGCGGCGCAGGCGCTGCACGGCCTGGACGTCATCGTCGTGACGCACTCGGCCGGCTTTCGCCAGCCCGACACCCAGGAGCTGGCCGCCCAGCACCGGGCCGCCATTGAGGCCGCCGGGGCGACGATCCTGACCGCCACCCACGCCTTTGGCGGCGTGGGCCGCGCCGTGCGCAAAAAGCTGGGCACCTACGAGGTGGACGAGATCATGGCCTTCACCCTGCGCACGTTTTGTGAGGGCGTCAAGGTCGCCGCCGAGATGGCGCTGATGGCCGCCGACGCCGGCCTGGTCCGCACCGACGCGCCTGTCGTCGCCGTCGCCGGGACGGGGCGCGGCGCCGACACGGCCGTCGTGCTCCGGCCGGCCCACGCCCAGGCATTTTTTGACCTGCGCTTCCAGGAGATCATCTGCATGCCGTCGCCGGGGCATCCGGGGTGAGAACAATGGATTGGTGGAATGCGCGGATCGAATCCGTTCATTCCGCGAATCCGCTGCTCTTTTTTTGTCGCGCCTCCTTTCCGTGATATAATGTAGGGCTGCTGCCCCGCGTTGCGCCGGAGCAGCGCTATCGAATGGATCACAGGAAGGACAGGCCTTGGACCTAGTCAAGACCAAAGAAGAGAAAATCGAGCCGGCGACCCACTTTGTCTCCGGCCGCGAATACGCGGTGGACGTCGTCGAGCCGAAAAAGATCGTCATTCGCGGCGCCCGCGTCCACAATCTGAAGGACATCGACGTCGAGCTGCCCCGCGACAAGATGATCGTCATCACTGGGCTGTCGGGCTCGGGCAAGTCGTCGCTGGCCTTTGACACCCTCTACGCCGAGGGCCAGCGGCGCTACGTCGAGTCGCTGTCGGCCTATGCCCGGCAGTTCCTGGGCGAGATGCAAAAGCCCGACGTGGACCAGATCGACGGCCTCAGCCCGGCCATCAGCATCGACCAGAAGGGCGCCAGCCGCAATCCGCGCTCGACGGTGGGCACCGTGACCGAAATCTATGACTATTTGCGCCTGCTCTACGCCCGCGTCGGCGTGCCCCACTGCCCCAACTGCGGCCGCGAGGTCCATCAGCAGACCGTGGGCCAAATCGTCGAGGCCATCCAGGAGATGGACGAGGGCAGCCGCATCCTCCTCCTGGCGCCGCTGATCAAGGACCGCAAGGGCGAGCACCGCAAGGTGTTCGAGGACGTGCAAAAGCTGGGATTCGTGCGCGTGCGCGTCAACGGCGAGGTCCGCGACGTGGACGACGAGATCGAGCTGGACCGCTACAAGATGCACACCATCGAGGCCGTCGTCGACCGCCTCATCGTCCGTCCCGACATGGACCGCACCCGCCTGGCCGACTCGGTGGAGACGGCCATCCGCCTGGGCGGCGGGGTGATGAAGGTCGCCGACGTCACCGATCGCGAGTTCCCCCGCGACCACCTCTTTTCCGAGCATTTCGCCTGCGTCCACTGCGGCGTCAGCCTGCCCGAGATCGAGCCGCGCACCTTCTCGTTCAACAGCCCCCACGGCGCTTGCCCGGCCTGCACCGGCCTGGGCACCGAGCTGCAGATGGACCCCGACCTGATCATCCCCGACCGGAGCAAGTCGCTCAAAGAGGGGGCCATCGAGCCCTGGACCCGCGAGCGGGCCGGCGACAGCTACTATCGCCAACTGCTCGAAGCGGTCTGTGAGCAGCAGGATATTCCCATGGACGTCCCGGTCCGCGAGCTGTTGCCCAGCCAGGTCAACTTTTTGCTGCGCGGCGGGCGGCGCGGCGAGAAGGTGACGCTCCACTACAAGACGGCGGGGGGCGCGGATCGGACCTACACTACCCATTTTGAGGGCGTCATCCCCAACCTCCAGCGCCGCCACCGCGAGGCCTCGTCCAACCGGGCCAAGCAGGACGTCGAGCGTTACATGGCCGAGCGGGCCTGCCCCATCTGCCGGGGGCGCCGCCTCAAGCCCGAGGCGCTGGCCGTGACCGTGGCCGACCGGGCCATCGACGAGGTGACGCGCATGTCGGTCACCGAGGCACTGCACTGGATAGGCAAGTTGCAAGGCACAAGTGGCAAGTTGCAAGGCACAAGTGACAAGGCACAAGTGGCAGGTGACGACTTGCAACTTGTAACCGGCAACTCGCTACTGACCAACCGGCAGCGGACCATCGCTCGCCAGGTGTTCAAAGAGATCTATGACCGGCTGTCGTTTATGGCCAACGTCGGCCTCGACTACCTGACCATCGACCGCCAGGCGTCTTCGCTGTCGGGCGGCGAGGCGCAGCGCATCCGCCTGGCGACGCAGATCGGCTCGCGGCTGATGGGCGTGCTCTACATCCTCGACGAGCCGAGCATCGGCCTGCACCCCCGTG
>CAYLZO010000161.1:11451-12358 GCA_964387775.1 uncultured Anaerolineaceae bacterium
ACCCTGCTGGGCATGCGCGATCTGGGCAACAGGGTCATCGTCGTCGAGCACGACGAGGAGACGATGCGCGCCGCCGACTGGGTCCTCGACCTCGGGCCGGGGGCCGGCGAGCACGGCGGCGAGGTCGTCTACTCGGCGCCGTTCGCCGAGTTTTTGCGCTGCGAGGAATCGTTGACGGCCACCTACCTGCGCGGCGACCGCGAGATCCCGGTGCCCGAGGCGCGCCGCCCCGGCGACGGCAAGTTCCTGGTGGTCGAAGGCGCCGCCGAGAACAACCTGAAGGACGTGACCATCCGCTTCCCGCTGCGCAAGTTCATCGCCGTGACGGGCGTGTCGGGCTCGGGCAAGAGCAGCCTGGTCGTCGAGGTGCTCTACAAGCGGCTGAACCAGTACTTTTACCGGGCCAAGGCCAAGCCGGGCAAGCACGACGTGCTGCTGGGGCTGGAGCACGTCGATAAAGTCGTAAACATCGACCAGAGCCCCATCGGCCGCACGCCGCGCTCCAACCCGGCGACCTACACCAGCGTGTTCACGCCCATCCGCAAACTCTTTGCCCGCCTGCCCGAGTCCAAGGCGCGGGGCTACAAGCCGGGGCGCTTCAGCTTTAACGTCAAGGGCGGCCGCTGCGAAGCGTGTCGCGGCGACGGCATCATCAAGATCGAGATGCAATTCCTGCCCGACGTCTATGTGCCGTGCGAGGTCTGCCACGGCCGGCGCTACAACCGCGAGGCGCTCGAGATCCGCTACAAGGACCGCAACATCGCCGACGTGCTGGACATGACCGTGGACGAGGCCCTCGATTTCTTTTCCAACGTGCCCCGCATCCGCAAAAAGCTGAAAACCCTGTCCGACGTGGGCCTGGGCTACATTCGCCTGGGCCAGCCGGCGACGACGCTCTCCGGCGGCG
>CAYLZO010000162.1:0-12356 GCA_964387775.1 uncultured Anaerolineaceae bacterium
CAGCCGCGACCGCTACGAGCGGGCCAGGCTGGAGTTCGAGCGGGGGATGGCCCAATTGCGCCCGGCCGCCCACGTGGACGTGTCGCTGGCGCACTCGCTGCTCGACGATTTCGGCGCGTTCTGGGCGCTGACGACGCCGCTGGAGCAGAAGGGGCGACTGATCCCAGACCAGTCAAGCAGAACTGACGGCCGCCGAACGGCGCCCACCCAGACCGGGATGGCGGCCTGGGTGGGCCAGCCGATTCACAACAGTCTGGCGATGTTTATGCCTCTGCCGGAACGAGTTGCCGCTTTTCCAGCCAGCGTTCGGGCAGGACGATGCCCAGCACGTTGCGCAGCCCCAGCGTGCCCACCAGGTTGCCCAGGAAGGCCAGGAAGCCCAGGCTGACCAGCGCCCCGCCGATAATGGCCACCAGGGTGTAGGCCTGGAACTGGCCGCCCTCGTAAAAAGTGCGGCGCAGCATCCCCTGCGACCCGGCCATGCCCATGGCGTAGGCCATGACCACCGAGCCGACCATCCACAGCCAAAAGTGGGCGTTGATGAGGCCCTTGCTCTTGAACTCCAGCTTGGTCAGCATCGGCACCAGGGCGTAGAGCACCGAGAACAGCATCGTGCCCACGCCGGTGATGAGGAAGGTGTGGGCGTGCAGGGCGACGACCCACTGGGTGTTGTGAAAGACCAGGTTCAGCCCGACGTTGGCCTGGATCAGGCCGGCCACGCCGCCCATCATAAAGCCAAACATCGAGCCCAGGGCAAATTTGAGGGCCGGCGACATCTTGACCGGCCGCGCCAGCCAGACGGTCATCAGCGAGGCAAAGATGGTCAGGCCCATGGTGAAAAACTCGCCCCAGGTGATGAACTGGCCCGACAGCAGGCGCATGACCATCGGCTGAGAGGTGTCGCCCAGCAGGTGGTGGCTCCAGACGCCCATCGACACCAGCAAGTCGACCATGATCACCGTCTTGACCACGTTGGCCCCAAACAGCTCGCGGCCGGTCAACAGCGGGATGAGCAGGTACCAGACGCCGGCGGTGTAGATCAGGGCGTTGCCGTCGGCTACCATGTCCAGCCCCCACCAGTACCAGTTCTTGTAGAGCAAGGCGTCCACCGCGCCCGGGTCGAGGGCCGAGCCGAACAGGGCGAACAGGCCATAGACCAGGATCAGCGCCCCGGCAGTGAGCAGCACGATGGCGTTGATGACGGTATCAATCGAGCCGCGCCCCACGGCGACGATGAACACCGGCAGCCCGTTATAGTCCAGATTGGGCGCGTTCTTGTCCTCCTTGCCGAACAGCTTGAGCAGGCGCGGGATGCCAAAGGCCGAGCGCAGGAACTGGAAAAAGCTGTAGGGACGCTCGTCGCTCTTGCTGAGCACCGTTTTGAAGATGTTGAAGGCAAAGATCAGGATGTTGACCATGATCAGCGCCGCGCCGACCATGAAGAAAATGCTGCCCAGCATCGGCGTCCGGTCGTAGCTGACCGGCAGCGGCCAGTAGAGGGTGTAGAGCGAGTTGAAAAGACCAAAAAAGCCAGCGCTCCAACAGATCATCACCCCAACGATTTGCAACCAAAAGTTGGTTGGCACCAGCTTTTTGTGTTTGATGGGTTTGTCGAGCAGGTAGGGCACCAGGAAGTAAAAGGCGCCAAAGACGGCCATGTAGATAAAGCCGTAGACGCCGACGATGGGGTGAGCCGTCAGCATCGAATAGTACAGCTCCTCAGTGGTCGGGTTGGCGACGCCGGGACGGAGGGTGTTGAGCGCCGCCTCCATGCCGTGCAGTGCCTCCTGGTCGTAGAGCTGGGTGCGCATCAACATGCCCTCGAACCCCGACAACGCCAGGAACAGCAGGGCAACCACGGCAAAACGCAGCGTCCACTTTTCAGTCCAACCGATTTTGATCATGTCCTATCTCCTCCTCATTGAGTCACGCGGATGGCGTCGGGGACGTGCATTTCGGAGTGGCGGGGGCCGGAATATTCGGTGGAGCGCACGTCGTACAGGCCCACCTCGTCGAACTTCCAGACGATGCGGTTCTCGCGGCCGGGCAGCACCTGCTCCTGGAAGACCATGCTGCCATCCTTGCGGAACACGCCCAGGCCGTAGGTCACGTCGGTGGACGTGGCGACGAACTCGACGTACTCGCCGACCTTGACCTCGATGCCTTCTGCCGGCAACCGGATCTCGTAATCACCGAACTCGACGTGGACGGTCCGGTCGGGCGTCGGCTTGGACCAGAGCAGCCACTTTTGCCAGGGTATCAGCGGCGAGAGGGTGACGACGTTGAACACCAGGAACACGCCGATCAGGACGAACAGCCAGTTTCGCTCTCTGTGGTCCATGGCTATTCCTCCTTCTCGCGCACCTTGTAGGCGAAAAACAACATGAACAGGGCCAGGATGGCCACAAAGGCCGTGTAGCCCCACCAGACGATGTCTGTGAGATGCATGGCAACCTCCTCCTTGAAAATGGTACTCCTTTGTCCGGGTGATCGCTCAGCGTGGACTAGAGTCCACGCACGGTTCTGAGTAGTGCTTGTCCACCTCCTTTCTGCCGCCTGCCAAGAGACGCCTTGTCCCGCAGCGGGCGGATCGGCTCCTTGCGCAGCCCATCGACCAGGTGCAAGTTGTGCATCTTTGACCCCTTTCTACTCTCGACAGAAGTAGATGGCGAATCCTCCGTCGTCTTGGCGCGTGATCCAGTGGGATATGCCCAGGCTGGAGGCCTTGTCCACCAGTGGGGCGGGCAGGAAGGGGGCGACGAGCCTGTAGATGTCGCCCGGGTCCAGGGCTTGCAGGTCGGCGATCACCTGGTTGACGGGCTGTTCCCCCGCCGCCAGCATGCCTTTTGCGTCCAACTCGGCCACGACCCGGGCCTCGGAAAACCAGTCAGGCCGGTCCGTGTTATAGGCGGCCGCGGATTCGCCGGAAAAGAGGTCCTGTCCCACCTCGGCTCTGAGGCGGTTGATCAGATCCTCCACGTGCACATTGCCGATGGCGGCCGCTTGCTGCAAGGTCGTAACCCGGGCCACGGTCTTGCGCAGAATCGGGTTCCTGAGTTTCTCAAAGGCGGGCACATAGTCGATCAGGATTCGTTCCAGTTCTGGGAAGGCGTCGATCAGCTCGGCGATCTTGGTCTTGGGCGCGATGACGAGTTCGGGCATGTCTGGCCTCCCCTACGCGTAGGACAGGATGCGCTGTTCGCCTTCCAGCGCCCGGTAGCCGGTCAGATCCTGGGAGACTTCCAGGGTGCCAAGATACTCGCCTTCGTCGTTGCGGAGGGCAAAGTACTCGATGTGGATCATCCGGCCACGCAAGTTGATCCAAAAGGGCGCCCGGCTCTGCTGGCCGCTCTTGAAATCCTCCAGGATCTTGTCGACGATGTGGGCGCTGGCGGGCGGATGGCAGTGGCGCACGTCGCGGTTGAGGATGGCCCGGTTCCGTTGAAAGATCCGCTCGCTGCTCTGGGAAAAGTACTTGACCCTGTCGTCGTTGCCCACAAAGGTAATGTCAACCGGCAGGGTGTTCAGAACCGCCTGCAGCTCCTCGACGGAAAAGCTTCCGGAAGGCAACTGGATCCGGCCGTCCTGCCGTTGTAGGGCGTCAGGGGGGGCTGTTTCGAGCCCCGGTGGCGCCCACTCTGCCGGGGGATCGTACAGGCAGTAGCCGAATTCCGGCGTCTGCCTCTGAATTTCGTACCAGTCGCCGTCAGAGAGGGCGTCCATGAGCATGGGGAAGAGGATCTCTTCCTCCTTGACGATCATGTCGGCGACGCCCTTGACGGCCGGCTGCAAGACGATCTCGGCCGCGGCCAGCAGGTCGTCCTGGGTGATGCCCGGCGTTCTCAGAACCTCGAGGCTGCCCTCGAGCAGATCCCGGATCTCGTCGTGCTTGCCCCACATGACCTTGGGCGGGCCGGCGAGCCCAGCCCGTTCCAGGTAGGGGAAAAGCAGGTATTCCTTGCGTTGGTAGTGCTTGTCGACGTCGATGAGCTGGTTGAACAGCCCGATCAGCCTGAGGACGGCGGCCGGCAGCCCGGCGTCGTCGATCTCGCCCAGGGCGCCAAGTTGCGCGTTGGCCTCTTTGATCACAGCGGCCAGCGCCCTATTTTCGTGGACGAGGACGTCCATGGGGTGGCCCTCGGGAATCGACCTGGACGCGCCGAGATCGACGTTACCCTCCAGCACGGCTGAGTGGACATCGCACAGCTTGAGCAGCTCTTCCTGGGGCAGCCCTTCCTCCAGGAGTTCCTGTTCGACCTCTACGACCTCGCCATAGGGAATGGCGCCCAGCGTTTGGACCAGCTCTTGCCGGACGCTTTCCTGCGGCTCTCCGGCGTGAAGCTTGAGAATGAGTTCTTTGAGCTTTGCTTTCCTGAACGTCGAGTTGTCTATGTTCTTGCTCACGATCTTCCTCCAAAATGCGCGAGAGCACCGACTCTCCAGGCTGACCCGCATCGCCTTGGCTACCAGGGCAGCACCCATGGCCGCGGCCAGCGCTGCGGCCGATACGCCACCTGGCAATGGCTTGGTCGCCAGGTTGTGCAACCAGACGTCAAATATCGTCCATGCGCCCATTGTACTGCCGAGTACACACAATGTCCATGACTTCTGTCATGCGGTGGTTGCTGACTCTATCCAGCCGACTTTGACAAGATAGAGCAGCAGGGAGCGGGGGAGGCTCCAGCGTATCTTTTCAAAAAACAGGCGCTCCACTCGGAAAGTGTAAAGCTTCTACTTTAGCGATTTGAAACGATGCCGTCTTTCTTTTCCACGCTGGCCAGCATCAGCAGGACCTCCTCGGCCACGGTCGCCGGGTCGTCGTACTCCTCCACCAGCGGCGAGCGCCCTCGCTCGGTGATGCGGCACTCGAAACGATCCACGTGCCAGGCTAGAAAACGCATCGTACCCTTTCTCCTTCACGGATCACGGCTCATTGCTGTAAAACTCGACGGCCAGCACATCTGCCAGGGCAAAGTCGTGGGTGTTGCGGGTGAGCAGTGTATAGCCACCGAGATCGGCGCTGGCGGCGATGGCCGCGTCGGGCAGCGTCAGCCGGTCCAGCCCGAACTGCTGCCGCAGGCGCCCCGCCCGGCGAGCAATGGCCCCGTCGAGAGGCACCCGTTCCAGCAAGGCCAGCATGGCTTCGTGCCGCTCTTCCTCGCCGGGGCGGATACCCTGCCACAACTCTAGCTCGGTGATGGTCGAAAACGCGCCCGCGGCTTGCTCGTCCAGGATCGCGTTCAGGTAGGGGAGCACGCCCGGCCGGCCGTGGTAATAGTCGATGAGGGCGACTGTATCAAGCATCCAGGCGGGCATGGTTCAGCTCCTCGTCGTGCTCCGACAGCCCTTCCCGGCTGGCAGCCAGGAAGGCGTCCGGGTCGCGGTCGGCCCACATGCCGCGCGCCGCCCGGGCCAGAGCCACCTGCCGGTCACGGGCGCGATCGCCTGAGCTGAGTTCGATCTCGTCGGCCACCCAACGGGCCAAGAGCTCGCGGATCACTTCGGAAACGGTCACCTCCTGGTGCAGAGCCTTGATTTTGGCCTGCTGAAATACCGGTTCGGACACGTTGATCGTCGTGGGGCGTATGTAAGACTTGGGGGGGGAGGCTAGAGTTGTCCCCCCCCTCACCCCAACCCGGCCAAGACCCTAACGACGTGTCTCCCCAGGGGGGAGAGGGAGCTTGCCCCCCTCCCTTGGGGGAGGGGCTGGGGGAGGGGGAAAGCTGTACCGCAGGTGCATTTTCGTTCTTGGCGACGCTCCCCCCCAACTGCTACATGCGCCCCGCCCAACACAGCCAACAATTGGCGCAGGACCTCTGGCAGCCCACGCCGGAACTCGTAGAGTATTTGTTTACCGGGTTGCGGGCTTGTGCCGCCGCGCCATTGAACCACTGAGACACTGAAAATGCTGAGGCCACTGAGCGCCTGTCTCCATCAGGAGAATAGCTATCCGCATCCGGCGAACTGTAACGCTCAGAGGGCGCCGGCCGAGTAGCCTCCCCAGGGCGCGTATTGAGCCATGCGCCCGGTTTCTCTTCGATGGGATTCTCAGACAGCCTCCGAGAGCAGATTGGAGTCAGACAGGGCGTTCAGTGAAATCAGAGCCTTCAGTGTTTTCAGTGGTTCTAGGGTTGGTGCGGTAAACAAATACCTCGTAGAAGAAGGGGCGGTCATCGGTGGTGGGCGATACGTCGGCCCGAGCAAAGCCCTCGACCAGTTGCTGCAGCGTGGTTTGTCCGTTGATAAGCGCCGAAAGCGGCGGACGCTCGTGGACGTGGGGCACGAACAGGGGGATATGGCCCGCCTGCTCGATGGCTGGCGCCCAGAAGCTCCTCGGCGGCCTCAGGGCTGACCGGGTCCCGGTATAGGATTAGCAGTGGTCCGCGGAAGGGCGACTGCTCGGAGAGGAGCCTGGGGTCGAGCAGAACGACCATGCGCCTCGTTGCAGCCACCTCGTCGAGTCCCCGCTCGCGCAGAGCGGTGACAGCAGTCGTAAACGCCCGGATCATTGGGCATGGTTTACTCCTGTTCCTCTGTCTCGCCCGCTCCTGGAGCCTCGGCAAAAGCGATCTGGATGGCGCGCAGCGTCACGCCGTCATAGGCCCGCGTCAGTTGGGCGCGAAAACTCGGCCCATCCCACTCTGGCAGGTTGGGCACGCCCAGACGCTTGAGCAGCGCCATCTCGACCGTTGGATAGGCGATGTCAAACGCCAGGTTTTCCAGCCCTGCGCCAATGTTCCAGTAGGTCTCCAGGCACTCGTCCAGGGACGGCGCTTCTACCGCTTCTACCGCCTCAGGGACGTAGGCCGGCGGGGTGGGCTCCGCCTCGGCGGCCCGGCGCTCGCGCAGCGCGGCGATGACCTGCTCCTGGCTCCGCCCGCGCAGCTCAAAGAGCAGAAAGGGGTCCTCGTCAAAGCGTTCGCCCAGCAGGTAGTAGACGGCGGCGACGTGTTTGCAGGGATTGGCCCAGTCGGGACAGGAGCAGGCGGTGGTCAGGTCGCCCCGTTTGGCGGGAAAGAGCGGTACTTTGACCGCCTGAAAGACCTCTTCCACGTCGGGCGGCATCTCGCCGTTGAGCAACTGGGCGGCAAAGATGGCCTGTTCGGCCAGGGTGTGGAGCACCGTCTGCCATTGGCGGTCGCTGAGCGGCTGGAGCTGGATCTTGACCTTGTAGGGTGTGCTTCGCGAACCCTGCACCCGCGAACTGACCTGGCCGGGTTTGACGTCGATGTCCATCACCTGCCCCCGCCGGGCGTAGCTGCGCCCCCGGCTCAACCGCGCCGAGTCCATCAGCGGCTTGAGGGCCGCGATCCAGCGGTCGGCCCACCAATTCTTGACAAACTTGCCCCGCTTGCTCCTGGCTTTGATGCCATCCTCGACGTCGATGGGGCGCGTGTACTCGTAACTCGGCCAATAGTTGTCATAATAACTCTTGCGCCGTTTGGCCATTGCTCACTCCTTCCGCAGGCTCATCAGATCCCGCAGCTCGTCGGTGCTCAACTCGGTCAGCCACGCTTCGCCGGCGCCGATGACGCTGCGGGCCAGCGCCTTTTTGCTCTCGATCAGCTCGTCGATCCGCTCCTCCAGGGTGCCGGCGCACAGGTACTTGTGGACCTGCACGTCGCGCGTCTGGCCGATGCGGAAGGCGCGGTCGGTGGCCTGGTCCTCGACGGCCGGGTTCCACCAGCGGTCGTAGTGAAAGACGTGGTTGGCTGCCGTCAGGTTCAGGCCCGTGCCGCCGGCTTTGAGCGACAGCAAAAAGATAGGTGGCCCGTCGCTGCCGCTGGCACGTTCGCTTCGCTCGGTGCAGGCCTGGAAGCGGGCCACCATCCGGTCGCGCTGCTTCTGCGGCGTGCCGCCGTGGAGAAAGAGCACCTCGACGCCAAAAAGCGACTGCAGGTGCGCCCGCAGCATGTGGCCCATTTCGGCGAACTGGGTGAAAACCAGCGCCCGGTCGCCGACCGACAGCGCCTCCTCCAGCATCTCGCCCAGGCGGTCCAGCTTGCCCGAGCGGCCCGGCAGCGCCGAGCCATCGCCCAGGAACTGGGCCGGGTGGTTGCAGACCTGCTTGAGCCGCGTCAGCGCGCCGAGCACCACGCCCCGCCGCTCGATGCCCTCCTCCGCCGACTGGATGCGCTCCAGCGATTCGTTGACCACCGCCTCGTAGAGCGTGGCCTGTTCGGCGGTCAGGTTGCAATAGACCTTCATCTCCAGCTTGTCGGGCAGGTCCTGGATGATGCTCGGGTCGGTCTTGACCCGGCGCAGGATGAACGGCCCGACCAGGCTTTTGAGGCGCCGGGTGGCATCGCGATCCTGGTAGCGCTCGATGGGCAGGGCCAAGTCGCGGCGAAAGCCGGCTTGGGAGCCCAAAAAGCCGGGGTTCAGAAAGTGCATGATCGACCACAGCTCCGACAGGCGATTCTCGACCGGCGTGCCGGTCAGGGCGACGCGGTTGGCGGCCGGCAAGCGCCGCACGGCCTGGGTCTGTTTGGCCTGGGGATTCTTGATGTTCTGCGCCTCGTCGAGGATGACGTCGCTCCACTGCACCTGGGCCAGGTCGTCCACGTCGCGGCGGGCCAGGCCGTAGGTGCTGATGATCACGTCGTGCTCGGCGGCGACGGCCAGGAATTCTTCACCGCTGGCCCGGTCACCGCCGTGGTGGATCATCACCCGCAGCCCGGGGGCAAAGCGCCGGATCTCGCGCTGCCAGTTGCCGACCACCGAAGTGGGGCAGATGACGAGCGCCGGGCCGAGTCCGTTCTCGGCGGCGGCCCGCTCGCCCAACAGCAAGGCGATGGCCTGGATGGTTTTGCCCAGGCCCATGTCGTCGGCCAGACAGGCGCCCAGCCCCCACTTGCGCAGGAAGGCCAGCCACGAGTAGCCGCGCACCTGGTAGGGCCGCATCTGGCCGACAAAGCCTTCGGGCGGCGGCAGCTCGGCCAGGTGGTCGCCGGCACGCAACTCGGCCAGCAGGTCGTCCAGCCAGCCGGAGGTCTCGACGCCGTGCAGCGGCAGCCCGTCGACCTGGTCGCTGGCGCCGAGGGCCAGGCCCAGGGCGTCGCGCAGCAGCATCTCGTGCCGTTTACGCTTTTTCTCCCAGAAGGCGATGGCCGCCTCGATCTGCTCAGGCTGGAGCAATACCCACTGGCCGCGCACCTGGACCAGGGGCATTTTCAGCGCCGCCAACCGCTCGAACTCTTCGTGGCTCAGGGGCTCGTCGCCCAGGGCCAGCTCCCAGTCGAAGCGGACCAGCGAGTCCAGGCTGAGGATGCCACTGCCGACGATGCCGTCTGCGACGGTAGCCTCGGTTTTGAGCTTGGCCCGCACGCCCAGCCGCGCGCCGGGCTTGTCCCACCAGGGCGGCACCAGCACGCCAAAGCCGCTGCCCTTGAGCAGGGCGCCGACCTCGCGCAGGAAGGCGTAGGCTTCATCCACGGTCAGGGGGCAGGCTTCGGGGCGGGCGGTGCGCAGACTCCTCATAATCGGCGGGAAGAGGCGGCCGGCCAGCCCCAGCCCGGCTAGCAGCCGCTCCTGGGCGCCCTCGAATTTGCGGTTGAGAAAACGCAGCGTGCCGCCCCGGGCGCTCCACACCTGTTCGGCGGGAACCAGCAGGCTGGGATCGTCGCTGGCCTGGAGCAGGTAGCGCACCGTCCAGTCGGGGGTGCGCACCTGCCCGGTCTCAGCATCCACCTCCGGCGGTTCCAGCCGGAAGCAGAGGCGGAAGGCGGCCTCGGCCTCGCCCCGGAGCTGGCCCATCCAGGCCTGCCAGTCGTCGAAGAAGCGGGCCAGGCCTTGCCCTGAGAGGTCCGAAGGGTCGCGGCGCTGTGAGATGGGCACCTCAATTTGGTTGTCGTCGCTCCACAGGGCCGACCACCAGGCTCCGGTCACACCCTGCGGCGCTTTTCGGCGGCGGTCCAGGCTGGCACGGCCCCAGTCGCGGACGGCGCGGTCGACCAGGTGCTTGAGGAAATCGTCCAGGAGGGCGTGGGGCAGGTGCGCCGCGCCCGCCTCGGGTGCTGCGTCCCCATCGAACAATGCCCGGCAAACCGGGGGCATGGCCTGGGCCAACGCCCGCAGCCGCGCCCGGTCGTTGGGATCGCTCAACACCGGCAGCCAGGCGGCGCGGTATTGCCCCTCATTTTCGATCATGCCTGGCAGGTATTTGTGTTGGGCCAGCAGCTCCAGCCCCAGCTTGGCGACCAGGCTCCAGTAGCGCAGATCGGCGCCCCATTGACGACCGCTCGCGGAACCGGCTGGCAGGGCGACCAGCAGATCCAGCGCCGAAAGCACGTCCAAGGCCAGGCCGCTCACCTTCCAGGGCGAGAGGCGCGGCCCGGCTTCTGCCGGCTCGGCCTGGTCTGCGACCAGCCAGGGTGGCAGCAGCGGCGCTTCCGCCGACGAGGACAGCAGGATCGTCCGTGTCGTCAGGGAGGTGTTAGCCCCGTCGAGGTGGGGCACCAGGCGGGCCAACGTCGTTCGCAGCGCGTCCGGCGGCGCGGCGTGGGGATGCGGCGGGATGCGCGGCTTGCGCCCGCGCGGTCGCGGAGCCGGCTCTGACGCCTCGCCCCAGACAAAAAAGACGTTGCTGTGCCAGCTTCCGTGTAGCATCAAGTTCATCGCAGGGTTCTCTTGTCCTTTGCCGAGTTTCGAGTCTTTGATGGCTGACCCATCAAATCTATGCTATCAGTATAGCACAGATGGGCGCCGTTGTGTAGTCAGCGATAGCGATTCACATCCCCTTGAGCTTGGAGACAAAATCGGCTATAATGCTCAGGCGGGCAAGCCCCGCCAATGGTGAGCTGTGATGGAGCCGGGGGAGAAACGATGAGCGCAATCGTTGCACGCACATTGAACCTGGGCCTCGCCGGCGACCTGCTCCTGGCCGTGCTGGTCGTCATCGACCTGGTGTTCGCCTTCACGCTGCCGCCGGGTGTGCTACACCTGGGCGAGTACGTGGCCCTGGCGGCGGCCAGCCTGGGTTACATCCTGGTCGGCATCTATGGCTGGCGGATGTGGACCCAACCTCGGGCCGGATCGGAACGAGGCAGGTCGCCCGGCGCGGCGCTGGGCTACTTTGGCGCCCAGCTCGCCCTTGGCGCCTTTATCGTCTATTGGGGCTATGGCAGCGCCTGGCTGCTGCTGCTGCCCCTGGCCAGCCAGAGCATCGAGCTGCCCCGGCGCGGGACGCTGGTCGTGTGCTTGCTTCTGGTGGCCATCATTGCCTTGCCCGGCCTCTTGCCAGCACGTTTGCTCGCCTCCGGCTTGGTCCAGGCCGAGGCGGTCGCCGCCGATACCTTTTGGGCCGCCCTCGAGTTTGCGATGGCCATCGTCTTTGTCCTGTTGTTTTCCGAGGTGGTCGTGCGCGAGCGCCAGGCGCGGGCCGCGCTGGATGAAGCCCACCGCCGCCTGGGCGAGGCCCACCAACGACTGGGTGAGTACGCCGTCCAGGTGGAGGACCTGGCCACGGTCCAGGAGCGGAACCGCCTGGCCCGCGAGATCCACGACAGTCTGGGCCATCACTTGACCGCGATCCACATCCACCTGGAGGCGGCGCGCACCTTCCTGGACGATCAGCCGCATCAGGTCCTTGACGCGTTGGGCGTAGCGCAAACACTCACTCAGGAGGGACTGGCCGAGGTCCGTCGCTCGGTGGCCGCTCTGCGCGCCTCGCCGTTGGAGGACCGCTCCCTGCCGGAGGCCCTGGCCTCGGCGGCGGACGAGTGCCGCCGGGCCGGCCTGCCCACCGATCTGGTGGTGACGGGATCGCCGCGCTCCCTCTCGCCGGCGGTCAAACAGGCCCTCTTTCGGGCTGCCCAGGAGGGGCTGACCAACGTACGCAAACACGCCCAGGCCAGCCAGGCTGGCGTCACATTGGACTACGGTGCCGGGTTGGTGACGCTGACGATGTGGGATGACGGCGTGGGGACTGTGGAAGCGGACGGCGGCTTTGGTCTGCTGGGCGTGCGCGAGCGGGTGCACCTGCTGGGCGGCCGGGTAGAGATCCGCACCGCGCCGGGAGAAGGATTCATGCTGCACGTGGAGGTGCCGGGATGAGCCGACGAACCCTTCGGCTTCGCTCAAGGCAGGCCATTCGGATCTTGCTGGTGGATGATCAAACCCTATTCCGCGAGGGGCTGCGCACGCTGCTCTCGTCACAACCTGACCTGGAGGTGATCGGAGAGGCCGGCGACGGCGAGGAGGCGCTGCGCGAGGCCGCCCGGCTGCGACCTGACGTGGTGTTGATGGACCTGCGCATGCCGCTGCTCGACGGCGTGGCCGCCACGCGCCGCCTGCGGGCCGTCCAGCCCGAGTGCCGCGTCATTGCCCTGACCACGTTTGACGACGACGAGTACGTC
>CAYLZO010000163.1:0-6261 GCA_964387775.1 uncultured Anaerolineaceae bacterium
TATCGAAATCGTGGCGACCGGCGAATATCCCGGCAACGGATTGCCCAAGCCCGTTGCCTTCCCCGATCCGGGAGCGCCGGGGGTGACTGTGGAGGTCAAGGGCATCCGCGTGGTGGTCCTCGAACCACTCATTGAGCTGAAACTGGCCTCGGGGACGAGTGCTCCGCACCGCTTGCGCGACCTGGCCGACGTGCAGGACCTCATCGTCCGCCGGGATCTGCCCCTGGAGCTGGCGGATCGCCTCGACCCTTCTGTGGCAAGCGCGTATCGGGATCTGTGGAAGAAAGCAAGAGAGGGACAAGCATGACGATTTTGGAGCGAGTGAAGAGCTGGTTCGAGCCCTACGAGCCTTTGAAGCCGGGCATCTACTCCTACCAGACGCCGCCCGACGCGCTGCAGCAATACCGCCTGCACCTGCGCGTCGAGAAGGATGGGCGCGGCGTGCTGCTCATCAACGCCGCCCGGGTGCTGCACCTCAACCAGACGGCCACCGAGCACGCCAAGCTCTACCTGGAGGAGAAAACGGCGGCCGAGGTCGCCCGGGAGGTCTCGCGCCGCTACGACGTCAGCCCCGACACGGCCCGGGCCGATTTCGAGGAGCTGCAAGAGACGATCACCAACATCGCCCAGGCCGGCGAGGAGGTCTGCCCCGTCACCTACCTCGACGTGGAGCGTATCGACCCCATGAGCGCCGAGCTGTCGGCCCCCTACCGCATGGACCTGGCCCTCACCTACCGCTGCCAGAACGATTGCCCCCACTGCTACGTGGAGCGGCCCAAGGACTTTCCGACGATGTCCACGGAGGCGTGGAAGCGCGTCATCGACCGCTGCTGGGAGCAGGGCATCCCTCACTTGACCTTCACCGGCGGCGAGGCGACGCTGCGCCCCGACCTGGTCGAGCTGGTCCAATACGCCGAGGATGTGGGCCTCGTCACCGGCCTCCAGACCAACGGGCGCAAGCTGCGCGACCGGGCCTACCTGGACGAGCTGCTGCTGGCCGGCCTGGATCACATCCAGATCACGCTGGAAAGCCACGACCCGGCCGTGCACGACCGGATGGTGGGCGTCGAGGGGGCCTGGCAAGAGACCGTCGAGGGCATCAAGGCCGTGGTCGACGCCGACGTATACATGATGACCAATACGACGATGACGACGGAGAACGTGAACCCCCGGGACGGGGGCGACATCGAAGAGACCATCGCCTTCGTCGCCTCGCTGGGGGTGCCCACCTTTGGCTGCAACAGCCTCATCTTTTCCGGGTCGGCGGTGGCCGTGGGCACCGGCATCCGCGAGGACGCGCTGGAACCGATCCTGGAGCGGGTCAAGGCGGCGACGACGGAGCACCACCTCCGCCTCATCTGGTACACGCCGACCCAGTATTGTGAATTCGATCCCACCGGCCTGGAGCTGGGCATCAAGGGCTGCACGGCGGCCAAGTACAACATGTGCGTCGAGCCCAACGGCGACGTGCTCCCCTGCCAGAGCTACTACGTGGCCCTGGGCAACATCCTGTCGGACCCCTGGGAAGCCATCTGGGAGCACGAACTGGCCCGCTACCTGCGCAATCGAGATTTCATGATGGAAAAGTGCTATCACTGCCCCGACCAGGTGCTCTGTGGCGGTGGCTGCCCGCTTTATGCCCAACATCACGGCGAAACGAACAAAATCGGAGGGTGAATGCAAGTATTCCGGCGAGATCACTCCGTAATTTATGACGCCGATGTGGCCGAACTCTATTCTTCCTGGGATTTTCCGGTCGTCATCGTGTGCGATGGCCCCTACGGTATATCCGGTTTTCCTGGCGATCCACCTGTACCTGAAGCGCTGCCCGAGTGGTACGAACCGCATATCGCAGCTTGGTCTCGGGCAGCAACACCCCTGACCACGTTGTGGTTTTGGAATACTGAAATTGGATGGGCCAATGTTTATCCTCTCCTGGCGAAGCATGGCTGGCAGTACGTAAGCTGCCACATCTGGGACAAGGGGATATGGTCTGGGAACCGTTTGGCGGACTCTGCACAGGGGCGGTAGCAGCGCATAGACTCGGCAGAAAGTCATTGAGCGCCGAAATCGATCCCGAATTCTATCAACTTGCCGTCCAAAGACTGCAAGACTATGACACTCGCCAACTCGCAATGGAGGAGCTAGAGGACTATGTCTACTAACATCATTCAAGCCCCGTCGGAGCAGGTGCCTGACAAGAACTGGGAACACTACAAAGTTTGGAAGCGAGTCCGGGAAGCAGTTTACGCGCTGCCCCTATACTTCAAGTCGGAGACTGATCTATCAGGGCTATCTGCAACTGACATCTTTACTCTGAACGCTGCGCTGGGTGCTACGATTGAGGACAATGTGGTAAAAACTCTGAACGAGATGCGCTCCGTCTGGGATCCGGACGGTAGCTACAAGCTTTTTGGCTTTATACGCCAGGCCCAAACCTTCCCTGACGTTTTGCTAAAACGCTACAGCAGCTACGATGTCGAACCTGACATCATCCTGGGAATCGAACTCAAGGGCTGGTATGTATTGGCAAAAGAGGAAGAGCCAAGCTTCCGTTTTCAGGTTACGCCCGCCGCGTGCGCTGTTCAAGATCTGCTCATGGTCGTTCCCTGGGTCTTGTCGAATGTCATATCGGGTTCGCCCCAAGTCTTTACCCCGTTCGCGCTTTCGGCCCGTTTTGCTGCCAAATACAGAAACTAGCATTGGCAGCATTTGAGGCGCACCATACTCAATACGCAGATCAAAACACCCACTGATGTGGCTCCTTATCCCCAAAAGCAAGACCAGATAGTAGACAATGCAGTGGCTGATTCAGGTGGCAATTTTGGCCGAGTCTCGCGCACGGGCATCATGGATGACTATCTGGATGAATTGAGTCAGCTAGAATTGCGCGGCATACAGATTCAGCACTGGCGGGCATTCTTCAAACTCTTTCAAGAAGGGGCCACTGAGGAAGCGATTCAGGCAGGGATAGGGCGCCTCCGCAAACTGGTCGAAAGTAAACAGGAAGAAGGCGATGGCCGTACTGCCAGTATCACAAAGATCATGGATGAACTGGCGAACTTGCTTTAGTTGACTATTCAGGCCACGCTAATGATCGAGTCTGTGTGGCGGCTGCCCGTTCCACGAGCGGTATGATACCCTGACATTCAAAGTAATTGGCGATACAATGCAGGGCGTCGAGTGGCTGGGCAGGATCACAAACAGGCGCGGCCGCGCTCTGGGGTTGCGCTTGTTTGTCATTCCGCCCGTCGCCAGGGGACTCGAACTGAGCAGCGAGAGATTAGCGGCGACGGCTCCACAGAAGGTACCCGCCCAGGGCGACGACGGCCCAGACGGCTGCCGCGTAAAAGACCGCGCCGTAGCCCTGCGCCTGGGCGACGATCCCGAGGCCAAAGGACCCTGCTCCCACGCCGACGTCGAACATGGTGTAGAGCACGCTGACGGCCGTGCCCCGTGCTTTGTCCGTGACCGCATCCACTACGGCGGTGTCGAGCCCGGCGCGGGCGAACCCCCAGCTCAGGCCAAAACCTGCCCCGGCAAGGAGCAGCCCTGTGTCGCTGCGCACGAGGGCCAGGCCAACCATGGATACCACGACCACGGCCAGCCCCGGGACGGCCACCGCCCGGCGGCCCAACCGGTCCGAGAGCCAACCCGCCGACGCCTGGGCCAGCATCATGGCAACCGCAAAGGTCGAAAAGTAGCCACCGGCGGCCGTGAGCCGATAGTCGTCGGCAAAGGGGGCCAGAAAGCTCAGGATTGCGCCATAGGCCACGGCCAGCCCGGTGATGCCGAAGGAGGCAATCCATACCGGTCTCTGCCGCAGCACGCGCAACAGGGTCGGGGTTGAGGCAACGGTTTGAGCGACCGGCTCCCGATCCGGCTCGACGATGGGCAAGAGCAGGACGACACTCACAGCGCCAATTGCCGCCGAGACCCAAAAGTGCGGCGCATATCCCCAGGCATCGACCACGTAGACGCCCAGCGCCGGAGCGAACAGCATCCCCAGGTTATTGGTGATCCCCGAGAGGCCAATGGCCTCCCCCCGCCGCGCCGGCGGGGCCAGGTCGCCGACCAGGGTCGTATAAGCCGTGGTAAAGGCGGCGATGCCCGCGCCATGGAACACGCGGATCACCTGAAAGGGCCAGAGCGTGCCCAGGAGCGCGTAGCAGGCCGGCGACAGGGCGAAAACCGCGGCGCCGACGAGGAGCACCGGCTTGCGCCCCCAGCGATCCACCAGCCAGCCAACGAGCGGCCGGGCGGCTACGGCGCTCAAGCTGAAGAGTCCAAAGGCCAGGCCGATGGCCGCCGCGTTGCCGCCGATCTCCTGGACGTAGCCGGGCAGCGTGGCAAAGGTCCATTGAAAACCGGTGAAAAAGAAGAGGTTGGCTGCAAGGACCAGGTAGAAACTGAGGGGATAAGGCCTCAGGGAGTAGCGGCTGCGACCGGCCATGCTCAGGGTGTGAGACGGAGGGCGGGGTCGCCCAGCAGCAGAAAGCTGCGCACGGCGTCTTGCTCAGCTTCACCCGCATCCTGCCAGGCGGCCAGCAGGGCGTCGCCCAGGGGCCGTCCGGCCTGGACCTCTTTGTAGAAGGTCTCAGCCAGCGGGTGCTGCTGGTACAAATAGGTCTCGCCCGTGGGTCCCAAGAACGCCACGGCGCCCCCCCGGCCCGAGCGCAGCCACACCTCGGCCATCGAGTCCTGGGTGGGATGGACGAAATAGGCCGACAGGCAGGCCCAGATGGTCACCACGGCCGGCTCGGCCCACTCGTCCTCCCGCTGGAGGACCTTTTCGTCGCCCCACAGGGCCAGGCTGCCGTGGCCCACGTAGTTTAGCCAGGTCGCCTCGTCTTCCACTTGCGCCAAGATCTTGGCCCGCGCATCCTCCTCGGCGGCGTCCAGACGTTCCGCAGGGGCAGGCAGGTAGGCCAGCATGTCGTCGGCGAATTGGCCAAAGTCGGGCTCGTCGTCGCTGAGCAAAATCGAAGCCGCAAGCCCAGTCCCTTCCCAGTGGAGCGTCTTGTCCACCATGACCTCGACCTCTTCTGCCGTTCGGGCTGGAAAACGACCCACGGCGACCAGGGGGCGGCCGCCCTCGTCGAGGATCAGGGCCTGGTCGGACGGGGTCTCGTGCAGGTGAGCGGTAGGCACCAGGGCGGTGACCACCCGCAGGGCGCCTGCCCCGCCTGCGTAGCCGCCCGGCCGGGCCGACGCGTCGCCGACGAGGAGGAGATAGCGCAATTCTCCGGCCCCGTGCAAGCGATTCACCATGGTCCGGATGGTCTCGGGGTCTGGCCGGCCGTCGCCAAAGGCGTCGTAGACCTGGGTCGGCGTCAGGCGGGCGACGCTCAGGCCCTCCCCTTGCGGGATGGCTTCGCCGAGGCCCTGGCGATAGTCGATCAGGGGCTGGAGCGCCGCCCAGAAAGGCTCAGGGGCCACAATCACGTATTGGGCCTGCTCCAGCGCCGCCGAGTCGAGGGCCGTCAGGGGCCGGAGCCGGGCCGGCGGCGGAGCTTTGTGGGGAATGCCCAGCCAATAGCGATGGCCCGGCCGAGTCGGAATCTGCGGGTCGGCGACCAGGCCAAGGTCGAGCGGGGCGGCGGGCTCGGTCACGTCCAGGAGGTGGGCGCCCTCGGCCCCGGCGATGGCGGCGTGCTCGTTTTCCGCTGCCCAGCTAATGCCCGGCGATTTCAGAACGAGGGTCCGGCGAAAGGTGGCGCCAAGGCCGTCGAGCCAGAGCTTGTCTATCGAGCCGTTCTCCGGCGTGGGGAGCTCGACCACCAGCTCGTGTTCGCCGGGGCCGCTCAGCGTGGCTGGCCAGCTCTGCTCGGCCCCGCCTCCCCAGTTCCAGGTTCCAATCTCGGCCCCATCCCAGCGGATGGTGGCCAAAGACGTGGTCCCCGGCAGCCGGCTTCGGCCCCAGAGCTTGAGGGTGACCGTGAGCGGGCCGGCGACGGCCTCGGTCAGGCTGAGGGTGTGGGTCAGGCGCTGCCCGGAAAAGATCGGCTGCCAGAACCAGGGCTCCGGGGCCTCGATCTGGGGGCGGTATTCCAGGTCTTGCTCCTGCCAATGCGTCGCCCAGGCCGTGTCCTGGACCTCCTCGACGGGCTCGGGCGACATCCCCGTTTCCGGCGGGCCGGCCTCAATGGGCCCCCGGGCTGTGGCCGGCCACCTTCGATGATGATATCTCCCGACCGAGCCACCTTTGCTGTGGCCGGTCACCCCACCTGTGCTGTGGCCGGTCACCCCACCTGTGCTGTG
>CAYLZO010000163.1:6361-11820 GCA_964387775.1 uncultured Anaerolineaceae bacterium
CCCCACCTGTGCTGTGGCCGGTCACCCCACCTGTGCTGTGGCCGGTCTCCCCACCTGTGCTGTGGCCGGTCACCCCACCTGTGCTGTGGCCGGTCTCCCGACCGAGCCACCACCGGGCGCGGTCAGAGATATCATCATCGAAGGTGACCGGCCCGAGCACAGGGGGGATCATCGTCTGGCCGGCGCCCTGCCCGACCTCCAGCCGGTAGGTGGTCCAGGGCGCAAAGCGGGTGCCGTCCTCGACGGCGTAGAAGAAGAGGCCGGGGAATTCTCCTCCGTCAAATAGCAGGTAGGGGACCGGCTGCTCGCCGTGGTAGAGGGCCACTTGCTCGGGATCGAGGGGCAGTTCGACGCCCTGCGACCGGAGCCAGTTGGCGCCGAGCCACTGGGGGCCGGCCGATTCGACTTCCAGGAGCCAAGTGCCCGCCACCGCGCCGGCCGGAGGCGGGGCCGGCGTCGCCGAGCCGCAGCTCGACAGCAACAAGACGAGCACCAGGGCGAGGGCGGCTAACCGCGACGTAAGTACCCCCAGCGATAGAGTGCATAAAGAGCCAGGGCCAGGCCGACGAGGAGCAGCCCGCCGAGGGCCACCGCGCCGATGACCAGCAGCGCCACGTTCCGGCGGCGCTCCGCGGGATTCGCTCTCTCTTCTGCCTGCGGCCCGGCCTCGGTTTCGGCGTCGGGCTCGGATGGCGATTCCATCACCACTTCCACTGGGGTGGCCGTGGCGGTGGGTGTGGGTGAAGCGAGGGGCATTGCCGTAAGCGCGGGCGTGGTTGTGGGCGTCGCAGTGGGCGTGGCCGTTGCGGCCTCCTGGGTTGTTGCCGTCGGAGACGGGCCTCCCGGTGTCGCGGTCGGTGAGGGTTGAACTGGCGGGGCAGTCGCAGAGGGCGGCGGAGCTGTGGCTGCCTGGGGCTGGGCCGTCGCGGAGGGTTGGGTCGTGGCGGTGGGCTGAGGCGCGGCTGGAGACGCCGTGGGTGGAGCCGTTTGGGTCGCCGTGGCCGAGGGCTGGGGCGTGCCCGTAAACGTAGCTGAAGGCGTCGGCGTCGGCGTGAAGGTCGGGGTTGGCGAGGGTGTGTGGGTGGGCGTGTCGGTGGGCCGGGAGGGCACCGTCGCCGTGGCCGTAGGCGTGTCGGTGGGCGGCGGCGCGTCAGACTCGACGGTGACCGGCCCCCACAACGTGCTCCCGCCGCTGGCCGAGACGTCTTCGAGCTTGTAGTAGTAGGTTGTTCCCAGCGTCGCGTTCTGGTCGGTCCATTCGTAAAAGGCGCCCGC
This sequence comes from uncultured Anaerolineaceae bacterium, assembly GCA_964387775.1. Lineage (GTDB taxonomy): Bacteria > Chloroflexota > Anaerolineae > JAAYZQ01 > JAAYZQ01 > CAYLZO01. The sequence continues at coordinate 7,637 of CAYLZO010000163.1, forward strand.
CAGGTCACCTTCGCCCGGGATCAGGTCTGTGACGCGTTCGTAAGAGATTGGGTTTTCCTCTTTGCTGCGCAGCACGTAAAAGCCCATGTTGTCCACTTCGCTGGCCGTCTCCCAGGTGACGCGGATGGCGTTGTCCTGCCAGCCGGCCTCGAAGGCGACGAGCGTCACCGAGGCCCGGGCCGTCCGGGCGCCAAAGGCCAGGGTCAGGGCCAGCAGCAAGAGCAGGGCTGCCTGGCCCGCCCGCCGGGGCCAGACGGAGCGGAGCCTGCGGGCGGCGGCCCAAAGGGTGGTGCGCGCCCGATGCCGCCAGGCCCGCCAGCGCCCTCCGGCCAGGGGCACCGATTGTCCCTGCCGGTAGGCCCTCAGGGCCCGGCCCACGAACGCCTCTGCCGGAACGAGGGGGTCCGCACGCCGCAAACCATCCCCGCCCGTGAGCAGGAGTTGTTGGCCGTCGTGGTGCCGGATGCCGAGCAAGCGGTGCAGCAGAAAGCGGCCCCCGTCCCGGACCAGGACCAGGTCTCCGGGGCGGAGGGTATCCTGCGAGACGCGCTCGACGACGACCTCGTCGCCGGGGTGCAGGGTGGGCACCATGCTCTGGCCCTGGACGCGGAAGCGGATGCGCTCGCCGTCCATGTCCCCGATCATCTGCTCCAGTTGATGATTCCAGTGCTGGTTCTGTACGGTCATTGCCTTGTCTTTCTTGGCTTCACTACCGGACACTTTTTCTGCCAGGTGCTTCAGAATCGCGGATCTGCAGAAAAACACGGATTGGACTCGTTGAGTTGGACCACATAGTTCATCTGCTTCGGAAAAATCCGCGAGTTTCTGTTGATCTGCGGCTCTTCCGCCCGGCGACCATAAAAGTGTCCGGTAGTGAATTCTTGGCATATGTGGGGCAAGTTTCAAACTTGCCCTACTCCCGGCGCACCAGCGGCAGGTAGACGTAGTGCAATGCCTCCACGGCCGTGGTGGTCAAGGTCGCAGTGTCCCGTATCTCGGAATAAAGCGTGGAAGTGACGGTGAGCGTGACCGCGTCCACCGATCCGACGGTCGCGGTTGCAGGAACGCTGACTGTCACCGAGATGGGGACGGAAGCGCCCGGCGCCAGGTCCTGGACCAGGCCGGTGGAAAGGGTCATGGGCCAGTTGCCGTCCGCTGCCAGGGCCGCCGTTTCTGTGTGGCCGCTCTCGTTGACGAGGGTCAGGTTGTAGGTCACCTGGCTGCCCAGGACCCCGCTGCGGGCTTGGCTCTCCGGCGCCAGGCTCAGGCCGGCGGCCATCCGCAGCCAACCGGCGGGATCGCCAAAGAGGGTCGATACCTGGGGCAGGTGGGCCGGATAGCCCACCGTGGTCAACTGGCCCACCAGGGCGATCTCGCCCAGGCGGCGCTCGCCGTCGTTAAAGAGGGCGTCGTACATGTTGCGGGCGATCACGTCCTCGGCCGAGGTGGTGCCCAGCCCCGACGGTGAGAAATTGGCAATCGAGCCGATGGTGGGCCGGATCGTCATCCACTCGGCCATGCTGCGCGTGTTGTTGAGGCCCGGATAGTCGGGCGGCATCATCCAATAGCCGTCGAGGCAGTTGAGGGTCACGACGAAGGGCAGTTGGTGGCCGGGCTGGAGGCTGTCGATCTGGGTGTTGAGCAGCAGCGGCTCGTGGGTCCAGCGGTGCACCGAACCGTGGCCCAGGAAGTTGAGCATGGCCGCCCCCTGGCTCCAGGTCGAGGTCAGGGCCAGGGTGGCGCTGGGGCATTCCGTCGGCGGGCTGGTCGGCGGGCCGCAAAAGTCGGTCAGGTAGACCTTTTCGAGTTGCATCCAGGCCGGGACGTAATCGCTCGCCAACTCGTTAAGCACGGTTTCGAAATCACCACCGGCGTCGGGCACGTTGTCGGCCACGAACATCAACGTTTCCTGGGCGTCGGGCGCCGCCGTCTCGTAGGTGATGATTTTGGCCACCACGTCGGCCACCTCCTGGGCCGAGTTGGCGGCCAGGCGGCCCACCGCCACGTCGGGAAAGACGTCGTCGCCCACGATCTGCCCAAAGCGGGTGTCCACCGGCACCTCGCCCTGCCAGGGGTCGATAAAGTCGAGGTAGGGCGGGACGTAGACCGGTGTCATGGCCCCATATTGGCCCGGGTTGTAGCCCTTGAAGTTAAAGTGACCGTCTCCGACCAGGAGGACGTAAGCCGGGGCAGGCGGCTGCCAGTTCTCGTAGGCATAGGCCACGAAATCGCGGATGGCCTGGGGGTGAAAGACGCCGCCGTTGAACAGGGCATAGACGTCCTCGGCGCGCACCACCTCGACCCGCAGGCCCTCGGCCCGGCGGTGGGCGGCCAGCGGTTGGATGGCGGCGTAGAACGCGTCGGGCGCGACGATGATCTCGTCGGCGCCCTTGGCCGCGGAAAGCAGGTCCAGGGGGGGCTGGTAAAAGGCCGGGGCCGGGGCATCGGCGATGGCCGCATCGGCCAGGGCCAGGTAGGGCTGTCCGGCGGCCCCGGCGTCGGTAAAGTCCAGGTTCCAGGTGGGTCCGGCGGCGACCACGGCCGCGCCGGTCAGGGCGATGGGCGCCAGCGGATCGCTCAGGTCGTAGAGGTGGAGGATGTTGGCCGAGAAACCGGTCAGCGTGTAATCGGCCTCGCCGCCAAAGGGCGCGAGGAAGGCCAACTGGTCGTCCTCGGCCACCATCTGGCGGCGGACGGTCAACTCCACCCAGTTCACATAAATATCCTGGGTCGTCACGTCGGTCAGGGGCGTGACCCCCACCTGGTTTACGCCCTCGACCAGCAGCCCGGAGGCCAGGGGCAGGGTGATGACCCGCCCGACTTTGCCGTCCCAGGTGTCCTCGCCGACGGCCGTGCCATTGATGCTCAGCCGCAGGTGGTGGTCGGGGGCCAAAAAGTGCTCGTTTCGGGCGGCCACCTCGACGCGCAGGATGGCCGTGTAGGTGTCCGGCGACAGGTCGGTGAGCGTCACGGGGTAGGTGTGGGTGACGGGGCTGACGGCCAGGATGCGCTCCCAGAACCAGGTGGCGTCGGTGCCGGGATCGTCGGACCAGCGGCCCCAGTAGACGTTGTTCTCCTCGGAGCGGATGGTGTGCGTGTACCAGGTCGCCGCCGGGGCCGTGCCGGGCGCCACCGAGCGGGCCGCCAAACGCAAGCCGGGCTGGCCGGCGTCTATGGCCAGCCAATAGACGTTCTCGTCGGTGTATTTTTCGTCCTGCACGCTGCCGTGGAATTTCTGCGCGTAGAAGAGAAAGGCGTCGCCGGGGTCGAGGCTGCCATCGGCCATGCCGATTTCTTGCAGGGCGACCTCCTGGTTGCGCCACCAGAGGTGCACGTCGGCCGGGTCGGCGGTTGCGACGGGCACACCGGCCCCAGCCAGGGCCTCGTAGGTCAGGCGATAGAGGCCGTCGGCGGTGACGCCGATGCGCCAGGTGGTGGCCGGCAGGTTGTAGACGGTGCTGGACCGGATGGGCGGCGTGCTCGTGCGCCACTTTGCCGCCTGCTCGGCGTTGACGACGACGGTCTGGAGGGCGCTGCTCAAGGGGGCAGGATCGCTCGTCGACGAGGAGGCGGAGACTGGCATCTCAAAGGTCACGTGCACGCGAAAGTGGGCGGTCATCTGCCAGCGGCCGTCGCCCAGGTAGGCCAGGGGCGCCAGGCGCAGGCGGGCCAGCCGCGAATCCCGGCTCCAGCCCTCGTCGACGATGGCCGCCAGGGGCAGGGCGCGGGGTGCATCCGGCAGGGGCTGCCATTCCTGGCCGGCCTCGAGCACGAGTCCGGCCTCCTCTCGCGCCACGCGCGGCACGAATACCCCGGGGAGCGGTCCCTGCAGCATACGGGGCGGCGTCACGGCTTCGATGCGCAGCGAAACGCCGCCCGTTGGTGGCAGTCCGATCAGCACCTCGCGGAGGGGCAGGCCCTCCGGGCCGGGGGTGTAGCCGTCCAGTACGAGCTGCTCTGTCCCGTTGCTCCCGGCTCCCAGTGCCTCCCTGCGGGGCTCGGGCGCCACGACGTCCAGGATCAGGCCCCCGGCCCCCGACGACTGGACGTGCACGCCGGGCGAGGGCGCGGCCGTGGCGGGCAGCGCCACGGCGTGGCCCAGACCAATTAACAAAATTGTGAGCAGGGCAAACGTTGCCGCGAGGGAAAAAGTACGGGTCATCTATGCCTCTCCAATCCGTCGA
>CAYLZO010000163.1:11830-12274 GCA_964387775.1 uncultured Anaerolineaceae bacterium
CCTGCGGGGCTCGGGCGCCACGACGTCCAGGACCAGGCCCCCGGCCCCCGACGACTGGACGTGCACGCCGGGCGACGGCGCGGTGGTTGCAGCAGCGGACCGGGCCTGGACGGCGCCCAGGCCGATGAGCAGGAGTGCAAGCAGGGCAATCGTTGCCGCGAGGGAAAAAGTACGGGTCATCTGTGCCTCTCCAATCCGTCGAACAATATGGTGAGGCAGAGTATAGCACAGAATCCGGGGGATGTCAAAGCGATTTTGCCGATTACCTGAGCCACAGACAAGCCGTCCGCTATGGCCGGTCACCTTCGATGATGATATCTCCCGACCGTGCCAAAGCCCGGTGGCTCGGTCAGAGACCGGCCACAGCCGGTTGTCGATTTGTGTGACGGAGCCGTCCGCTATGGCCGGTCACCTTCGATGATGATATCTCCCGACCGTGCCAAA
>CAYLZO010000164.1:0-12237 GCA_964387775.1 uncultured Anaerolineaceae bacterium
GGTTTTAATCATCTTTTAATTGACAAACGCTCCGCCGCAAGTTATACTGAGGTCGAAGTTGAGAAGAAAGTGCTCAAAGAAGTGCCACAGAAATAGTATCCCCACATCAGAAAGGGAGGAGAACATGAATCGCCAATCTAGTCTATTCCGCACTTTCAGCCTAAGCCTGGTCGTAGCTTTTCTGCTGACCCTGGTCCCCGTCGCAGCGGTGTCCGCTTTCCATCCGGCGCCCGCCTCGGCGGACGACGCCGACTCGGCCCGCTGGGCGGCCCTGGGCGCGTACTATAGCCCGGCTTCCCGCTGGGCGGCGCTGGGTGACTTTTACGCAGGGCGTTACGAATCGGCCGCGGACCTCAGTTCCGCTCGGTGGAGCGGTCTCGCCGCGTTCTATGCCTTTGACCCGGCTACGGTTGCCGCGGCCCGCTGGGCGGCCCTGGGTGACTTTTACGCCACCCGGTTCGACGCGGCGGCCACGGCCAGCACGGCCCGTTGGGAGGGTCTGGGCCGCTACTACGCCCTCAGGGCAGCCCCCGGCGCTACGGCAGATGCCGCCCGCTGGAATGCCTTGGGTGCCCTCTACGCCGAGCGCTACGAGTCCGCGGCGGCCGTCAGCTCGGCCCGCTACACCGGTCTGGCCGAGTTCTACAGAGTTCAGAGATTCGGTGTAGGAAACTTGCGCTGCTGCACCGAGGTCGGTGGAAGCACGCAATAGCCTTGAGACGATAACCGAAAACTGCGCATGGCTGGAAGCCATGCGCAGTTTTTCTTTTGCGGCTGTTGTCTTTAGCGCTGGGTCAGCGTGTTGCCCAGGCCATTGTCGGTGATCGTTGGGGAGCCGCCGTAGGTGATATTGTTGCCGGCCCCGTTGACGATGATAGCCGAGGCGGATTCGATGTCTATGGTGTTGCCGGCGCTGTGGACGACGAGTTGGTTGCAGTTGCCGGTCAACGTGATGCTATTGTTGGCGCCTTCGACGATCACGTCCTCTCCCTGGCATTGGCGAGAGACACTCTGCCCCACGACAGCGATCACGATTTCGCCTGTAGGTTCAGCGGTAGGTTCCTCGGCGCCATCGTCGTCGCCGTTGTCATCCCCATCCCCGCTGCCTGGCTAAAGTTCGCCAGGACCCACGCAACCCTCCGGGACTTGGATGTCAAAGGGCGTCTCGCTCGGGGTCACGTTTAGCTCGTAGTACAGCTCGCCCGTCACCCCGGGCGCCAGCAGTTCGCTATCGCCGCTGCCTTCCAGGATGAGGCGAACGAGATAGTTGCCGTCCTCGATGGTGGACTCTCCGTCGGGGAAAGCCTTGCGAGAGTCGGACAGGAACTTTTTTAAAGCCTTCGCGACCCTGGGGCGTGGGAAAGGGGGCGTGATGCCGAAAGTCTTCGGTCACCAACTCGTCGATAGCCTCCAGTTTCCCCTTGTCATAGACCTCTCGGTTGAACCGCTCCAGCGTCTGTTGTACCTTCTGTTCTTTCTCCACTAACATTGTTACAGTATCTTCCTTCGATTCGCTGATTCTCGGTCGCTAGACCACCTAGCGACATGTTTAGTATAGCAGAGGGGTGTCTCTCCTGTCTCTCAACAAAAATGAGCCCAGGGCCAAACCTTGGGCTCATTTTTATAGCACCCGCAATATCCCCTGTACGCCTGCTGCCGGCCCGAAAGCGCAGCGGAGCCGCCCCAACTAGGCGGACACCCCACCCGCCAACTGGCCCAGACCGCCGACCACGTCGCGCCCAAGATGGAAGCGAATGACCCGCCGGCCGGCGTCCTCCAGGGCCTGCTTGTCGCCCAGGGCCTGGGCCATCTTGAGCACGCCGAAGGTGATGGACGATCCGGAGGACCCCGCCTGGTCAGGGATGGGCGCATCCTGCCCGGCGTCAGACGTGAACTGGACAAAGAGGCCGTGGCCGGCGTCGCCCTTGTGAAGCTGCCCGGTGGAGTGGAGAAAACGCGGGCCATAGCCCACGGTCGTCGCCAGCTTGAACCGGTCGCGCAGCCCCGTGCGCAGGACTTGCAGCGCCGCGTCGCTCTCGGCTGTGGGTTGGACGTAGGCCTGGAGCGCCACGTAGCTTTGGCCCGAATGGGGCGCGGGCGAGCCCTCGGTGGGCCGATCCAGGAATTCGAGCAGGACCTCGACCTCCAGCGGCGCCGGCTCGTCCGGGGGCAAGGAGCCGCTTTCCTGGTAGGCAGCCACCATCTCCCGCGCCCGCACCTTGGCCGACTCGACGTTGGGTTGGTTGAAGGGCTGGATGCCCAGGCGATGGCCGGCCACGGCGACGGCAAACTCCCAGAGGAAGAACTGCTGGCCCAGGTCGTAGCGGTCGCGCAGGCGGAGGAGGATCACGGGCTGCCCGGCGTCCTCCAGCGCTTGCAGCGCCGCGTCGTGGGTCTCGTCGCCGTCGAGGCGCAGGTAGACAAAGACGCGGTCGTCGCGGTAGGCATCGGGCGGGCCCGGCGGCTCGCCGACGACGGGCAGGATGCCGGTGCCGTCCTTGCCCGTGCTCTCGGCGATGAGCTGCTCGATCCAGTCGGCAAAGTTGGCCAGCGGCGGCGAGGCGACGAAGGTGACCTTGTCCCGCCCCGCCTGGGTCAACTCGCCCAGGACCGCGCCCAGCCCGGCCCCCGGATTCTCTCCGCCAGCCGGGTCTCGCTTGCAGGCCGCGACGGCCTCGGCGGCCCGTTCCAGCAGCGTCTCGACCTCGACGCCGACCAAGGCCGCCGGCACGAGCCCAAAGTAGGAGAGCACCGAGTAGCGGCCGCCGATATTCGGCTCGTTGAGAAAGACCTCGCGGAAATCGTATTCCTCGGCCAGGGCCACCAGCTTGCTGCCCGGGTCGGTGATGCCGACGAAATGGGCGCCGGCCCGGTCAGCGCCGAGCGCGTCAGCAGTCCAGTTGTAAAAGAACTTGAAAAAGGAGAGCGTCTCCACCGTGCTGCCCGATTTGGTGGCGACGATAAAGAGGGTTTTCTCGGGGTCCAGGCGCCCGGCGTGGGCCAGGACGGCGCCGGGATCGGTGCTGTCGAGCACTTTCAGGTGGAGCGGGTCATCCTCCCGGCCAAAGACGTGGCTGAACACCTCGGGCGCCAGGCTGGAGCCGCCCATACCCAGCAGCAGGACGTCGCGATAGCCTGCTTGCCGCACCGACGCAACCAATTCGTCCAGCCGCGAGAGCTGGCCCTTCATGGCCTCGACGATGTGCAGCCAGCCCAGCCGGTTGGTGATCTCTTTTGGCTCCGGCTTCCAGACGGTGTGGTCGTGGTTCCAGATACGGGCCACGATCCCTTCCTCGGCCAGCTCCTCCAGGGCAGCTTCCGCGGCCCGTTGGTAAGCCTCCGGGCTTCCACCGGAGGATGTGCCCTTGAGCTTCCCGCACTTTTTCTCGATGCCAGCCAGGAGCGAGTCGAAGGACTCGGCAAACGCGGCCACCCCCCTGTCCTGGAGTTTGTCCGTGATGGCGCCCAGGTCGACGCCGACCTCGGCCAGCCGCGCCAGGTCGGCGCGGGCCTCGTCCAGGCCGGCTTCCAGGGTCAGGGCCACGGTGCCGTGGTCGCGGAACACCTCCAGTGTGGCCGGCGGCAGGGTGTTGACCGTGTTCGGCCCGATGAGGCTGTCCACGTAGAGGGTGTCGGGATAGGCCGGGTTCTTGGTGCTGGTGCTGGCCCACAGCGGCCGCTGGACGCGGGCACCCTGGGCCACCAGCTTTTGCCAGCGGGGACCGCTGAATACCTCTTTGAACCGGGCGTAGGTCACCTTGGAGTTGGCGATGGCGATCTTGCCCTGGAGTTCCTCGTGGCCGGCCTCCGCCAGAGCCTCGTCCACGGCGGTGTCCACGCGGCTGACAAAGAACGAGGCCACAGACGCAACTTGGGAGAGGTCGCCACCGGTTGCGGCCCGCCTTTCCAGGCCGCGCAGATAAGCCTCGGAGACGGCCTCGTAGTGGTCCAGGGAGAACATGAGGGTCACGTTGACGTTGACGCCCCCGCCGATGAGGGTTTCGATGGCCGGGACGCCCTCGGGCGTGGCCGGGACCTTGATCAGGACGTTGGGGCGGTCTACCGCAGCAAAGAGGCGCTCGGCCTCGGCGATGGTCCCCTCGGTGTCACGGGCCAGCTTGGGGTTGACCTCCAGGCTGACGTAGCCGTCGGCGCCCTCCGTCTCGTCATAGACCGGGCGCAACACGTCGGCGGCCCGCTGAATGTCCTCGACGGCCAGCGCCTCATAGATCTCGTCCACGGTCCGTCCCTGGCGAACCAACGCCTCCAGGGCCTGGTCATAGTCGTCGCTGCCGGCGATGGCCTTCTCAAAAATGGAAGGGTTGGACGTCATGCCCCGCAAGCCCTCGTCCACCAGGCTCTGCAAGTCGCCCGAGGTGATGAGCGAGCGCCGGATAAAGTCGAGCCAGACAGCCTGGCCCAGATCTGCCAGTTCGTGCATTTTAGTCATTTTTCTTTCTCCTTCAAATCAATCCAATACTTTCCTTCGAAAGGTGCCTCGTAGGCCAAGCCCAGGCGGCGATAGACCTCCGGCGGGATGCCGATGTCGGCCAGGTAGAGTTCGCCCGGCAGCCCGGCCAGCCCGGTCTTGGGCAAGGCCAGGGTCAGCGTTCGCTTGGCGCGGACGACGAGGCCCGGCGTCTCGCCCGTCGTGGCGTCTCGGCCCGTGGGCACGTCGAGGGCCAGGACCCGGCTGGCGTGCTGAGTGCACAGCTCGATCAACTCGGCAGCCCGGCCCCGGGGCGCGCCGTGCAAGCTGTAACCAATGAGGGCGTCCACGACCAGGTCGGCGCGGCGGATGGCGTCCTCGGCCTGGAAGCGGCCTACCGGTTCCAGGCCCGCCGCTTTCAAGATGCCCAATTGATGATGGGCGGCGTCACGCAAGGCGCGGGCCTCGCGGTCGAGCACGACCTGCACGCCCAGGCCCCGGTTGTGCAGGTGCCGGGCGGCGCACAGCCCGCCGCCGCCGTTGCCCCCCGCCCCGGCCAGGATCGTGACCCGGCCCGAGGCCCGGCCCAGCATGTCCATCACGTTTTCGGCCAGGCTCCGCCCGGCGTTCTCCATCATCTGCAAGATGCCCAGGCCGAATTCCTCCATGGCCAGGCGGTCCACTTCACGCATCTGGGCGGCGGTCACCGCCGGCACAACGATTCCGTCTGCTGTCTGAAAAGCCATCTCGTCTTGGCTCCATGGGACACGGATCAGACGGATTTCACGGATCAAAATCCGCGCTATCCGTGTCCAACTATTCGTCGCCCAGGCCGGCAAAGAGGTTGTTGAGCGATTCGACCAGGGTGGGGTGGGCAAAGACGGCGTCGCGCAGGACTGTGTAGGGCAGGCCGCCCATCATCGCCACCTGCAAGGCGCTCACCACCTCGCCGCCCTCGATGCCCAGCACCGCCGCCCCCAAGATCTGGTCCGTCTCGGCCTCCACCAGGACCTTCATCAGGCCCCGGGGCTCGTCCACTTCCAGGGCGCGGGCCACGTGACTCATGGGTATCTGGGCCACCCGGTAGTCGAGGCCCCGGGCCTGGGCCTGTTTTTCGGTCAGGCCGACGCGCCCCAACTGGGGGTCGATAAAGACGGCGTAGGGCACCGGCCGGTCCTTCGTCGTCCGGTCGCCGCCCTCCAGCAGGTTGGCGCGGACGATGCGGAAATCGTCGTAGGCGATGTGGGTAAAGGCCGGGCCGCCCTTGACGTCGCCCAGGGCATAGATGCCGGGCACGTTGGTCTCCAGCCGCTCGTTGGCCTGGACGTGGCCCCGGCCGTCGGTCTCGACGCCGGCGGCCGCCAGGTTGAGGCGGTCGCTGTTGGGCACACGCCCGGCGGCGATCAGCAGATGCGAGCCTTCGAGCGTCGATTCGCCCTCGGGTCCGGTCACGGTCATGGCGATGTGGCCGTCAGCGTCCTGGCTCACCCGCGTCGGCTCGGTTTCCAGCAGGACGTCGATGCCGTCCTCGCGCAGGATCCCAACGACCTCGGAGGCGACGTCAGGGTCCTCGTGGGTGAGCACCTGGTCGCTGCGCTGGACGATGGTCACCTCGCTGCCAAAGCGGCGGAACATCTGGGCGAACTCGAGCCCGACGTAGCCGCCGCCGACCACCAGCAGGTGCCGGGGCGCCTCACCCAGCTCCATGATCGAGGTCGAGTCGAGGTAGCGCACCCCGTCCAGGCCGGGCAGGTCGGTCACGCGGGGCCGGGCGCCGACGTTGATAAAGATGGTGTCGGCGGTCAGGTTTCGAATCTGGCCGTCGTGCAGCGTGACCTCGACAGACCGGGGACCGGTGAAGCGGCCCTCGCCCATCAGCAGATCCACGCCCTCGGCGTCCTCGATGCGCCGCCGGCTGCCGCTCCGAAAGCTCTCGACGATGTCGCGCTTGCGCTGGCGGACGGTCTCCATGTCGATGGTGATCTCGCCAGTCAACACGCCATAGTCCGCCGCCCGTTGGGCCATGTGGGCGACCCGGGCGCTGGCGACCATGTTCTTGCTGGGCGTGCAGCCCTCGTTGACGCAGGTGCCGCCCACGTGCACGCGCTCGACCAGGGCGACCTTCCAGCCGGCGTCGGCCAGGGCCGTGGAGAGCGGCCCCCCGGCCTGCCCGGCGCCGATGATGATGGCGTCGTATTGTTCGTTCGTTGTCATGAGATATAGCACTCCTTTTGTCGGGTTTCTGCCTGCCGCTGCGGTTCTCAGACGCGGCCTGGCGCTCCGGTCTTGCCTACTTGGCTCGCCTTCGTTTCATCAGAGCGACCTCCTTGTTTGGCACGCAAGGAGAAATCGGGAGAGACGAAAGAGTAGTCAGTTCGTTATGGCCTCGTGGGTACCACTGAACGCAGACGGTCCAGTGTAGACTGGGGGCCACCGATGTGCAATCCGTCGGCCTGGAACACTTTCCAATCGTCGGGGTCGTAGGTGTAGACGGAGCGTACCCCAGCAACGAGCGCAGCGGCGGCGTGACGCGCATCGTGGACGCGCCGTGCTCTCAACTTGTGCGTCGCCGCCAGCACCAGGCTTCGCAAAGCCGTATCCACCCCTTCGCCGAGTACTCGAATTGCCGATGGTGCCTCGACCAGAAGCCGAACCGCCTCCGCAGCTTCGCCTGGATGGTGGCGCGGTTGCGCCCGTTCCCAGGTCAGGGCGCCATAAACTTCACTCAAGATACTGGGCGTCGTGCAAGCGAGAATCTCACCGCGTCGAGCGGCCTCCACGAGGGGCCGGGCTTCCGCGTGCCTGGGATCGCCTCGCAGCAAAGCGCCGATCAGGATACCAGCATCGAACAAGATCCAGTCTGCCGGCTCACTCGTAGACGGCATCTTTCCAGCCTTCCGGCACAAAGCCCTCCAGTACGGGCAGGTCCTGCAAGCGCTGCGAGGGTTGGATGGCGACGATGTCACCGCCCGGCATGCGAATGGTCAGGGATTCACCCCGCCGGACTACATCTTGTAGCACATCTTCCAATGTCTGCTCCTCCAATTCTTCAAAGAGCAATGTTCGATTCGTCATCCGTCTCTCCTTCCCACGTCCGTCTGCCAGATTGTGGTGTCAATGCCCCAATGCCTTGCCATTCTATCACGAATCGGGCTGTCTGGCAACGTACCGGCGCCGGGCAAAAGCAAGCTATTCGTCGATGAGAATCGCCCGCGCCGGCGAGCCGTCGCCGTCCACGATGCGAAGGGGCAGGCAGACGAAGCGGTAGACGCCGGGCGCGATCTGGCTCAGGTCCAGGCCCTCGACGGCCACGGCACCGGCCCGCAGCAGGGTCTCGTGGGTGGGCACCGGGTCGTCAAAGGGCGCCACCGAGAGGTAATCCACGCCGACGAGCTTGACGCCGTGGGCCACCAGCCAGCGGGCGCCATCGGCGGTGACGGCCACAAAATCCTCGTCAAACTCGTATTGTTCGCTCCGCGTCCAGCGGTCGGAGTTGCGGGTGCGAAAGAGCACACGCCGGGTGCCGCGTGGGATCTCTAGCGCCTCCAGCACCTCGGCGGTGATGGCCCGGGCTTCGGGCACGTAGACCACCCGCGCCTCGCCGACCAGCAGGCTCAGGTCGAGGCTGTCCACCCCGGCGCCGCCGGGCACAAAGTGAGCCGGCGCGTCGACGTGGGTGCCAGTGTGGGCGCCAAGCTCCAACTGCGTCACCGTCGCCAGGTCGCCTTTGGCCACATCCGACGTCCGGCGCAGGCGGACGGCCGGATCGCCCGGCCAGACGATGAGGGACTCGGAAATGGGCAGAGAAACGTCGTAAATGGGCACGATCCTTCGCTCCTGGGGTGGGTCCGGTGTCAGGTCCGGACCCACCTGCCGTCATCCTTCACTCACAATCACGTAAATCTTGATGGCTTCCTGGGCAATCATCAACTTACTGAAGAGGTCGGGATAGTTTTCCAGCCCCTTGACCGGATGGGTCAGCAGGCTGGCGAGCCAGCCGGGCCAGGTCGTCTCGGCCAGGGCGAAATCGGCGATGGCCCGCTCAAAGTAGCCGCGATGGGCGTTGACCGTGCCGACCATGACCTTGTTGCCCAGGACGAACTCCAGGTTGAGCCGGTCACTGGCCACCTCGGTGGTACGGGTACCGCCGGTGATGGACGAGAGCACCAGGACGCCATTCTTGGCCAGGGCGTGGGCGGCCTCGAACACCAGCGGCGAGTAGCCGGTGGCCTCAAAAATCAGGTCAAAGGGGCCGTATTCGTCAGCCGCCTCGGCGACCGAAATCTCTTTGGTGCTCAGGTACCGGGCGCCGAGGTCGTCCACCCGGTCGGCGTTCAGGTTGGGCGGCGGCGTGCGGGCAAAGACGGTCACGTCGAGGCCGCGCAGCCGCAGGGCCAGGGCCGCCAGCAGGCCGATGGTCCCGGCGCCCATGACCGCCGCCCGGCGCGGCCGCCAGACCCTCATCCGGCGCTGGATCTCGTAGGCCTGGGCGACCCCTTTTTGGGCGATGCTCATCGGCTCGGTCAGCACGCCGACGGGCTCGAGGCCAGGCGGCACCCGGACCAGGAACTCGGCGTCCTCAACGTAGTATTCAGCCAGGAAGCCGTGCAGCAGGTTAATGCCCCGCTCGCGGTAGACGTCGTCGGTGGTCAGGTCGGGCCGGCCGATCCGGTCATAGATCGAGCTGCCCGGCCTGCGCACCGTGGCCACGACGCAATCGCCGGGCGAAAATTCGCTCACGTTCGCCCCGATTTCGCTCACGACCCCGAGCGATTCGTGGCCGATGACGAGGTAATCGTCGCCCTCGGGGGCCTGGCCGTACTCGCCCAGGTAGAGCTCCTGGTCGGTGCCGTCCACGCCCACCTGCAAGACGCGGACCATGACTCCACGACCGTCGGCGACCTCGTCCACCGCCGGTTTGGGCAAGTCCCTCAGGTGAGCCGAGTGTTCTTTCCCCGGCTTGATGGCGATAGCTTTCATGCTTCCCCCTCGTCTCTGCCCGTCCACCCCTCGGCGCCGCCGCAATCCTGGATCAGGTTGGCGACGAGGGCCGTCCAGCCGGTCTGGTGGCTGGCGCCGATGCCCGCGCCATTGTCGCCGTGGAAATACTCGTAAAAGAGCAGGTGGTCGCGCCACAGGGGGTCACGCTGCAAGATCTCGCGCCCGCCAAAGACGGGCCGCCGCCCGCCATCCCCATCGTCCCGCAAAAAGAGGCGCTCTAGCCGCTGTGAGAGATCGACCGAGACCTCGTTCAGCGTGGCCCACCGCCCCGAGCCCGTCGGGCATTCCACCTGGAGCGAGTCGCCGTAGTAGCGATGGAACTTGCGCAGGGCCTCGATCATGAGATAGTTCAGTGGAAACCAGACCGGCCCCCGCCAGTTAGAGTTGCCGCCAAAGAGGCCGGTGGTCGACTCGGCGGGCTCGTAGCGCACGGTGTGGGTCTGGTCATCGACCTCAAAGGTGTAGGGCTGCTCGGCGTGGTAGCGGGACAGGGAGCGGACGCCGTACTCGGACAGGAACTCGTCGGGGTCGAGCATGCGCTTCAAGACCCGCTTGAGCTGCGGCTCCTTGGCCAGGGCGATCAGAAAGCGCCCGCCCTCGCCGGGCCGGGTCAAGGGGCAGATGTTGTCGATGAGGTAGGGCCGGTACTTGATGAACCAATCCATTCGCCGCTTGAACCGGGGCATTTTGTCGAGCAGGTCGGGCTCCAGGATCTCGACGGCAAAGAGGGGGATGAGGCCCACGAAGGAGCGGACCTTGAGGGGCACGTAGCTCCCGTCGGGCAGGTGGAGCACGTCGTAGTAAAAGCCGTCCGCGTCGTCCCAGAGGCCCACGTCGCTGTCGCCCAACTTGCTGATGGCGTCGGCGATGTAGACAAAGTGCTCGAAGAACTTGGTGGCCACGTCCTCGTAGGCCGGCTTGGTGTGGGCCAGCTCCAGGGCGATGCCCAGCATGTTGAGGCAGTACATGGCCATCCAGGCCGTGCCGTCGGCCTGGTCGATGTGGCCGCCGGTGGGCAGCGGCGCGCTCCGGTCGAACACGCCGATGTTGTCGAGGCCCAAAAAGCCGCCCTGAAAGACGTTCCTGCCTTCAGGGTCCTTGCGATTGACCCACCAGGTAAAGTTCAGCAGCAGCTTGTGGAACACCTTTTCCAAGAATTCTGTGTCGGCCTCGCCCGTGGTCCGGCGGATGATCTGGTAGACCTGCCAGGTGGCCCAGGCGTGGACCGGCGGATTGACGTCGCTCAGCGCCCACTCGTAGGCCGGGAGCTGGCCGTTGGGATGCATGTACCACTCGCGCAGCAGCAGGATGAGCTGGCGCTGGGCCCACTCGGCGTCGACGAGGGCGATGGGCAGGGTGTGGAAGGCCAGGTCCCAGGCCGCGTACCAGGGATACTCCCACTTGTCGGGCATGGACAGCACGTCGAGGTTGTAGATGTGCTCCCAGTCCGCGTTGCGGCCGTCTTTGCGTGACTCGGGCGGCAGAGGCTGGCCGGGATCGCCGTCGAGCCACAGCTCGACGCTGTAGTGGTAGAATTGCTTGGTCCACAGCAGCCCGGCCAGGGCCTGGCGCTGCACGCGCCGCTCGTCGTCGCTCAGAGCCCGCCCTGATGTGCGGCCTCCGGGCCGCCATGCCGAAGGGTCCGGGCGCTGGATGGCGGCGTAGAATTCGTCGGCCTCGGCGATGCGCCGCTCGAACAGGGCGTCGAACTCGGCAAAGGGCTCGGGGTGCTCGACGTCCGAGAAGCGGGTGCGCACGGTGAGCGACTCGCCGGGCGCGACCGTGGCCTGGAAGTGAGCGGCGACCTTGGTGCCCAGTCCCTCGGGGTTGACGCGGTCGGCCTGCCCGCCCACGACGCAGTCGTGGATGCCGTCCTTGACGTAGCGCGTCGTGTTGGCCACGCCAAACAGCCGCTCGGCGTTGGTCTCGTTCTCGGTGAAGAACAGGGGTGGGTCCCCGTCCACGGACCACCACCGCTCACCCAGGTGGCGGTGGTCGGTATAGACCGTGCCCGGCGCGACGGCGCGCAGCTCGGGGCGGGGCCGGTCGTAGCCCCACGACCAGGTGTTGCGATACCAGTAATGGGGCAGCACGTGGAGCGGCGCCGGTTCCGGCCCGCGGTTCACGGCCGTGATGCGGCACAGGATGTCGGCCTGGTCGGCCTTGGCGTACTCGACGAACACGTCGAAGAAGCGGCCCGCTTCAAAGACGTCGGGCAGGGCGTCGAGCAGTTCAAACTCGGAGGCGTGGCGACCGCGCCGCTGGTTCTCCTCTACCAGGCGGGCGTAGGGGAATTCGACCTGGGGGTAGCGGTAGAGCATCTTCATGTAGCTGTGGGTGGGCGTGTTGTCCAGGTAGACGTAGTATTCCTTGACGTCCTCGCCGTGGTTGCCCTGGTTGCCGGTCAGGCCAAAGAGCCGCTCCTTGAGGATCGGATCGCGCTCGTTCCAGAGGGCCGCGGCCAGGCAGACGTTCTGGAAGCGGTTGCACACGCCGGCCAGGCCGTCCTCGTTCCAGCGGTAGACGCGGCTGCGGGCGTGGTCGTGGGGAAAGTACTCCCAGGCCTCGCCCGTGGCGCTGTAATCCTCGCGCACGGTGCCCCAGGCCCGCTCGGCGACGTACGGCCCCCAGTTTTTCCAATCGGCGCGGCGCGCCTCAGAGTCAGCCAGGCGTCGGTGCTCGGCGGTTTGAGGTGATGACATGGTTTGCTCCTGTCACAGGTAAAGCCAGCGTCCGAGGCCCCAGGCCAGCTCTCGCCTCACCAGAACTGGCGGGAATCTGGAGGGGGCTGCTTATTCGCACCATAA
>CAYLZO010000165.1:0-12073 GCA_964387775.1 uncultured Anaerolineaceae bacterium
CGTCGATGCGGGCCACGATCCGCTCGGCGCCAAAACGGGCCACGGCCTCGGCCACCAGCGCGGGATTCTCGACGGCGGCGGTGCCCAGCACGACCCGCGTCGCGCCCAGGCCCAGCGCCGTCTCCACATCGGCCAGCGAGCGCACGCCGCCGCCGAACTGGATCGCCGCCTTGGGCACAGCCTCCCGAATCTCGCTCAGTCGCTGCAAATTCAGCCGCCTTGTGCCTTCCCCAAACGCGCCGTCGAGATTGACGACGTGCAGCCACGCCGCGCCCTGCTCGACCCAGCGCCGGGCCACCGCCGCCGGATCGTCGTCGTAGACGGTCTCGGCCTCGGCGCGGCCCTGGCGCAAGCGCACGCAGCGCCCCCGCCGCAGGTCAATGGCCGGAAAAACGATCATGATGCTCCCCTTTCCCAAACCGGGCCCGTCATTCTGAGCTGCGCACGGCAGGTAGCCGCCCGCCGTGGGTTACTCAGAATGACGTGGTGGAGTTGTTTGCTCGATCCACCAGCGCCGCAAAGTTGGCCAGGAGCTGCAAGCCGATCTCCTGGCTCTTTTCGGGGTGAAACTGCGCGCCCCAGACCCGGCCCCGGCCCACCACCGACGCAAACTCGACGCCGTACTCGGTCGTCGCCAGCACGTCGCCCGGCTCGTCGGGAACGGGATAATAAGAGTGCACAAAGTACGCATAGGAACCATCCGGGATCGATGCAAGCAAATCGTGAGACGTGACACCTGACACCCGACACCCGACACCTGACACGTGATACGTGATACGTGATACGTGATTCACCATTCGCAATTGGTTCCAGCCGATGTGGGGCACTTTGAGGTCGTTTTCGGGAAAGCGGACGACGCGGCCGGGCAGCAGACGCAAGCCCTCGTGGCGGCCCATCTCTTCGCTCTCGTCGAAGAGCAGTTGCATGCCCAGGCAGATGCCCAGCAGCGGCTTGCCGGCCGCCACCTGGCGCAGCAGCGGCGCGACCAGCCGCCGGGCGCGCAGGTTCTCCATGCCGTCGCCGAACGCGCCGACGCCGGGCAGCACGATGCCGCGCGCCGGGTCGAGGGCCGCCGGGTCGGCGGTGACGACCGCCGTCGCCCCGACGCGCTCCAGGGCCTTTTGCACGCTGCGCAGATTGCCGGCGCCGTAATCCACGATGGCGATCATGTCACAACACCCCCTTGGTCGAAGGCACACCCTCGCGGCGCGGGTCGCGGCGGGTCGCCGCGTCGAGCGCCCGGCCCAGCGCCTTGAACAGCGCCTCGGCCTTGTGATGGTCGTTGCGCCCGTGGAGCACGCGGGCGTGCAGGCTCAGGCGGGCGTGGACGGCCAGCGTCTCCAAAAAATGGACGATCAGGTCGCTGCCCATCGCGCCGAGGCGGGGTGTGGCAAACGCGACGTCGATGACGGCGTAGGGCCGGCCGCTCAGGTCGACGACGACGTGGGCCAGCGCCTCGTCCAGCGGCGCGTAGGCGTGGCCCATGCGCACCAGCCCCCGCCGCTCGCCCAGTGCCCGGTCCAGCGCCTGCCCCAGGGCGATGGCCACGTCCTCGACGGTGTGGTGCTCGTCGACGTGCAGGTCGCCCCGGGCCTGGACCGCCAGGTCAAAGAGGCCGTGGCCGGCGAGCTGGGCCAGCATGTGGTCGAGAAAGCCCAGGCCGGTGGACACGTCGTAGCGCCCCGATCCGTCGATGGCCACGCGGACGGCGACGTCGGTTTCGTGGGTCTGGCGCTGGATGTGGGCCGAGCGGGAATCGGGAATCGGGGGATCGGGTATCGGGTGATTGTGCCTTGTGCCTTGCGCCTTGAGCCTTGCCAGCAGGGCGTCGGTCTGGTCGGGGCGGCCGACGGTGATGCGGATGGCGTCGGCAAGGGAGGGGCCTTGCCCTGTGCCCTCCGGGCGTGTCGAAGGGGCGTCAAAGCTGCGGACGAGGATGCCCCCGGCGGCCAGGTCGTCGGCGACCTCGCGGCCGGTGCGCCCGTCGAAGCGGCAGAGGACAAAGTTCGCCTGGCTGGGCAGCGGGTGGGCGCCGGGCAAGTCGGCCAGGGCCTGGAAGAGGCGCTCGCGCTCGGCGACGAGGCGGGCCAGCGTGGCCTGGGCCTGGGCCGCGTCCGCCAGGGTCGCCAGCGCGGCGACGGCGGCGGCGGCGTTGACGTTGTAGGGCGGCCGCAGCCGGGCCAGCGCCCTGGCAATCGGCGGCGAGGTGACGGCGTAGCCCAGCCGCAGCCCGGCCATGCCCGCCCACTTGCTCAGGGTGCGCAGCACGATCAGGTTGTCGTGCTCGGCCAGCAGGGGCACGGCGCTCTCGCCGCCGAACTCGACGTAGGCTTCGTCGACGACGACGGCCAGCGGCAGGGCCAGCAGGCGGCGGATGGTCGCCAGCGGGACCGCCTGGCCGTCGGGGTTGCCCGGCGAGGTCAGGAAGAGCAGCTTGGGGCGGGCCCTTCGACTGGGCTCAGGGCGGGCCCCGGCGTCGCTCTCCAGCAGCGCCTCGATGCCGGCGACGTCCGGCGAGAAGTCGTCGTGGCGCGGCACGCAGAGCACGTGGCCCCGCTGGGCCTCGGCGCTGACGGCGTACATGCCAAAGGCCGGCGGGCAGATCACGACCCCCTCCCCCGGCTCGACAAAGAGCCGCACGGCCAGGTCGATGATTTCGTCGCCGCCGTTGCCCAGGACGATGCGGTCCGGCTCGGCGCCAACGTAGCGGGCCAGGGCCTCGGTCAGCGGCCGGTAGTCGGGGTAGAAGCCGTAGCCGTCAAACTGGGCCAGCGCCTCCCGCGCCCGGGGCGGAAGGCCGTAAGGGTTCTCGTTGGCGTCGAGCCGGATGAGCCGCTCCGCAGGCAGCCCCGCCCGGTCGGGCGGCTCGTAGGCTTCCAAGGCCGCCACGTGGCGGCACATCAGCGATTCGATGTTCATCGGCGCCTCCCTTCTTGATTGGACACGGATTCTACGGATTGCAAGGATAAAAAATGGGACAAAATCCGTGGAATCCGTAAAATCCGTGTTTCATCTCAGCCTTCGCGGGCGGCGACGGCGGCGGCGTGGGCGGTCAGCCCCTCGGCCCGGGCGAGGGTCCGGGCGGCGGGGGCCAGCCGCCGGGCCGCCGCCTCGCCCACGGCAAAGACGCTGGTCACCTTCAGAAAATCGCGCACGTGCAGCGGCGAGCCAAAGCGCGCCGTGCCGCCGGTGGGCATGACGTGGCTGGGACCGACGACGTAGTCGCCCAGCGCCTCCGACGCCGCCTCGCCGACGAAGACGCCGCCGGCGTTCCTCACCCGGCCCACCAGCGGCCAGGGGTCAGCCACCAGCAGGCAGAGGTGCTCGGGCGCGTAGGCGTTGGCGACGGCCAGTGCTTCGTCCAGGCCGGCGACGAGCAGGAGGGCGCCCTGCCCGGCCAGCGACGCGGTGACGACGTCGCGCCGGGCCAGCGCCGGCAGTTGGCGCTCCACCTCGGCCTGCACCGCCTTCGCCAGCCGCGCCGAGGGCGTGACCAGCAGGGCGGTGGCCAGCGGGTCGTGCTCGGCCTGGGCCAGCAGGTCGGCGGCGACGGTGGCCGGGGCGGCCGCCTCGTCGGCCAGCAGCAGCGTCTCGGTGGGGCCGTAGAGCCCGTCGATGCCTACGTCGCCGTAGACGAGCTTTTTGGCCAGGGTGACGAACAGCCCCCCGGCGCCGACGATCTTGTCCACGCGGGGCACGCTCTCGGTGCCGTAGGCCAGGGCGGCGACGGCCTGCGCCCCGCCCAGCAGATAGACCTCGTCCACCCCGGCGACGTGGGCCGCGGCCAGGACGGCGCCCGCGCCCTGAGCCAGCCGTGCATCCTGATGCGCGGCCTTTGGGCCGCCATGTCGAAGGGGTGCATCCTGAGCCTGTCGAAGGACGGGCGGCGTGGCGACGGCGATCTCCTCGACGCCGGCCACCTGGGCCGGGATGGCGGCCATCAGCAGCGACGAGGGATAGGCCGCCGTGCCGCCCGGCGCGTAAACGCCCACCCGCCGCAGGGGGTGGATCATCTGCCCCAGGGCGCCGCCCTCGCCGTCCCACTCCAGCCACGACCGGAAAGGCTCCCGCCGGTGGAAGGCGCGGATGCGCCCGGCGGCCAGGTGCAGGGCGTCGCGCAGATCGGGCGGGGTGGCGTCGTAGGCGGCCCGGATGGCGCCCGGCGCCACGGCAAAGGTCGCCAGGTCGGCGCCGTCGATGCACCGGCCATAGTCGCGCAGGGCGGCGTCGCCCTCGCGGCGGACGTCGGCCACGACCTGGGCCACCGCCTCCTGGGGCGAGAGGTCGCGGCCAAAGATATCACGTAGCCTCTCGGCCAGCGACGCGGGCAGGGCCGCATCCGCGCCGGATCGCAGCCGGGCGACGTGCGCCTGGGCAGCGGCGAATCCCTCCACAATGCGAATGCTCATGGGGTGCCTCCTTGGGTTAGCGTTTCCAGGTGGGCCAGCAGCCGGCGGATCTCGGCCAGGCGCAGCCGGTGGGCCACGCGGTTGACGATGAGGGTCGCCTGGCACCCGGCCAGGGTCTCCAGCTCGACCAGGCCGTTCTCGCGCAGGGTGCGGCCGGTCTCTACCAGGTCGACCAGCAGGTCGGCCAGGCCCACCAGCGGCGCCAGCTCGATGGAGCCGGCCAGGGGGATGATCTCGGCCGAGAGGCCCTGCTGCTGAAAGTGGGCGCGGGCCAGGCGCGGATACTTGGTCGCCACGCGCAGGCCGGTCGCCAGGCGAAAGTCGCGGCCGCGCTGCGCCGGGGTGCCGGCCAGCGCCAGCCGGCAGCGGCCAAAGCCGAGTTGCAGCGGCTCATAGACGTCGCGCCCGCTCTCCCAAAGCACGTCCTGGCCGACGATGCCCAGGTCGGCGGCGCCGTATTCGACGTAGACGGGCACGTCGGCGGGTTTGGCCAGCAGGAAGCGCAGCTCGCCCCGGCGGGGATCCTGGGCGTTGGCCTCGGTGGCGAGCAGTTGGCGCGAGCCATTGCCCAGGTCGCAGGGCCAGCCCAGTCGGCGAAAGAGGCCGGCGGCGGGGTCGAGCAGGCGGCCTTTGGGCAGGGCGATGGTTAGGGGGTTCATGGGTGGGTCTCCTTCTGGTTGGGTATTGGATATTGGATATTGGGGATTGGGGATGGGGATGACCAGGTTTTGGCTTCTTGGAGTAGGGCGGTTTCTGTCAGGCTTTGTTGGCCGTGTTGGTCGGTCAGGAGCCAGGCGTCGCCGGCGGGTTGCAGGGTGCGGGGGACGTCGGGGCGGGGGGCCGGGTCCGCCGGGTCGAGGACGTCCGCCTCGACGCGGAGGCCGAGGGCCCGCAGGCGCCGGACGAGGGCCAGGGTAGCGGCCTGCTCGCCGTCGCGGACCAGCACGTGGGGCGCCACCGGGGGCGGCGGCGTGCCCTGGCGGGCTTGGACCAGCAGCGCCCGCTCGATGCCCAGGCCAAAGCCGACGGCGGCCAGCGGGCGGCCAAACCGGGCGACGAGGTCGTCGTAGCGCCCGCCGCTGACCAGGGGCCAGCCCAGGCCGGGGGCCAGCCCGCGAAAGGTGATACCGGTGTAGTAATCCATGCCGCGCACCTCGCCCAGGTCGAGGAACACGCGCCCGGCGACGCCGTGGGCGGCCAGCAGGTCGTATACGCGGGCCAGGCGCTCCAGGGCGGCCAGGGCCGTCGCGGGCCGGGGCAGGTCCGCGGCCAGCGCCTGCGCCTCGTCCAGGATCTCGACCCCGCCGATGAGGTCGGGCAGGCGGAAGAGGAGGTCGCGCCGGGCGCCGGTCAGGCGGGCGGCGCCCAGCAGGTCGGCCAGGCGGGCGCCGTTCTTCTGGTCGATGGCCTCGCGGAGGGGGCCCACGACCTCGGCCAGCAGCCCCTCGGCCAGGGCGCGAAAGAAGGCCATCTGGCCCAGGTTGACCTGCACGTTGC
Organism: uncultured Anaerolineaceae bacterium; assembly: GCA_964387775.1. Lineage (GTDB taxonomy): Bacteria > Chloroflexota > Anaerolineae > JAAYZQ01 > JAAYZQ01 > CAYLZO01. The sequence goes on from CAYLZO010000165.1 coordinate 5,907, forward strand.
GCAAGGCCAGGGCCTCCAGCGCGGCGACGGCCAGGGCCACGGCCTCGGCGTCGGCGGCGGGGGTGTCGGCGCCCAGCAGCTCGACGCCGGCCTGGGTGAACTCCCGCTTGCGGCCGGCCTGGGGCTCTTCGCAGCGAAAGACGCTGCCGACGTAGAAGCAGCGTTGGGGTTGCGGCCGGTCAAAGAGCTTGGTGGCGGCCATGCGGGCCACCTGGGGCGTAAAGTCGGCGCGCAGGGCCAGCGTGTGGCCCTCGCGGTCGAAAAAGCGGTACATGGCCCGCCGCAGCGCGGGGCCGGTGCCCACGCTGAGGTTGTCGTAATACTCAAAGGTGGGCGGGATGACCTCGGCGTAGCCCCAGCGCGAGAATTCGCGGCGCAGGGCCTCCTCGGCCTGGCGGCGGCGGGCCGCCTCGACCAGGAAGCGGTCCTGGACGCCGTGGGGCACCTGGGTGCGTAGGTTGGATAGCGTCATGGTCACGTCCGTTTCTGGCTGACAACAAAAAAAGACCGGCCGATTGACCAGTCTTTGAGGATGAGACACGCGGGCCGGGACCCGCGCCCCGTTGGGGCGCCTCATCCTACGGTTGATGATGGTGGACGGCAAAGGGGAGCGCCGGCCGCCGGGCCGTCTGCGGGCGCGCTATTGGCGTTGTGTCGTTCGGTTCTGCGCTTGCACGTCGTCTGCTCCCTTTTCCGTTTCGTGGGTCAGATGATAACACATTCGTCAAAGATAGTCAAGTTTCCATTTGACATTCCGCCCGACCTGTGATAGACTCGCCGCCAACTGAATAGGCTCGGCCTCGCTCAAAGGCCGGGCACGGATGAGACCTTTTTTTCATCGAGAGAGGTGGAGGGACCGGCCCTGTGAAACCTCGGCAACCAGAGCCACACCGGCTCCAGGTGCCAAGTCCGGCAGACCCGCAACGGGATCTGGAAGATGAGAGCCTTGGAAACGCACAGAAAGCCTCTTCAACCGGTACCCGGGGGAGAGGCTTTTGGTTTCTCCGCTCCTCTCCGATGGCGAGGGCTCGACACACCACACAGCAGAGAGGAGCGATGCATGAGCGATTCAACGCAGGCCGTCCACGCCGGGGAGGAGAAACCCAAACCCTACGGGGCCTTGACGACGCCCATCGTCCAGACCTCGACCTACACCTTTCGCGATACCGCCGAGATTTTGGATTTCATGGCGCGGGGCGCAGCCGGCGACTTGCCGCTGCGCGACGAATACGGCCGCTATAGCAACCCCACCCAGCGGGCCGCCGAGCGCAAAGTGGCCGCCCTGGAGGGTGGCGAGCAGGCCCTGCTCTTTGCCAGCGGCATGTGCGCCATCACCACCGCCCTGGCGACCTTCCTGTCCACCGGCGACCACGTGATCCTGGTCCGCGACTGTTACCACCGCACGCGGGAATTCGCCCTCACCTTTCTCAGCCGCTGGGGCATCGAGACGGCGCTGGTCGAGCCCGGCCAGCCCGACGCCCTGGCCCGGGCCGTCCGGCCCAACACCCGCCTGCTCTTTGCCGAGACGCCGACCAACCCCTACCTGCGTATCGTGGACCTGTCAGGCATGGTCGAGGCGGCCCGGCGCTGCGGCGCCCTGACGATGGTGGACAGCACCTTTGCCACGCCCCTCAACCTGCGGCCCCTGGAGCTGGGCGTCGATCTGGTGGTCCACAGCGCGACCAAGTACCTGGGCGGCCACAACGACCTGCTGGCCGGCGTGCTGGCCGGCGCCCGCCAGTACCTGGCCGACGTCCAGCACGCCCGGGGCGTGATGGGCGGCGTGGGCAGTCCCCACGACGCCTACCTCCTGATCCGGGGCCTGAAAACGCTCGACCTGCGGGTCCGCCGCCAGAACGAGAACGGGCAACGCGTCGCCCGGTTCTTGCAGGGGCATCGCGCCGTGCGCCGCGTGTACTATCCCGGCCTGCCCGACCACCCCGATCACGACCTGGCCCGCCGCCAGATGGCGGGCTTTGGGGGCGTGGTCAGCTTTGAGATCGAGGGCGATTTCGCCCGGACGGGCCGCTTTGTCGACGCGCTGCGCCTGCCCTACATCGGCCCGACCCTGGGCGGCGTGGAGAGCATCGTCGAGCAGCCAGCCGCCCTCTTTTCGGTGGACCCCGAGGCGCGCCGGGCGGCGGGGTTGAAAGACAACCTGGTCCGCTACGCCCTGGGCATCGAAGACGCCGACGACTTGATCGCCGACCTGGACCAGGCGCTGGCCGCCCTCTAGGAAGCCGCTGAAAAAGCTCTATCTGAACCACGGAGACACTGAGGGCACGGAGGTTTTCAGGTTAAAATTCATTGATTCTCTGTGTTCTCCGTGCCTCCGTGGTGAGATGTGGGGACTTTTTCAGTAGCCACCTAGGGAGAGCACTTGCAGCCTGTCACTGCGAGGAGCGAACGTAGCGAGTGACGAAGCAGTCTCCTATTCCCAGGTGGGGACCGCTTCGTCGCCCTGCGTGCTCCTCGCGGTGACGGGGAGCAAAAAGGAAAGGGAAACCATGATCGTACACAAATTCGGGGGCACGTCGGTGGGCGACGCGGCGCGTTTTGGCGGCGTGGCCGACGTCTTGATGGAACGCCGGGAGGGGGCGGTCGTCGTCGTCTCGGCCATGAGCGGCGTGACCAACCAGCTCATCGCCGGGGCGCGGGCGGCGGCCGAAGGCCGAGACGGCGCCTACCGCCACGTCAAGGCTGACTTGTTGAGCCGCCACCTCGACGTCATCGAGGCCCTGCTCAGCCGCAACTCGGAGCGGATCGCCGTGGCCGGCCTGATCGAGGATCGCCTCCACGAGCTGGGCCTCTTTTACCGCAGCATGGCCATGCTGGGCGAGCTGACGGCGCGGGGCACCGACGCGGTGGCGTCCTTCGGCGAGCCGCTCGCGGCCCACATCCTGGCCGCCCTGCTGCGCGAGCGGGGCGTGCGCGCCCAGGCCCTCAGCTCGACGGACCTGATCGTCACCGACGACTACTATGGCGCTGCCGTGCCGCGCACGGACCTGACGCGGCGGCGGGTGCAGGCGCACCTGGTGCCTTTGCTAGAGCAGGGCGTGCTGCCCGTCGTCACCGGCTACGTCGGGGCCACCGAGGCGGGGGTGACGACGACACTGGGGCGGGGCGGCAGCGATTTCTCGGCGGCCATCATCGGCGCGGCCCTGGAAGCCGAGGCGGTCTGGATCTGGAGTGACGTGGACGGCATCCTGACCGCCGATCCCAACCTGGTGCCCCAGGCCCGCACGCTGCGCGAGCTGTCCTACGCCGAGGCCGCCGAGCTGGCCTATTATGGCGCCGACGTGCTCCATCCCAAGACGATCCGGCCCGTCGTCGAGCGGGGCATTCCGCTGCGCATCGTCAACAGCTTCAACCCCGCCCACCCCGGTACCCTCATCGTCGAGACGCCCGGCGCCGGCCGCGAGCTGTGGCCGGCCATCATCTCGACCACGGGTCTGAGCCTGATCGCCCTCGGCAGCGAGGACGATTCGTGGGCCTTGCCCCTGGCGGCCCACGCCCTGCAAACCCTCGGCGAGGCGGGCGTGGAGGTGTTGATGTTCTCTCAATCTTTTTCGGAGCACAGCCTGAACCTGGTGGTCTGGGCGCAGGACCAGGCCCACTGCCTGCGGGCGCTGGGGCGCGAGTTCGGGGAGGGCCGGGCCGGGCGCGCCTACCGGCTGGGGGCCAAGGAGCAGGTCGCCACGATTTCGGTGGTGGGGCTGCCCCGAGGTCAGGGCAACGGCATCGTGTCGCGCACCTTTGCCGCGCTGGGCCAGCTCGGCACGCGGGTCATCGCCGTGGCCCAGGCCGCCACCGAGCACAGCGTCTCCTTTTGCGTGCCGGAGGCGCAGCTCGCGGAGACGGTTGCCTACCTCCACGGGGTGCTCGGCCTGGAGGCCACGTAGGGAAGATGCATCCCAGGGAAGTGGTTCCCTGGGATGCATCTCTCCCAGCCAGGATTGTTCAGCGGGAGGGCAGGATGTGGGTCGCGTGGCCCAGGAAGGCGCCGGCGGCCTCTTCCTCTGTCTCGGACAGGGTCGGGTGGGCGTGGATCGACAGGTCCAGGTCGGTGGCCACGGCGCCCATCTCGATGGCCAGCACCCCCTCGGCGATCATCTCGCCCGCCTCGCGGCCGACGATGCCCACGCCCAGGATGCGCTCGGTGTCAGGCTCAAAGATCATCTTGGTCAGGCCCTCGGGCGCGCCCATGGTGATGGCCCGCCCCGACGCGGCCCAGGGGAAGCGTCCCACGCTTACGTCGCGGTCCTTGGCCTCGGCTTCGTTCTCCATCAGGCCGGCCCAGGCGATCTGCGGGTCGGTATAGACGACGGCGGGGATGGCCCGCACGTCAAAGGCCGCCGGCTCGCCGGCCAGGACCTCGGCGGCGACCTTGCCCTCGTGCATCGCCTTGTGGGCCAGCATAAAGCCGCCTACCACGTCGCCGATGGCAAAGATGCGGTCGTCGGCCGTGCGCCGCTCCTCGTCCACCCGGACGAACCCCTTGTCGTCCACCTCGACGCCCGTATTCTCCAGGCCGATGCCGTCCGAGTTGGGCTTGCGGCCGATGGCGACCAGCACCCGGTCAAAGGTCTGCTCGGGCTCGTCCACGTCGCCGTCCAGGGTGACGTCTACGCGGTCGTCGTGCTCGGTCAGCGAAGCGACCTTGGTTTCGACCTGGATCGTCTCGAACATCTCTTTCGCCCGGCGCTCCAGGGGGCGCACCAGGTCGCGGTCGGTGCCGGGCAGGATCTCGTCCAGCAGCTCGACGAGGGTGACGCGGCTGCCCAGCGTGGCATAGACCGAGCCCAGCTCCATGCCGACGTAACCGGCGCCGACGACCAGCAGCCGCTCGGGGATGTCGGCCAGTTCCAGCGCGCCGGTGGAGCTCATCACCCGGCCGCCCTCCTTGAATTCGGTGTCGGGCAGGGCGATGGGGACCGAGCCGGTGGCCAGGATAGCGTGCTCGAACTTGACGTGGGTCGTCTGGTGGCCGCTCACGCGCAGCTCGCGCGACGACTCGAACTCGGCGCGGCCCTGAATCAACTGCACGTCGCGCCGCTTGCTGAGGGTCACCAGGCCGTCGGCCAGGCGGTCCACGACGTTGTTCTTCCACGTCCGCACGCCCTCGACGTCGATCTCGGGTGCGTCGTAGGTCACGCCCATGCGCTCGGCGCGGCCGGCGTCGTAGATGAGGTTGGTCAGGTAGAGCAGCGTCTTGGACGGGATGCAGCCCCGAAAGAGGCAGACGCCGCCAGGCCGCTCTTCGATGTCGATCATACTCACTTCCAGGCCCAGGTCGGCGGCCCGGAAGGCGGCCGCGTAGCCGCCCGGCCCGCCGCCGACGACGGCCACCTGCGTTTCGATGGTTGCTTCTCCCATGACCATAACGGTTGCGCTCCTTTATCTTTCAGATAGTATTGCCCAGTCCTTTGAGAGGATTTCGACTGAATTACAGAGACAGAGATCACGGAGACTTTCAGGGCTTTTTTGCTCTGTGTTCTCTGTGCCTCCGTGGTGAAATCAGTCTTTACTCCAGGATCTCGAACTCGGAGACGTGGAACCCTCGCTCCTCGTCCACGACGTTTTCTTCATAGTCGATGTAGGCCGACGTCGGGTAGCCCATCGCCTCGTCGTACTCGACCTCGATCCGGTAGGCATCGCGCTCGATGGCGTCCCGGATCAGGTCAAAGAGCCCCGGGACGGTGCGGTACTCGCTCACGTCGGGGAGAGTGACGTCCGGGTTTGGCTCGACGGCCCGCACCGATTCGATCTCGTTGACCCTCACGGTGACCCAAACCGGCTCCCGGTAGCCGGGCAGGCAGAAACACTCCCAACGGAACTGGAAGCGGTAATCGGCTTGGCCCTGGGCTTGCCAAGTCGCCTCCATTTGGCTGAGTGTCTGCTCCACCTCGGCCAGGTCGGTGGTCGACGCGGCAGTGCTCTCCGCCGGCGGGATGGGTGACGAGGGGGCAGCCGTCTCGATCGCCGGTCCGGCGCAGGCCAGGAGCAGCCCTCCTGCGATGAGGAGCGTCAGCAAGAGCTTGTGATTCGATTTTCTGAGCATACCCACCTCTTCTAGCGATGTTCACGCTGTCATTGCGAGCGAGCGCCCGTCCTGCCCGTCTTGCCCATCCTGCCCGTCCTGCCCGTCCTGCCCGTCCTGCCCATCC
>CAYLZO010000166.1:0-11791 GCA_964387775.1 uncultured Anaerolineaceae bacterium
GTGGGTGTTGGTCGGCGTGGCCGAAGGGGTGGGCGTGGAGGTGTCGGTCGGCGCGATGCGCGGCGTATCGGTGGGCGTGGGGGTGGAGGTATCGGTGGGCGTCGGCGTGCTGGTGCTCGTGGGCGTCGGCGAGGGGAAGACGAGGGCCACGGCCCAGGGCGCGCCCGTCAGCGGCGAAACGACGTCCGCCTCGGTGCCGCTGTCGTCCAGCAGCTCGGCGCGGATCGAATCATCGCCGAGCCAGTTGCCCCAGTAGATCAACAGCGAGGTGCGGTCGAGGGCCAGGCCCTTCATTTGCCCAGTGCTCACCTCTTCGGCCATGGTCCGCAGGCAGTCGTCCACGGGGTTGCCCGCCTCGAGGCAGACCAGGTCGGCGCGTTGGACGCGGCTGTACGTATCGGGGAAGGAGCCATCCAAGTCGGGCCAGAAGACGTATTGGTGGTCGGGGTCCACGGCCAGGCCGTCGACGCTTTCGCCGATGCGGGGCGGGCTATGGCTGCCATCCTCGCTCAACAGCGTCTCGACGGGATAGGGGCTGCTCAAGTCGGCGCGCATGAGTGTCTTGGGGTGACCGAATCCTTCTCCGTCCATCCAGTAGAGCCAACTCCGGGTCGTGTCGAGGGCGAGCCAGGTCGGCTCGTTCAGGCCGCCGATGGCCACCGTCGGGCTCGAGCCGTCGAGGCGGGCGGCCATGATCCGCCCGTTGGTGCCCCCCCGGGCCTCGGACCAGTAGAGGCGGTCGTTTTCGGGGTCCAGTTCGAGGCCGGCGATGCTGCCGTTGGGGTAAGCCACCGTCTCCACGTCGGTCCCGTCCAGGTTGGCCCGTTTGATCGAGACCGGAGATACGTCCTTCTCGAACCAATAGACCTTGCCGTGGACCGAGTCGACCTCGAGGTCGTTAGGCGAATACTGGGGATCGGTCGTCACGGTGTCGATACAGGAGCCGTCGGAGCAGCCGCTGATGGGCGCGCCCTGGATCTCGCCATAGATGGCCCAAAAGACCGCCTGGGCAGCGGGCGGCCCGCCGGGCGTGGGCGTGGGCAGGGGTTGGGGCGTGGTCGTGGCCGTCGGCGTGTTCGTCGGCGTGGGGGTGTTGCTCGGCGTCGGCGTGTTCGTCGGCGTGGCCGTGTCGGTCGGGGTGGGCGTGGGCGAGGGATATTGGAGCTCGACGTCGCGGATGCCGTCGTCGACGATGGGGTTGGCGACGGCCAGGTAGGTCGATCCGGTGCCGTCCAGCTTTTGGTGCAAGATGGTGTACTCGGTCCCGGCCGAGTTTTCCCGGCCCCAGAACACCTGGTAGTTGTTCAGGTCCAGGGCGATGCCCCGCAGGACGTCGCTCGCGGACTTGCGCATCGTGCGCAGGCAGGTGTCCTGCGGCGTGCAGTCGAGGATGAGGCGCTGGATGCGGGACTGGGGGTAGGTGCCCTGGTAGTACCAGCGGTCCACCCAGAAGAGCCAGTTGTGGACGGGGTCCACGGCCAGGCCGTAGGTCTCGGGGCCGACGAAGGGCGGGTCGTGGCTGCCGGTCTCTTCGATGACGGTCTCCAGGCCCGAGCCGTCCAGGTTGGCCCGCTGGACGCGCATGCTCGGCGTGTTGGCCTCGTCGAACCAGTAGAGCTTGCCAAGGGCCGGATCGAGGGCCAGCCAGGTGGGGCGGCCCAGGCCGCTGAGCAGCGTCGTCGGGTTGGCGCCGTCCAGGTCGGCGCGGCGCAGACGCCCGTCGTCCAGCGTCCAGTAGAGGTGCCCGGCCTCGGGATCGAGGGCCAGGGCGTTGGGCTCGGAGGTCGAGACGGTGACGAGGGTCTCGACGTTGCTGCCATCGACGTCGGCGCGGCGGATCTCGGGCGGGGCGAGGCCGGCGTCGATCCAGTAGACCTTGCCGGCGGCGGAATCGACGGCCAGGTCACGGGGCGGCTCGGTGACGCTGGGCGGCAGCACGTGGATGCAGGCGGTCGCGTCGTAGCAATAGAGGGGCGATTCCACGATGTGGGCGCCGCCGTACCAGCCCGACCACTTGAGCACGTCGGCCGGGGGCGGCCCGCCGGGCGTCGGATCGGCGACGGGCTGGGGCGTCGTGGTCGGCGTGGGGGTGTGGGTGGGGGTGTGGGTCGGCGTCGGGGTCGAGGTGTCGGTGGGCGTCGGCGTGGGGGTGGCCGTATTGGTGGGCGTGGGGGTGGGCGTGGGCGGCAGCGGGCCAGAGTAGCCCAAGGCCAGGTGCCAGAGCGGGTAGAGGCTGGACGTCATCGTCTCGACGGCCGAGCCGTCCAGGTTGGCCCGGCGCACGGCATTGTCCTCGTTCCAATAGATCTTGTCCTCGTGGCGGTGCAGGACAAAGGTCTCCAGGTGGTTGGCGGTGGTGGTATAGATCGTCTCGGCGTGCGAGCCGTCCAGGTCGGCCCGCCGGATCCTTTTGCCCGCGATCCAGTACACCTTTTCGCCATAGCCATCGACGGCCAGGTCCCGGACGTAGACGTCGGGCAAGACGACCTCTTCGCCCGAGCCGTCCAGGTTGGCGCGGCGGATGCCCCAGCGTGCGTCGGTCCAGTAGAGTTTGCGGAAGACCTCGTCCACGGTCAGGGATTGGACATAGCCCAGCCCGGTAAAGAGGGTCACGCGGTTCGAGCCGTCGAGGTCCGAGCGCTCGATGCTCGATCCGTCGAAGGAGGGGCTGTGTTCCACCCAATAGAGGTAGCCGGCCCGGGGCGCGAGGGCGATAAAGCCGGGCTGGGTCAGGCCGGTCACGACGCCCTCGACGCCGGTGCCGTCCAGGTTGGCGCGGCGGATGCGGCCGGCGCTGCGGTTCACCCAGTAGAGCTTGGCCGCCAGGGGGTCCACGGCCAGGTTCTCCAGCTCCCAGTGGCGGGTGTCCTCGAACACGACTTCGGGGCTGGAGAGGTCGGAGAGGGGGGCGCGCACGATGTCGGGGTAGGTGCGCCAGTAGAGGTAGGGGTCGCCTGCCGGCGGCCCACCCTCCGGCGGCACGACCAGCGTGTCCTCGACCGAGGCGCTATTGTTCGAGGGGTCGGGATCGTCCTGGCTGGCGCTGACGCTGGCGGTGTTGGTCAGCGTGCCCGAGGCCGAGGGCTCGACCTGGGTGGTCAGGGTCAGGGTGACGCGCTGGCCCCAGGCGACGGTGCCCAGGCTGCAACTCACCTCGCCGGCGGCTTCGGTGCAGCCGGCCGAGGGCGGGTCCGCCGAGACGAGGCTGACGCCCGCCGGCAGCGTGTCGTGCAACAGGACGTCGTTGGCGTCCAGCGGCCCCTCGTTGGCCACGGTCAGGGTGTAGGCCAGCGTCTCGCCCAGCACGGCCAGGCCCGAGGAGGCGACCTTTTCCAGGGCCACGTCGGCGTGGGTGAGGGTTTCGCCGGGGATGAGGCCCGTGATCATGGGGCCGGCGTGCCACCAGGAGTAGCCGCCGCTCCAGGGTAGCTCGTCCCAGAGGGTCTCGATGAGGGTCGAGCGCTCGGCGGTGCCAAACTCGTACTGCTGGATGTGGCCCTGCCGGGTTAAGTAGGCGCGGGTGCCGGTGGGGTTGATCAGCAGCGAGCCGGCGCGCAGGTCGTGCCAGAAGCCGCTGCCCACCTGGGTGGCGCCCGTGCCGTCGAGGGCCGCCTGCCACAGGTGGCCGTCGTCGATCCAGTAAAGCTTGTCACCGGCCAAGTCCAGGGCCAGGTCGGTCAACTCGAACAGGTTGTCGGACACGGTGGTGTAAATGATGGCCGCGTCGGTGCCGTCCAGGTCGGCCTGCCACAGGTCCGAGCCGTAGGGCCACGAGGTCTTGGTCGAGATCCAGTAGAGCTTGCCGTGCTGGCGGTCGATGGCGATCTCGCTGGCCACGTGGTCGGCGGGCAGGTCGTGGAGGATGGCCGCCCCGCTGCCGTCCAGGTTGGCCCACCACACGGCGCCGCCCTGCGACCAGTAGACCTTGCCGCCCTCGGGGTTCAGGACCAGGCTGCCGCTGCGGTACCAGCCGGGGAAGGGCAGGCCGGTCAGCACGTCCTCGGGGTTGAGGCCGTCCAGGTCGGCGCGGCGCAGGCGGCCCAGGTCGGTGTCCCGATCGACCTCGATCCAGTAGAGGCGGCCGCCCAGCAGGTCGAGGTCGAGCCCGGTGACCTGGCCCAGCTCTTCCAGCAGCACCTCGCGGTGGGAGCCGTCAAAGAGGTCGGCGCGCTCGATGCGGTTATGGGTCTCGAGGCCTGCCCAGGGGGCGTAGGACACGAAATAGATCTTGTAATGGTCGGGGGTGGCGGCGGCGCAGCGGCCAAAGGCGTCGCAGGCGCGGAGGGTGACGTTGTCGGGTTGGAAGCCGCTGAGGGAGCACGACGGTGCGAGCTCGTAGAGGCGCTGGAAGCCGTTGCTCACCCGGTCCCACCAGGGCGAGCTGTAGTAGCCATAGTCGGCGGCCTCCAGGTCGCAGGGGAAGGCTTCGGCAAGCTCAGCCGAGCCGCCAAAGCCGTCGGTGCTCAGGTCAAAGTCGGTGGCGCGTCCGGCATAGTGGGTCTGGGCCGAGGCGCCGGCCCCGCTGTAGCTCACCTCCAGGCTGACCTGGGGCGGCATGAGGTCGATGAGGCCGTTCCACTGCTGCCAGCGGCCGCGATTTTCGTCGTTGCGGTTGCCGATCACGTCGGCGCCGCGCATGTCGATCTGGTAGTAGCCCTCCAGGCCCGCCTGGGCGTCGAGCAGGTAGCTCCAGTCGGTGCTGCCGACGCCTGGCCCCGAGGCGGCCAGGGCCACCGGCTGCCAGCGGCGGTAGAGGGCCGCCACCTGGCCGGCGTTGAACGCCTCGTCATAGACCTCGAACTCGTCCACGCGCCCGGAAAAGTAGGGCTGGGCCGCCTCGGGGGCGTAGCCCAAGGTCAGGCCGGTCTGGGCCAGGCCCGAGGCGGTGAGCAGGCCGGCCGACTCGTCGACGCCGTCCACGTAGAGGCGGCTGCCGCCGGCGCCCAGGGTGTGGACCACGTGGTGCCAGGCGCCGTCGGCGTAATCGGCGTCGGAGCGGCTGCAGATCGTCTCGCCGTAGCCGTCGTAGACCAGGGCGCAGACGTGTCCGCCGCTGAGAAAGAGGTCGCGGTCGTGGCTGGCTGCGTCATAGGCCGAGACCAGGCCGCAGTCGGCGCACGTGGTGCGGAACCACAGCGCCCAGGTGACGTCACTCTCGGGCACGTCGGCCCCGACGTCGAGGACGTCGTCGGCGCCGTCGAACCCGGCGGCCAGGCCATAGATGCCGGGCAGGCCGGTCTCGGGACAGGTGCCGGCGCTGGGGTTGCAGGTGATGGGCGCGTCGTTGCCCGACAGGTCGCGGAAATCGACGTTGCCCGGTAGCTCGTTCATGAACATCAACAGCGACGGCTCGGACAGGGTGCCCAGCATGTCGGCCGGGACGAAGGCGATTTCGAGCGAATCCAGGCCGGTGGCGATGCCCTGGGGCTCGGTCATGGCCCCGGTCAGGGTCATGGCCGTGGAAATGATGTCGGTCGAGGTGACGACCGTCAGCGTCTCGGAGACGACGCGGCGATCGGTGTGGATGGGGTCGAGACGCACCTCCGGGGCCGAGTTGTCGAGCCGGACCTGGAAAATCCGATAGTTCGCCGGTTGGGTGACGTTGCCCACGTTGTCGGTGGCCCGCACGGTGACGGTGTACTGGCCGGTGGGGTCGGCCACGGCGTCGTTCTCGGCGTCGAGCTTGGACAGGGGGTAGTAGACGTGCCAGCCGCCGCTGCGGCCGTCGGCGGCCAGGCTCAGGGTGGCCGTCTGCCAGCCGGTGCTCAGTGGCTCGACGTCGACCTCCACCTGCTGCACGCCGCTGCCGGGGTCGGCGACGACGAGCGGCTCGGCGACGGTGCCGCTGAGTTCGACGGTCCAGTGCAGGTCATTGTCCCGCCGCGAGCGCTGGATGGGGTTGCCGGGCATCGTGGCAGGCAGGTCGGGGGGCTGGCCGTCGACGATGACGGTGTGGCTGTGGGGCGGGTCCTCGACGTTGCCCACGGCGTCCACGGCGCGGGTGTAGAGGGTGTGCTGGCCCTCGACGTCGGGACGGGCCCAGGTGTAGGCCCAGGTCTCGGCGCAGGGCGCGCCGTTGCACAGCGTCGTTTCGTAGCTGGTGCCCCGCAGTCCTCCCGCGGCCTGGTCGGCGCTGATCTCGACGCGGGTGACGTAGGAGGTCGGGTCGGCGGCGGTGCCGCCGATGACCAGGTGGCCGCCGGCCTGGGTGTAGGCGCCGAATTGGATGTCGGACGTGGGTTGATCGGCGTCGATGGTCAGCGAGTAGGCGCCGCTGGTGCTCAGCACGTCGCCGGTGATGGGTGGCCCGGCCGCCGAGTCGAGCATCTGGGCGCGGGCCACGTTGCCGATGCCGACCGACTGGGTGCCGCCGCTGGCCGTCACCTGGTTGGCGACCGCCCTCTGTTCGCCCTGGAAGAGCAGGAAGGGGGTCGCGAAAGTGCTGCCGCCCAGGGCGGCGGGGAAGGTCGTCGAAATGGCGCCTGACTCGTACCAGGGCACGGTCAGCTCGTTGGCGACGGTGGCGGTGTAGACCAGGCTGTCGCCGGGCGCGACAAAGTCGTCACGGTCGCCGACGGCCATGTAGAGGGCCAGCGGGTTGGGGTTCCAGACCGAGGGGTGGTAGCAATAGTTTTCGGGGTCGAGTTGATGGAGCCGCTTTTCCAGCTTGTCGCTCATGCTGTCGCCGTCGGCGTCGCGCAGCAGCGGGTCGGAGCTGATGCGCAGTGTCTGGCCGGGGGCATACTCAAAGTCCCAGCCGCCGGCCCAGGCGCCGGTGGGCGTGTGGGTGGCACAATCGTAGACGGCGTGGTAGACCTCTTGGGCGTCGGTCAGGCCGTCGCCGTCGGTGTCGGCGGTGCCGGGCAGGGTGCCCAGGCGGATCTCCTGAAAATCGCACAGGCCGTCGCCGTCGGTGTCGGCGTCGGTGGCGCTGAGGGGGCCGCCGCCGTTGTTGATACCCCGCTGCTGGTAGTCCAGCTCAAAGCCGTCGGTCAGGCCGTCGCCGTCGGTGTCCACGTTGTGGTCGTCGGGGTCGAGGCCGCAGTGGTGGTCCGACCAGAGACACCAGTTGTTGTAGCCATAGTAGCCGTCGCCGTCCCAATCCCAGCGCCAACTGTACGCCTTCTTGCCCGAGGGGAGACCGGGATTGACGCCGAAAAAGTCGTAGAATTCGTCCAGGGTGTCGGGCAGGACGTCGAGGTAGACGCTCTCGCCCAGGTCGTGGGAAAAGCTGACGTGCTGGTAGTCGAGGTCCTCGCAGAACTCGCCGGAGCACGACCAGGTGGGCACCTCCAGCCCGACGTCGAGGTAGAGGGGGAAGGTCTGGTTCCGGCCGGCGACCAGCGTCTTGGCCGAGCTGTGGGCCTCGTTCTGGGGCGGCTGGGCCTTGTAAAGGGGGATGGTGCAAGAACTGCTGCTGAAAAAGCCGTGGGATGCCCGTTGGATGGAGTAGCGATACTCGAAGGACCAGCCGTTGGGGATGTTGTTGGGCTGAGTGCCCACGTCCGTTTCGCCCACCGTCAGCCAGTCGTAGATCAGGACGCCGGTGGTCTCCATGCACGCTTGCTGGCAGTAGTTGCATCCCTCGGGCGTGGCCTGGTAAAGGTTCAGGCCGGCCGTGGCCCGAAAGACCACGGTATTGTCCTCGACCAGGCCCTTGCCTGGATCGCCAAGATCCATCTCAAAATTAGGCAGGACGAGCAGGTCGTCTCGCTCGGTCTCCAGGTCAAAGGCGACGCCCGACTCGAAATAGTAGTCGGCCAGTTGCTCGGTGAGCCAGCCCTTGAGGGTAAAGCAGGAGCCGGTCTCTTCGTCCTCGCCCCAGATACCGAGTTTGCAGATGAAGGTCAGGACCGCGTCGGCAAAGGCGGCCAGGCCGACCAGCAGCCAGCCGACGTAGGGGATGAGGGCGATCTGGAGGTAGAGCAGGGCGATCATGGTCGCGGCGAAGGAATAGGCCACCAGGTAGGAGTACTCGGGCGTGCCCGGCTCGACCTGGCCGGAGGCGATCATATAGATGAACACGCCCCAGATCATGCCCACCTCGATGACAAAGCCGACGAGGGCAGCCACGGCGGCGCCGTTGAGCGCCGTTCGCGCGCTGGAAACGTTGCTGCCGGCCGCGGTCACGCCGGCGTGGGCCGCCCGGAAGCTGTTGATCAAGGCCCGGGCCGGGATGAGCACGCCGGTGAGGAACGTGATCGCGACCACCACGCCCGAGATGACATAATCGGGCACCTTGTCGGTGACGACGAGGTAGATCAACACGGCGATAACGGCCACGGCCACCACCACCAGGGCGCCGATGACGACGCCCCGGAAGCCCATGGAGCGAAAGATCTTGAAGCGGTTGCCCAGGTTGTTGAATTTGTCGACGGCCGACAGGGTGCCCCGGGTGGCGATGTGGTCGCCGATGGCCCACTTCAGGTAGCGGAAAAAGCTGGGTGCGTCGTCCAGGGCCAGGGAGAGCGCCCGCCCGATATAGATCTGCATGGAGATGGTCTTGGCCGCCGTGATCCCAATGGCCAGGAGGGCGTGGTTGCCGATAAAGGCGTCGTCGGCGATGACGTTTTTGTTGACCACCGGCCCGCCGAGGTCGATGGTCGTTTGGACGCCGTTAAAGAGCATAAAGAGGTAGAGCTGGGCGGCGATGAGCTTGCCCTCGGCCACCTCGCGGTCGGGCTCGTCGGCAAAGGCGTCGGCGTAGCGGCGGCCGGTCTCTTGCCAGTACTCGACGCCTGCGAGCAACGACCAGGTGCCTTCGCCGGCGTCGTAGCCGTAGGGCGCCAGCTTGAGGTTGGCCGTGGTGCGCACCGGCACGCCGGCCCCGGCGGAGAAATCGACGGTCAGCTTGCGGCCGCTCCAGGTAAAGTTGCTGCCGACGTCGTCCCCGTCCAGGTTGAGGGCGCGATAGCCGTGCTCATAGGCCAGCAGCAGGCTGGGCGTGATAGGCGCGTAGGCCGTGAACGTCGCGTCGAGCAGGGGCGGGATCACGTCCTCGTTAACGCCGGCAATCATGCGCTGGAGGTCCTCGTAGCTGCCGGTCTCGACGCGCAGCGTGTCGCTGATGTGCCAGCGCTCGACCGGGGGCACCGCGTCGTTGCTCGGGTGGTCGAAGCGGCGCTGGATCTCGGTGATGGTCAGGTCGCGGTCGCCGTCGCCCACGCACTCGCCGTTGCCGTCGAGGGAATCGCAGTCGCGGCCGGCCAGGAAGCTGTAGTCCAGCCCGTCGGCCAGTTGGACGAGGCGGCCCTCGTCGCCGAGCAGGGCGGGATTGACGGCGCTGATGGTTGCCGGGTCCTCGTAAATCGTGGCCACGTCCACGCCCCGCTCCTCGCGCACGTCCAGCCCGGTGAGCCGCCAGCCGGCGTCGTAGGTGTGGATGGCCTGGGCCACGTCGTCCACGTACTGGAAGCAGGTCTCGTCCCATCGGGTCGAGATGTTGCCGTAGCGGCACACGCCATCTTGCAGCATGTTGGCCACCCATACCAGGCGTGCCTGGTGGGCGCCGCCCCAACTCCCGCTCGCCGCGTAGAGCATCTGCCCGTTAAAGGCCACCCGCTGGCCGCTGTCGGGATCGACGATGAGGCTCAGCGGCACATAGACGGCCTTGCCGCTGCCGTCGTCGTTCAGGTCGCGCACGGCGATCTGGTAGCCGGCCAGCAGCTCGTGGTCGACCATCTGGTCGCCCTCAAAGGCCCGGTTGGGGATCTCGGCGCAGCCGACGATGTTGTTCAGGGTCTCCTTGAACGTGGTCAAAATGTGGTTGCCGTCGGCCCAGTCGGCCAGCTTGACGCCGCTGAAATAGTAGGGCGTGCCGAAATATTGGGTCCCGTACAAGGTCGGCCCCGGATCGGCGCAGCTCCCGGTGCGCACGGTGTAGTGGATGAGGTGGGCCGGGTCGGCGCGCGTGACCTTTAGGCCGGAGTCGGTGTCTTGCAGAATGAGCGTGCCGCTCTGCACGTCGTCGTAGCCGCCCGGGTGGTCCGGGATGGCCTCGATCTCGACCTCGACGCGGGGATCGGTAAGCGGCAGGTTGGCGGGCGAGTCGGGGATGGTCAGCTCCAGCATGGGCAGCAACTGGACGTCGCCGTCCATGTCGGGCAGCGTGCCCCCGGTCGTGTCCTGGATGTTGCCCTTGCCGTCGTGGGGCCAGTTGAGGGCGTGTTGGGCATACCACAGGTGATCGGGGTTGTCGGGGCGGAGCTGGAATTCGACCAGGGTCGGCTCGTCGGCGGCCAGCCCGTTGAGCACCAGGCGGAAGGGATAGCTGGCCGTGAACTTTTGATTGTGCTTCACAAAGGGCGAGACGTCGAGCCGGTCGGGCACGCCATCGCCGTCGTTGTCGTCGTCAAAGAGGTCGGGCACGCCGTCGCCGTCGGTGTCCCAGGTGTCGTGGAAGCGGGCGGCGCTGCGCCACTCGCGGCTGTCGTCCACGCCGTCGTCGTTGCTGTCGAGGGCCAGGGGGTTGGTGTGCCACACCCGGCCGTTGTAAGAAAAGCCCTCGACCTCCAGGGTGTCGGTGATCAGGTCGCCGTCGCTGTCAGGATTGTCGGGGTCGGTGCCGAGCAGGTCTTCCTGGTAGTCGGTCAAGCCGTCGAGGTCGCTGTCCACGCCGGTTTCGGTCAGCGGCGGCGTGTAGCCAATGGCCACGTCCTCGGCGTCCCGGGCCAGGGGGTTGCGTCCCAAAAAGCCTTCCTGCACGTCGGTCAGGCCGTCGCCGTCGCTGTCGGTCCCGTCGTCGTCGTGGATGGCGGCCAGCGCCTCCGGCCCGGTGAGGGCCAGTGTCGCGGCGCGCTCCCGGGCCTGGGCGGCGCGGGCGTCTGCGGCCGACTGGGCCTGGGCCTGGAGGTCGTCCTGGTGGCGCTGCTTCTCGGCGTAGCGCGCAGAGAAGGCGGCGGCCTGCTGGCTCTGCATCAGGGGCACGGCGAGCGTGGAGGCGATGACCAGCAGGACCACGGCGGCGTAGACCTTGCGCGAGCGATGGTAGACGAGGGGCAGCAGGGTCAAGGCCAGCGCCACGGCGATGAGCAGGCCCTGGCCGGCCACGTCGCCCGTCCGGCCCGCGCTGGACTCTTCCGAGGCGAGCAGCGGATCGCCGGGGCTGTTGGCAGCGATGCCCGCCTCGCCACCAAAGTTGAAAAAGCGGACGGTGATCTCGGCTTCGACCTGCTCGTCGCCCTGGGGCGCGAACCGGACGCGCGTCACTTGACGCCGGGGCAGGCCGTCGTCGCCCACCCACAGCTCGCCGCTGCCCGTCATGCCCTCCAGCATCTTGGACGTGCCCAGCTCCATGCCGGGCCGGAGTTCGCCCCGCTGGCGGAGGAGCTTTTCCATCTGATCGCGCATGTAGCGGGCGAAACGGGGGCCGTCGAGGCGGTAGTGGTAGATGGTGGATTGGGAATCGGGATTGGGGGAGGGCTGAACGTCGTCGGCGCCGGCTAGGAATGAGAGGAAATCGCCCTGGGGAACAAAGGCGTCGAGCACGTCGCCGGTCTCTTGCCAGGCGCCGCTTCCCTGGCGAAAGTAGGTGCGGTCGCCCTCGATCTTGAACTCGGCGGCCTCGGCGGCGTCGAACAGGCTGCCGCCCTCGGACCAGAGGACGAGGTAGACCGATTCGTCCCCCGGATCGGCCCGGCCTTTGAGGTGGAGGGCCGTCTGCTGGCTCGTCTTGCCGACGTTGGCCGCGTTGGCGACGGGGATGACGGACTGGACGACGTCGGCGCTGAATTCGTAGCTGCCGGCGGCCAGGGCTCGCTGCCAGGCGGCGCGGAGCTGGTGGCCGTAAGAC
>CAYLZO010000167.1:0-11739 GCA_964387775.1 uncultured Anaerolineaceae bacterium
CCGCCGCTTCTGCGAGGCGCTGATGGACCGGGGCTTGCTCTGCAAAGAGACCCACTGGAACGTCATCCGCCTGGCGCCCCCCCTCGTCATCACCCAGGACGAGATCGATTGGGCGCTGGCGCAGATCGACGCCGTGTTGCAGATGCCCTGACTTGCCTGCTTCCCTGCGACAATCCGCCGCCCGCCGGCTTGGGAAAGCCGGCGGGCGGGCTTTTCATAGTGCGCACTTTAGTGCGCTGTTGCGGCGCTGAAGCGCCTACTACGAACGATTGCCCCGTTTTGTTAAAGGGATGTCTCCGGCAGGCCGAAAGCGTTCAAAATCAGGGAAAAAAACCTCCCAGAGGGGAACCTTTTTGCCCCGTGGATCGTCTACTATGCGGCACCACTTGAAAAATGGTGCTTTCTCCTTTCTCCCTGTTCGGGGAGGGGTTGGGCGCCCCTCCCCGGACGCTTTTTTCAGCAGAGCAACCGCAGGCGGCGCGGAAACAGCTCGATCTCGAATCGACGCCCACCCACGCCATAGATCTCACCATCGACGTGGGCCGCCCAGGGCAACTCGCTTTCCACCGACACGCGCCGGCCTTCGGTCATGGTGATGTCTCGATCCCCGACGTGGCTGCCCCGCATGAACTGGGGTACAAAACGCAACATCTTCAGGCGGCTCACCCGCCCGGCGATGCACAGGCCCAATTGCCCATCGTCCATCCGGGCATTGGGCGTCGTATAAAAGCCCCCGCCGATGCGAACGCCGTTCATGACCGAGACCATGAGGCTCGGCTGGACCATCTCCCGGCCGTCCACGCGGATCTCGGTGCAGGGGGCCTCGTAATAGATGGCGATGGTCCGGAATAGGGCCACCAGGTAGACGAGAAAGCCACGCAGCCAAGCAACCTTACGGCTCTCGATGTTGACCATGGCGTCAAAGCCAAGACCTACCCCATTGCCAAAGTACAACGGCCCTTGGTTGTCGGCCCGGACACGGCCCACGTCCAGGATGCGGCTCTGGCCCCGGGCGACGACCCTGCAAGCCTCGGACCAATCGAGGGGCAGTCCCGCGCTGAAGGCGAAATCGTTGCCCGTGCCGATGGGCAGGACGCCCAGGGCAACGCCATCCGGCCCCGGGGCAACCTGCAGCAGGCCGTTCAGCACCTCGTTGACCGTGCCATCGCCCCCGACCGCGAGCAGGGTCTCTGCCCCTTGCGCAGCGGCCTGCTGGGCCAGCGCGACTGCGTGGCGCGGCCCCTCGGTGGTCAACAACTTGAAATCAAGGTCGTACGCGTGCAAGCACTCGGCGATCCGGGCCGATAGGCGGGTGCCCGCGCCCCGCCCCGCAATTGGGTTCAAAACAACGGCCACCTTGGACATGGTTCATCGCTCTCCTCGAACAGGCTACGGACCAAAGATTCAAACACCAGAAGGGGACCAAAGTTGCCCTGCCCAACCGCCCATTGTGCACAGGGCCACCATTTTGTCAAATCGTCGTGCGCGTGGTATGATTATCCAGGCAACGCAAGAACGAACGGGAATCTGTAGCGATGAGACTTCGAGGATCCAGAGTCAAAATCCGGCCCATGCGGCGGGCCGACGTGCACAAAATGGCAGAGTGGCGCCGCTCCATCGATCCGCTGTACCAGCCCTTCGACTTTCCCCAGCGCAGCCGCTCGGAGCACGACCGCTGGTTCACGTGGCGCAGCCAGGACCCCAGCCGCCACCTCTACACCGTCGAAAACGAGGCAGGGCAGGTCATCGGCAGCCTGACCCTGCGCGAAATCCAGGGGCGGACCTCGGCCCGACTGGGCATCACCATCGGCGCCGACTTTGTCAGCAAGGGATACGGCACCGAGGCCCTGCGGCTCTTTCTCGACTACTACTTTGGCGCGATGGGCTTTGCCCGGCTGATCCTGGACGTCGCTTCGACCAATCTGCGCGCGGTGCAGACCTACCGCGCCCTCGGCTTCCGCCAGGTCGGCCAGCACTATCGCCCCGCCAGCCACGAGAGCTTTCGCATCCTCCAAAGGGACCCCCGCTACCGGCACTTGCGCTCCAGCTTTCGGCGGCAAGGAACGAGCACCCAGGTTTTGTTCTACGACATGGTCCTCACCCGCGAAGGGTGGTATCAATACACCCACGAGGAGCCGGAGGAATGAGCGACATCCTGGTCTCGGGCCTGATCAACGTCGAGACGACGCTGCGAGTCGAGGGCTTTCCCATCGAGTACACGCCCGTCCGCTACCCCTTCTTTGGCGTGAACAGCACGGTCTCGGGCGTGGGCTACAACGTGGCCAAGGCGCTGGCGACCCTCGGCGACGAGGTGCGTCTCCTGTCCCTCATCGGCCGCGACCTGGCCGGCGGCCTCGTCCGCGAGAGCCTGGCCGCCGACGGCATCGCCCAGGATTTCGTCGTCGAGGGACCGGAGCACACCGCCCAGTCGGTCATCCTCTACGATCCGGGCGGGCGGCGCCAGATCAACACCGACCTCAAGGACATCCAGGAGCGGATCTACCCCGAAGCCGCCTTCGACCGGGCGCTGGCCGGCTGCTCGCTGGCCGTGCTGTGCAACGTGAACTTTTCGCGGCCCTTCCTGGCCAAAGCGCAGCGGGCCGGCGTGCCCATCGCCACCGACGTCCACGCCATCGCCGACCTCGACGACGCGTACAACCGTGACTTTATGGCCGCGGCCGACGTCCTGTTCCTGAGCGACGAAGCCCTGCCCTGCCCCCCCGAGGAGTGGGCGCGCCGGATGCTGGACCGCTACGGGCCAGAAATCATCGTCGTCGGGCTGGGTGCCCGGGGTGCCCTGTTGGCCGTGCGGAGCGATAGTTTCGTCGGCCGCTTCCCGGCCGTCCGCACCCGCCCCGTGGTCAGCACCATCGGCGCCGGCGACGCCCTCTTTTCGGCCTTTGTCCACGTCTACCACCAGACCGGCGACCCCTACGCGGCCATCCGCAGGGCGACGGTCTTTGCCTCGTACAAGATCGGCATCGCCGGCGCGGCCGACGGCTTCCTGGACCCGGAGGCATTGGAGCGCCTGTGCACCCAGATGCCGGATTGTTACAAAACTGATAGCCCCTCGACCGGAATAACACTCCTTTCGTAGCTTTTTTCCACGCCTTTTGAACATCCATAGGCCATACTGCCTGTCGTAATCCTTGCCGGGCCGCGATTGCGCGTATGCCCGCAGAGAATAACGAAGGAGTGAAGATCATGGCCATTGCGTTTTGTCCGGATTGTGATGGAAGCGTCAGTGTGGGACCCAAGCCCAGACTGGGACAGCGGGTGAATTGCCCCCACTGCGACGCCGAGCTCGAAGTCATCGAAGTCTCCCCGCTCGAACTCGACTGGGCCTACGACGAGCCCGAGGTGGATTGGGAGGCCGAAGAGGACGAGGAGTGGGACGACGAGGACGATTGGGACGACGACGACTGGGACGACGAGTAATAGCCCATCTCTCGTTCCCGGCCCCGTGACGGGTTGTAAAAACCGTCACACAATAGAACCGAGAACCCTTCCCGGCCGGCGTGCCGGGGAAGGGTTCTATTCTTGTGAGAAAAGGACAAAGTAAATGACAAACGAACGACGAGGAAACGAGAACGAAGAACCCCCCGGTACCGGGCATCCGCCCGCGCCCTGGGCGGATGTGCCCCTGGAAACGTGGAGCGACTGGCGCTGGCAGCTCGCCCACCGGCTCAATAGCGTGGAGGAGCTGGCGCGGGTCATCCACCTGACGCCCGAAGAGATCGAGGGCCTGTCCGCGCCGGGCCGCTTTCGCGTGGACGTCACGCCCTACTTTGCCAGCCTGATCGACCCCGACGACCCGGCCTGCCCCATCCGCCGCCAGGTCATCCCCATCGGCCAGGAGCTGATGCCCTTTACCGCCGAGATGGCCGACTCGCTGGGCGAGGACGCCCACTCGCCGGTGCCCGGCCTGGTGCACCGCTACCCCGACCGGGTGCTGATGCTCGTCACCACCCAGTGTGCCAGCTACTGCCGCTACTGCACTCGCAGCCGCATCGTCGGCGACCTGAGCGCCCAGTTCAGCCGGAGCGACTACGACCAGCAGATCCGCTACATCGCCGGCAACCCCGAGGTGCACGACGTGTTGCTCTCGGGCGGCGACCCGCTGATCCTGCCGCCGCGCGTGCTGGAGGACGTGCTGCGCCGCCTGCGGGCCATCCCCCACGTCGAGGTCTTGCGCATTGGCAGCCGGGTGCCCATCTTTTTGCCGCAGCGCATCACGGCCGACCTCGTCGAGATGCTGCGCCAGTTCCACCCGCTGTGGCTGAATGTGCACGTCAACCACCCCAAGGAGCTCACGCCCGAGGTAGAGGCCGCCCTGGCCCGCCTGGCCGACGCCGGCATCCCCCTGGGCTGCCAGTCGGTGCTGCTGGCGGGCGTCAACGACTGCCCCAACGTGATGAAGGACCTGGTGCACGGGCTGGTGCGCAACCGGGTGCGACCCTACTACGTCTACCAGTGCGACCTGGTGCACGGCGCCGGCCACTTTCGCACGCCGGTGGCGACCGGCGTCGAGATCGTCGAGGCATTGCGCGGCCACACCTCCGGCTTTGCCGTGCCCACCTACGTCATCGACGCGCCGCGCGGCGGGGGCAAGATCCCGATCATGCCCAACTACCTGCTCAGCCAGTCGGCCGACCGGGTAGTGGTGCGCAACTTTGAGGGCTTGATCAGCACCTACACCCAGCCCGAGACGTACCGGCGCCACGACCCCGCCGCCTGCCCCTCGTGCCAGCGGCGGGCCGCCGCACAGGAGGAGCAAGAGGGCGTCGCCGCTTTGCTGGCGGGCAAGGAGGTGGCCATCGTGCCCGAAGGCTACGACGCGGCCCACCAGCGCCTGACCCGCATCCGCTGGGCGCCCATCAAGGCCGCCCTGGCCAAAGGAAGCCCGGAATGAAAGTCGCCCTGCTGGCCAACCTGAAAAAGAACGCGCCGGCCTGGCCCGGCATGTCGCCCGACCGCTGGGACGACCTGGATTCGGAAGAGACCATCGAGGCCATCATGGCCGCCATCGCCGCCGGCGGGCACGACGTCGTCTTTTTGGAGGGCAACCTGACCCTGGTGGAGACCCTGCCCCAGGCCCGGCCCGACCTCTGCTTCAACATCTGCGAGGGCCACCTTGGCGACGGCCGCGAGGCCCAGGTGCCCGCCCTCCTGGAGATGCTGCGCGTGCCCTACACCGGCTCGCAGGTGCTCACCCTGGCCCTGGCCCTCGACAAGCCGATGACCAAGCGCGTGCTGACCTACCACGGCCTGCCGACGCCCGCCTTCCAGGTGTTCGAGCGCGTCACCGAGCCGCTCGACCCCGAGCTGCACTTCCCGCTCTTTGTCAAGCCCAGCCGCGAGGGCACGGGCATGGGCGTCAGCGCCGAGTCCATCGTGCGGGACCAGGGCCAATTGCGGACCCAACTGCGCCGCCTGTTCGACCGCTACGACCAGCCCGTGCTCGCCGAGCGCTACGTCGAGGGCCGCGAGGTGACGGTGGGCATGGTAGGCAACCTGCGCTCGCCGGTGGCCTGGCGCGTGCCCGAGGACGAGGAGGCGCCCCGCGTCCTCAAGGGCCTCCACTTTTTCCCCGCCCTGGAGGTGGACATGGCCGCCTATCCCGTCGAGGAGGCAGGCATCTATACCAGCCGCATCAAGACCGAGCTGGCCCACGACTTTCACTACCTCTGCCCGGCGCCGCTGGACGACGACCTGATCGACGAGCTGAACTGGCTGGCGGCCGCCGTCTTTCGGGTCACCGGCTGCCTCGACGTGGCCCGCGTCGACTTTCGCCTCGACGCCAACGACGGCGACCGGCCCTACATCCTGGAGGTCAACCCCCTGCCCGGCCTGAACCCCGGCTACTCCGACCTGTGCATCGAGGCTGCCGCCGACGGCTGGCGCTACGAGCGGCTGATCAACGAGATCCTTAACCAGGCGGCTGACCGCTACGGGCTGCTGTAGGCTCGTGGAACATCTTTCGGCAGAGCGACATCTACGATGCGGGTCGCAATTGAGCGAGCCCAGAGAATAGAACCTGACAAATCAGGAGGAACCCTGTGAAACGTGTTTTGATACAAGCGAGTGTGCTTTTGATCCTTGTGGCGGCTCTCGTGGCAGCCTGCGGTCCCCAGCCGACGAGGACGCCACCGGCCGAACCCCCGGCGGACGGCGTGATCTATGGCGAGGCCCTGGTCGAGGACGTCGAGATCCAGATCCTGGAGTCCTTCCCGGTCCAGGTCCACGCCGTGGTTCGAGGCCACCTGCCCGACGGCTGCACGACGATCGAGACCATCAGCCAGCAGCGCACGGAGGACGTCTTTCGGGTGACCATCGTCACGGCCCGCCCCGCCGACGCGGCCTGCACCCAGGCGCTGGTGCCCTTTGAGGAGACCATCGCCCTCGACGTCGTGGGGCTGGAGGCCGGCACCTACCGGGTGAACGTCAACAGCGTCACCGAGCGCTTTGAGCTGGCCGTCGACAACGTGCCCCAGGAACCATAGCGCGGGACTCGAATCCCGCGCTACCACTCTCCGGCGTAGCGCACGCTATACGGCGCCACCTGCTGCCGCGTATGGGTCCAGTGCAGCTCGACGAGCTGGCGCAGGTGGAGCAGGTCGTGGGCCAGCCAGGCGGCCAGCACGTCGCCGGCCGCGATCTCGCCAAAGGGGGCCTCGGTCGTCGCCTGCCAGTCGGGCGCGGCGAGGCCTTTCAGCCAGGCCAGCGATTCCTCTCGGGCGCGGGCAAAGTTCTGCAGAGACTCGGCCAGGTCCCGCTCGTTGTAGCGGCGCGCCGTCACCCAGCCCTGGGGGTCGATGCGCGGCCACGGCTCTGCCGGGCGGTGCAGGATCAGGTCCAGGTGCGCCCGGAAATCCTCGATTTCCTCGTCGTAGAGGTGGTTGACCACCTCCAGGATCGACCAGTCCTCGGCGCCCGGCTTCCAGCGGGCCTGCACGTCCGAAACACCCTCAACGAGCGCCTGGATCGCCGCTGCGTTTCGTTCCATCTGGGCCGTGAGAATATGCAGATTCATCATTCACTTCTCCTCACTCTCGCATCGACAACCCGATCCGCCCTCGCTCCAGGTCGATGCTGAGGACCGTCACGTCCACCACGTCGCCGACGCGGACCACCTCGAAGGGATCGCGCACGTAGCGGTATCCCTGGCCTGGCCTGGGCGCCATCTTGGAGACGTGGACCAGCCCGTCCTGCTTGACGCCGATGTCCACGAAAGCGCCGAAATCGACCACGTTGCGCACCGTGCCCTTGAGGCGCATCCCCTCGCGCAGGTCCTCCATCTTGAGCACGTCCTGGCGCAGCACCGGCGGCGGCAGCTCGTCGCGGGGGTCGCGGCCGGGGCGGGCCAGCCCGTCGAGGATGTCGGCCAGGGTCGGCTCGCCCACGTCGAGCAGTTCGGCCAGGTCCGAGAGCCCCATCTCCTGGCGCAGGGCGCGGACCCGGCCCGCCACGTCCCGGGCCTTGAGGCGGGTACCGGCCAGGTCCAACAGCCGCTCCACCACGCCGTACGACTCGGGGTGGATGGGCGTGCTGTCCAGCGGATTGGCCGACTCGGGCACCCGCACAAAGCCGGCCGCCTGCTGGTAGCTCTTGGGCCCCAACCCCTTGACCTTGAGCAGGTCCGAGCGCTTGCGGAACGGGCCGTGCTCGTCGCGGTAGGCGACGACATTGACCGCCGTTTTGGGGCCGAGCCCGGCCACGTAGCCCAGCAGCGCCGGCGAGGCGGTGTTGGCGTCCACCCCCACGTAGTTGACCACCGACTCGACCACGGCGTCCAGCGCCTCGCCCAGCTTTTTCTGGTCCACGTCGTGCTGGTAGAGGCCCACGCCGATGGACCTGGGGTCGATCTTGACCAGCTCGGCCAGGGGGTCCTGGAGGCGGCGGGCGATGCTCACCGCGCCGCGCATGGCCACGTCCAGGTCGGGCAGCTCGGCCCGGGCCAGCTTGGAGGCGGAATAGACCGAGGCGCCGGCCTCGCTGACGATGGCGTACTGCACGCCTTCCAGTTCGCCGAGCAACTCGGCGGCCAATTGCTCCGTCTCGCGGCTGGCCGTGCCGTTGCCGATGGCGATCACGTCCACGTCTGCCGCTTCGACGGCCTGGCTCAGCGTCTCCTTGGCCTGTTCCCAGCGCCGCTGCGGCTCGTGGGGATAGATCGTCGCCGTGCCCTTGACCTTGCCCGTGGGATCCACCACGGCCACCTTGCAGCCGGTACGGTAGCCGGGGTCGATGCCCATCACGGTCCGGCCGCGTAACGGCGGCTGGAGCAGCAGGCCCCGCAGGTTGGTGGCGAACACCTCGATGGCGTGGTCGTCGGCCTCCTCGGTTTCGGTCGAGCGTAGGTCCCGCTCCAGGCTGGGGGCCAGCAGCCGCTTGTAGCCGTCGGCCAGGGCCGCCTGCACCTGGTCGCGGATCGGCGTGCGCGGCCCGCGCAGGTAGACCAGCTCCATCACGTCCAGGATCTCGTCGTCGGGCAGGTCGAGGCTGACCTTGAGCGCGCCCTCGGCCTCGCCACGCCGGATGGCCAGCCACTGGTGAGGCTGGACGTCGTCCAGGGGCAGCGCCACGTCGTGGTAGAGGCGATACTTGCCGCCGGGGTCCACCTCCTTCTCGTCGCCGGCGAGCTGGCAGAGGACGAACGCCCTGCGCTGCCCCAGCTTCCGGGCCTCGCCGCGCACCGCCGCGTCTTCGGCCGCCTGCTCGGCGATGATGTCCCGGGCGCCGGCCAGGGCAGCCTCGGCGTCAGGCACCTCGTCATTGAGGAACGGCGCGGCCAGCTCCTCAGGAAGGCGCGTCTCTTTCTGGGCCAGCAGGACCTCGGCCAGGGGCTCCAGGCCCCGCTCGCGGGCCATCGTCGCCCGGGTGCGGCGCTTGGGCTTGTAGGGCAGATAGAGGTCCTCGACCTGCTGGAGGGTGGTCGCCAGTTCGATGGCGGCCGCCAGCTCGGGGGTCAGCTTGCCCTGCTCGTCGACGCTCTTGAGCACCGTCTCCTTGCGCTCGGCCAGCTTGCGCAGGTAGTCGAGCCGGGCCTCGACCTGGCGCAGTTGCTCCTCGTCCAGCCCGCCGGTGACCTCTTTGCGGTAGCGGGCCACGAAGGGGATGGTATTGCCCTCGTCAAAGAGGGCCGCCGTGGCTGCCACCTGGTCGCGGGCCAGGGCTAGCTCGTCGGCGATGGTCGTCAAAATGTCGCTTGTGCTCATGTCATCCTCACAGATCAGAGTCGCCCCAGTATACACCAAAACGCCGCCCGGGAAAAGGAGCGAGTGGATCACAACGAACGCGGGGCGTTGTCACCTCCAGAGAAATGTGCTATAATCTTGCTCCAAGTGAGGCAGAGTCATGTCCAAACCCATTCGACTTTCAGAACACGCGCGACAACGACTGCTCCGCCGAGGCGCCAGCAGGCAAGAGGTTTTCGAAACGATCCGCACAACAACCTGGCAACCGGCTGACCTTGGACGAATGGAGTGTTCCAAGGCCTTTGCTTTCGGAAAAGAGTGGAATGAGAATTACCTATGATCCACACCCAAGGCTCTTTCGCGTGCCGAAGCCTACGGCCTCGACACAACCTTGCTGCGCCTGTCCCTGACCTGGACGCCGACCCAGCGCCTGCAAGCCTTACAAAGTATGATCGACCTGGCCGCCAAAGCTGCCAAAACGCGGGCCGAGCTTGGCCCACCCAACTCGTTTGACCATACTCAAGGGGGAGGAGACTGCCAAGATGTGCTATCAGGAATGCGCGCTCTACGGTGAACTGGTCCTCTGGCTGCGCGACCAAGCCGCCGGGCTGCTGGCCGGAGAGGGAGGCGACGTCGAGGCCGAGCAGGCACGGCTGGACGGCCTCATCCGCGACTGGTTTCTGACCCCCCAGGATGAACTGCACGGCTGCGCGCCCCGCGACCTGATCTGGGCCGAGCAACGGGGCGAGCCCAACCCCATCCACCCCGAGCGCATCGACGAGTTTTTTGAGGACGATTGCCCCGTTTGCCAGTTCGAGCACGACAACCTCCAGGCGGCCCTGGACGCGGGCGAGGACCCCGGCTTCCACTGGCATTACGACGACGGCGGCTACCCCCTCATCGCCCGCTACGACCCGGAGGGCTGGGACGAACGCTGGGCGGAGGAAGAGGCCAAGTTCGAAGCCTGGCGGGCAGAACGGGAGGCGAAAGAGAGCCCGCCGGCCCCGCCCTACGAACCCCCTCCGGCCGATCCACGCCAGGTGGACCCCGACGCCTTTCTCGAAATCCTGCGCCGGCCGTGGGTCGACCCGGCCCTGCACCAGGCTGCCGACAAGATCGCCGAACGCTGCGACGTACCGCAGCCCGACGCCGTCCAAGGCCTGCGCTACCGGCGCGTGACCCGGCGGGAAGCCCTCTCGCTGCTGGCCGGGCTCGACCGGCAGGGTGTGGACGTCGAAGCCCTGTTGGCCCACCTGGACGCGTGGCCCTACCAAAACGTGGCCCTGGACTGGCTCAGCGAGCCGGAGGGTAACGTGGCGCTCCTGTGCCAGGCCCTGCCCCTATCCGAATCCAAAGAGGCCCAGGCCCGGCTCCGGCAGCACCGCGACTTTGTCCTGGCCCTGGCCCAGGTCGTGCCGCCGGCCGCCCGCCTCTGGCTGCAGGGCTGGCTGGAAGCGACGGCCCACGGCGCCTTTGCCGCTGACCTTCCCTTCTGAACGGGAAACCCGCTGAATCTCACCTGGAGGCGCCCATGTCGGACACAATGAGAATGTGGATCGAGATTTCGTTCAACGTCACCTACCTCGTCGTCGTCTGGGGGCTGGTCATCGCCATGGCCCGCCGCGCCGGCGACGTGGCGCCGGAGGACCGGCCGGTGGCCCGCCTGGTCAAATGGGCCTTTGCCCTGCTGGCCCTGGGCGATACGGGACACGTCGGCTTTCGCGTCGTGGCCTACGCCCTGGGCGACCTGAAGGCCACGGTCCCGCTTGTTGGCCAGGAGTTGAGTCTCGTCGGCCTGGGCGCCCTGGCCACAGCCATCACGGTGACCTTTTTCTACGTGCTGGTGTTGATGATGTGGCGGGCGCGGTTTGGCCGGACCTATGGCTGGTTCGGCTACCTGCTGCTGGCGGCGGCGGCCGTCCGCCTGGCGCTGATGGTCCCGGCGGCCAACCAGTGGGGCAGCGTCGAGCCGCCCTGGCCCTGGTCCCTCTACCGCAATCTGCCCCTGATGCTCCAGGGGCTGGGCGTCGCCTACCTCATCCTGCGCGCCGCCCGCCGCGCCGGCGACCGGGCTTTTGTCTGGATCGGCGTCTCGATTTTGGTCTCCTACGCCTGCTACGCGCCCGTGATCCTCTTTGTACGGCAGGTACCCCTCATCGGCATGTTGATGATCCCCAAGACGATGGCCTACGTCGCCATCGGGTTCATCGCCTATTTCAGCCTTTATCGCCCGGCGCCGCCCCCTCGCCAGACCCAGGCAGCGGCTCGCGGTACGCGTTCGTAATCGGCACCCGCCGATCCTTGCCAAAGGCGCGCTGGGTGATGCGCACCCCCGGCGGGGCCTGGCGGCGCTTGTACTCGGCCTGGTCCACCATGCGGATCACCTCGGCCACGACGTCGGGGGCGAACCCCTGGGCCACAATGTCGGCCAGCCCCCGGTCCTCCTCGACGTAGGCCCGCAAGACGTCGTCGAGCAAGGCGTAGGGCGGCAGTGCGTCCTGGTCGGTCTGGTTGGGGCGCAGCTCGGCGGTGGGCGCCCGGT
>CAYLZO010000168.1:0-11733 GCA_964387775.1 uncultured Anaerolineaceae bacterium
CTAGCGACGTTGATTCTACCGACCAGTGGGGAAGCCAAAGTCTGCGGCTACAACGCCGTCCACGATGCGGACAGGGTGCGAAGCTGTATAGGTTTGTGTAGCGACAGTCAACGGGCTTTCTACTACCGCCTCTCAGGCTACCAGAATCTGGAGTTTTTTTGCGGACTGGCGGGTATCCCCCGGCGCTATCTAAAAGAACGAATCGAAGAAATCCTGGGGTTGTTAGGTCTCGCACAAGATCGCGACGTACTTTTCATGCGCTACAGTCATGGGATGAGAAAGCGGCTGGCACTCGCGCGCAGCCTGCTGACCGATCCAGACGTCTATCTACTAGATGAACCAACATCTGGGATCGATCCTTGTGGAGCTATAACCATCCGGCAGATCATGGATGATCTCCGCGCTAGAGGGAAAACAATCTTGCTGACCACACACAACATTGAGGAAGCAAGCCAGATGAGTGATCAGGTAGGAATTCTGAAGGACGGTCAACTGGTAGCCCTCAACACCCCAGAGAATCTCAAACAGATTCTGCATCAGAAAAGGATTCACATTGTGATACGAAGATCGAATCCTGTAGTTTCGCAGAGTCACGCTCTGGATCATGATGTCGATATACTCACTACCTGTCTACGCCAGCTTCCCGAAGTTGATGGTGTGAGGTGGAATCGATCCCGAATAGAGATCGATGTGGCTCAATATCCGGCCATCACTCCCATCGTCCACGCAGTTGCGGAGAGTGGTGTACCCATTGAAGCAATAAGACAGGAGGAAGCCACTCTGGAAGACCTGTTCATTCATATCGCACAGTCGTAAGGGAGAGGTTCGTGATGAGAGCACGCTCCAGCTACAAGTTCAATTTGTGGTTCATACTCTTGCTCGTCGTGGTTAGCTCTTTGGAGCAGTGGAATCTCAGATGAAATTACTCTCTAGCCTCTACCCGGCATGGCTATTTGTGAGGCGTGGTTTGCTCAGCATGATGAGTTACCGCACGGCTTTGATTTTGGCGCTGCTATCTGGTTTTCTCGGCATCGTCCAATTTGGCCTGATGGCCCGCTTTATGTCACAGGGTAACGCCTTTCCCCTCATTGAACAATACGGAGGAGACTTTCTCGCCTACCTGATCATCGGCAGTACTTTCACCAGTTTTGTCGGCGTGGCACTGAATTCCTTCCAAGGAGCTATCCGCTCTGAACAGCAAATGGGTACACTTGAACACCTGTTGTTGGCCAATCTGCCGCTAGCAAACATCATGCTCTATTCAGCTCTGTGGAATTTCTTGAACGCATTGCTAAACACGGTCATCATCTTTCTTGTGGCAGTGGCCCTGTTCGACATCGACCTATCAATCAACCTAGTGCTGGCTTCATTCACGTTACTGTTGACGGTATTCTCACTCTCTGGCATTGGGATGATCAGCGCAGGAATCATCCTGGTGACCAAGCAGGGTGATCCAGTGGGCTGGATTTTTACAACTCTGACGAGCCTGGTGGGTGGTGTGCTTTTTCCCATTGAGATGCTGCCCGACTGGCTACAGGCCGTCTCAGCAGCACTGCCGACAACCCACGCCCTGCGAGCTTTGCGCTTGACGCTTACAAACTACGCTGGCTGGCGCGAAGTCCAAAGTGAATTCCTTTTTCTTGTCGTTACGCTGGTGATCACTCTTCCGTGTGGACTGGTTGTTTTCAAGTTGGGGTTCCAAAAAGCTAGACGATCGGGCAGCCTGGCCGAATACTAGAGCCGGATACTACACATAACTCCAAAGTGTTGGGCTGTGCGCGATCTTTGTCGTCACCAGCTTGCGGTACCCCGACACACTTATCCAGGCCCTGCGGCGTGGGGCTTGCAACTATGCGACCAAGAATGAGCTCCCACGCCCACCACTGCCCTAAAGACGCGGGATGTACGGCGCAGGAACCGCCCGCAGCCCGGCTTGCGCCTGATCGAGAAATGTGCTATACTGGGTTTGCGTTGATAGGCACAATCTAGGATAGATGTCTCGTCCTGTCATCTGGAGAGCCCCACACAGAGCGCCTTCAAAGAACCAAAGGAGTTGTGGAATCCATGGATCAAATACCAGATCGCAACCTGGCAATGGAGCTCGTGCGCGTAACCGAGGCCGCGGCCATGGCTTCGGGCCGGTGGATGGGACGCGGCAACAAAGAGGCCGCCGACCAGGCCGCCGTGGACGCCATGCGCCTCGTCCTGAGCACCGTCGAGATGGATGGTGTGATTATCATCGGGGAAGGCGAGAAAGACGAGGCCCCGATGCTCTACAACGGCGAGGCCCTGGGTACCGGTCATCCGCCCAAGGTAGACATCGCCGTGGACCCCATCGACGGGACGACGATCCTGTCCCTGGGCCGCTCGGGGGCCCTGGCCGTCGTCGCCGTGTCTGAGCGGGACACCATGTACGATCCTCAGCACATCTTTTACATGAACAAGATCGCCGTGGGGCCGGAGGCGGCGGGGTCGATTGACATCCAGGCCCCGGTGGACGTCAACCTCCGCAGTATCGCCCGGGCCAAACGCAAGGACCTGGACGATCTCACCGTCATCGTGCTGGATCGCCCCCGGCACGAGGAGCTGATCCAGCAGATCCGGCAGGTGGGGGCGCGCATCCGCCTCATCAGCGATGGCGACATCGCCGGGGCGCTCATGACGGCCATCGCCGACACCGGCATCGACGTGCTGATGGGCATCGGCGGGTCGCCCGAGGCCGTGGTAGGGGCCTGCGCCCTCAAGTGCCTGGGGGGCGACATGCAGTGCCAGCTCTGGCCCCGCAACGACGAGGAGCGCGAGGAGGCCGTCGAGGCCGGCATGGACCTGGACCAGGTGCTGTCGATCAACGAACTGGTCAGGGGCAACAACGTCTTTTTCGCAGCCACCGGGATCACGGATGGGGAACTGCTCGACGGGGTTCGTTACTTTGGCGGAGGGGCCAAGACCCACAGCGTCGTCATGCGCTCCAAGTCGGGGACGATTCGGTTCGTGGAGGCCACCCACCGTTGGGACAAGCTGATGCGCTACAGCCAGATCCAGTTCGACTAGTCGCAGCAGCGGCGGAGTAAAGTCCTTACGCTGTCTCGCTCCCGTCGCTTGGCGGTTTCTTGGTCTTGATGTGTCTGTCACGCTTTTGTTACAATTTGACGGGGATAGAGATCGATGCTATAATAAAGCGCCTGTGGAGTAGCCCAAGTCTTTGCCGCATGTGAGTGGCATTTCTGGCGGTGTTTCCTTCATGTTTTCCTAGTGGGAGATGTGCGTCGGGAATCGATGCTTTCTACAAATCTGTAAAACGACTATCTCTCGAAGCGATCCCTACCTTGGACGCCCGTCTATTTGTGTGCAGCACAGGATTCAAACTTCCATGACAGAGGATCACCGTGGCTCTACGTGTTGCCTGGTACAGCGCTGTTGCCGGGCGGCGACTTTGTGAGCAACGATGACGAAAAGCATAAGTATGGAGAGAAGAAGTGAATATTGTTGATCTGGAAACCAAAACCCTGAATGAACTTCAAGATATCGCTCGTGAATCAGACATCACTGGGTACAGCCGGCTAAAAAAGCATGATCTGATCATGCGCCTGCTTCAGGCCCAGGCGGAGGAGCAGGGACTGCTCTTTGGCGGAGGCATTCTCGACATCATCCCTGATGGCCTGGGATTCTTGCGCTCCGGCGACCTGCTGCCCAGTTCTGACGACATCTATGTCTCGCAGTCGCAGATCCGTCGCTTTGGTCTGCGTCCGGGGGACACCGTCATCGGGCAGGTCCGGCCGCCTAAGGAAAATGAGAAATACTTTGGCCTCTTGCGGGTCGAAGCCGTCAACGGCGAGGACCCCGAGCAGGCCAAACGTCGCCCGTGGTTCGACCGGCTGACGCCCATTTTCCCCCGAGAACAGTTGATTCTCGAGACCGGCAGGCGACCCCTGTCCACGCGCTTGTTGGACATGCTGGCGCCTATCGGCCGTGGGCAGCGTGGCCTCATCGTTTCGCCACCCAAGGCGGGCAAAACCACCATTCTGAAGGAAATTGCCAATGGGCTCGCAGAGAATCAGAATGACCTGCACCTCATGGTCGTCCTGATTGGCGAGCGCCCCGAAGAGGTGACCGACATGGCCCGCTCGGTGGAGGCCGAGGTATTGGCTGCCACCTTTGACGAGCCGGTGCAACACCACGTTCGCGTCGCCGAGATGGCGCTGGAGCGAGCCAAGCGCCTCGTCGAGATGGACCAGGACGTGGTCGTCCTGGCCGACTCGATTACGCGGCTGGCCCGGGCCTACAACCTCGTCGTGCCGCCCAGCGGCCGGACCCTGTCCGGTGGTATCGATCCGGCTGCCCTCTATCCACCCAAGCGCTTCTTTGGCGCAGCGCGCAACATCGAAGAAGGGGGCAGCCTGACCATCATCGCCACGTGCCTGGTAGACACCGGCAGCCGCATGGACGACGTCATCTACGAGGAATTCAAAGGCACGGGCAACATGGAGATGCACCTCAACCGCAAGCTGGCCGAGCGCCGGCTCTTCCCGGCTATCGACATCGAGCGATCGAGCACGCGGCGCGAGGAGCTGTTGCTTTCCCGCGACATCCTGTCCCGGATCTGGACCCTGCGGCGCATGATCGACGCCCTGGGTGGTGGCGCCGACGCGGTGGAGCCGGTTCTGGACCGCTTGAACAAGACACGGAGCAACGCCGAGTTCCTCTCCACCCTCAGCCGGGAGATGTAGCCTTCTTCCAGGGGGTTGGGCGCGCTGATAAACCGCGCGTAGTGTGAATTTGCATGCTGGGGCGACTGTGGTATAATGGTCTTGCGTGCAGAGCCCAATGCCGCGGAGTGTATCTATGATAGAATCGCAGACCAAACTCCCTGCGCAAGAGGGAGAACCGGAAGCGACGTGGGAGAAGGGCCGTCAGGCCGTCCGTTCCGTCGCAACCCGGGTCGAACGTAGCGTTCGAGCCTTGCCAGGGGACTCGTGGGGGAAGCGATTGAGAGGCGTGGTGCTCTCGGTCAAGAATTCGGCCCGAAGAGGCCCGCTACAATCGAGTCTTGTCCAGGTTTTGCACTGGATTCAGGTGAGTATCGGGGATGCCCCCTTACTCAACCGCTTCGCCCTACACCTCGTCGTTGTCTTTTTGGCGGTCGGCGTCGTCGGCTTTAGCCAGTTCAGCCTGCCCCAGGTTGATTTTCTCCTGCCCACCCCAACCCCGGCACCCAACCTTGGCGAGCACACCGTCACTACGCCGCTGACGAACCGGGGTGGGGAGCGTTTCGTCAGCAACAACGCCGCCCTTTTCCAGGCGCCGGTGCCCCACACCGTGCACGCCGAGCGGGAAACAACCTCGGTCGTCACCTACACCGTCCAGCCCAACGACAATATGTGGGCTATTGCCCAGGGATTTGGCCTCAAGGCCGAGACGGTTTTGTGGGCCAATCCCAAACTCGAAAAGACACCCGACCTGTTGAGCGTGGGTCAACAGTTGATCATCCCACCAGTGGATGGCGTGTACTATACCGTCCAGGCCGGCGACACTGTCGACAAGCTGGCCAAGACCTATCAGACCTCAGTTGAAAAAATCGTCGGCTTTGAGATGAACGGTCTGGTGGAGCCCTACGTGCTGACGCCGGGGCAACAGCTCATGCTGCCCGACGGCCGGAAAAAGATTACCTTCCCCTCGTCAATCCCAGTAGGACAGTGGGTTGGCCGGCCCAGCAATGCGCTCGTGGGATCGGGCCGCTTTGCCTGGCCGACCCAGGGCTTGCTGACACAGCATTTCTGGGCCGGTCACCGCGGCATCGATATCGCTGCCCGCACCGGCACGCCCATCCGCGCCGCCGACGGCGGCTACGTGGTCTTTGCGGGGCGGGATACCTGGGGTTATGGCAACCAGGTGGTCATCGACCATGGCAATGGCTTCAAGACGCGGTATGCCCACCTTCAAACCATCGGCGTCAAATCGGGCGATACGGTCAAAAAAGACCAGAAAATCGGAACGATGGGCAACACTGGGCGCTCGACCGGACCCCACTTGCATTTTGAAATCATCAAAAACGGTGTGGTTCAGAACCCCTTGGGCTTTTTGCGCTAACCTATTTGGGCAATCAAAAACGGGCGCGAGATAAATTCTCGCGCCCGTTTTCTTGTTAGGGCTAAAGCGAATGGCTAATTCGCCTTACACCCAGCCCCGCAGCCGCATCGCCTCGGCCACCCGGGCGACGGATACGACGTAGGCCCCCATGCGGTTGTGGACGCCGTACTGCTCGGCCGCCTTGTGCACGGCGTGGAAGGCGGCCGTCATCTTTTTGTCTAGCTTCTCGTGAACTTCTTCGACCTCCCAGTAGTAGTCGTAGGCGTTCTGAACCTGCTCAAAGTAAGAGACGGTGACGCCGCCGGCGTTGCACAAAAAGTCGGGGATCACGTACTTGCCGTTCTTGTGCAAAACTTCGTCAGCCGCCGGGGTCGTCGGGCCGTTGGCCAGCTCGGCGATGATCTTGCCCTTGATATCCTCCGCGTTCCACTCGCCGATCTGGTTCTCCAGCGCCGCCGGGATGAGCACGTCCACGTCCAACTCCAGCAACTCCTCGTTGGTCACTTGCTTGCACTCGTCACAGCACTTGTAAGTGGCGACGGTGCGATTCTCGTTCTTCCAGGCCAGCACCTCTTCAAAGTCCAGGCCGTCCTCGCAATAGACGCCGCCCTTCGAGTCGGACACGGCCACGACCTTGGAGCCGAACATCTCGGTGACGAGCTGGTGGGCGAACTGGCCGGCGTTTCCGTAGCCCTGGACGGCCACGGTGGCCTGGCTCAGGTCGATGCCCAGGAGCTTGGCCGCCTCGCGGATGGTATACATGCCACCCCGGGCCGTCGCGTCGCCCCGCCCTGCCGAGCCGCCCAGCGGCAGGGGCTTGCCGGTGATGATGCCCGGCACGTTGTAGCCACGCATCACGGCGTACTCGTCCATCATCCAGGCCATGATCTGGGGCGTGGTGTAGACGTCGGGCGCCGGCACGTCGGTCTCCTCGCCGATGTAGTGGCCGATGGCGCGGATGTAGGCCCGGCTGAGGCGCTCCAGCTCGCCCTCGGACATTTCCTTGGGATTGCAGATGATGCCGCCCTTGCCGCCACCCAGGGGAATATCGACCACGGCCGTCTTCCACGTCATCCAGGCTGCCAGGGCGCGGACGGTGTCGATGGTCTCGTCGGGGTGGAAGCGCAGGCCGCCCTTCGTCGGGCCCCGGGAATCGTTGTATTGCACGCGGAAGCCTTTAAAAACCTTGACCGTGC
The DNA here is from genome assembly GCA_964387775.1 of uncultured Anaerolineaceae bacterium. Taxonomy (GTDB): domain Bacteria; phylum Chloroflexota; class Anaerolineae; order JAAYZQ01; family JAAYZQ01; genus CAYLZO01. Next base: position 7,284 of record CAYLZO010000168.1, read on the forward strand.
CGTCGTCCATGCGGACCGGCAGGGTGACGTGGAACTCGCGCAGCGGCCAGCGCAGCAACTCGTGAACGGCAGGGTCCAGGTCCATGATCTCGGCTGCTTCGGCCAATTGGGCTTGCGCAATCTTGAAGGGGTTCAACTCGCTCATTTTCTTTCTCTCCTTGGTTTATTGGATATAGAGTATTTGAGTCTGGACTTCTTGGGGAAGGCGTAAAGTCCGGCGCCTTGCTCTGTCTGCTTGTGCAGACCTCCGTCAGGCTGAGGAAATAAAAATATACCCGATGTGTCACCTCCTCACGCGCGCGGGTATACCTTACAACAAGGAATTGCCACGCTGCAATTCTTTTCGATTGACTTGCGCCTCATACAAAAGTACCGGCGGACACAACACACTCCGTGGATTGCGTCGCTCTGTCTCGTCTGACAACGCAGGGGCAATTATAGCCGAGACTGGTACATTGGGCAAATTGTCACAAGTGATAGGCGTGATGCCGCCTATTCGTTCAGCCGCTCTTCTAGCAGGGTCTTGGCTATCTGGGGATTGGCCTTGCCCCGCGTGGCCCGCATCACCTGGCCCAGGAACCACTGCAGCAGTGTCTCCTTGCCGGCCCGGTACTTGGCCACTTGCTCGGGGTTGGCGGCGACGAGTTCGTCTACGATCTGGCCCAGCGCCTCCTCGTCGCTAACCTGGGTCAACCCCTTTTCCTCGACGATCTCGGCGGCGGGCCGCCCCGTGTCCAACATCTCTTCCAGCACAACCTTGCCGCTGTTGGCCGTGATCGTCCCCTGCTCCACCAGGGCGACCAAGTCGGCCAGATCGGCGGGGGTGAGGCGTAGGTCGCCAATCTCGACGTCCCGGTCTTTTAGCAGGCGGAAGAGCTCGCCGGTCAGCCAGTTGGCGATGGCTGTGGGGGATACGTCCTTCTCCCGAGCGGCCTCGACGGCCGCGTCAAAGAAATCGCCCACGGCGCGGTCGTTGGCCAGGACGGCGGCGTCGGCGGGGGCCAGGCCATAGTCGGCAATGAAACGCGCGCGCCGGGCGCCGGGTAACTCGGGCAGGGCGGCGCGGATGTCGCCCACCCAGGCCCGCGAGACGTGCAGCGGCGGCAGGTCCGGCTCCGGAAAGTAGCGATAGTCTTCCGACGTCTCTTTGGTCCGCTGCTCCACCGTACGGCCGCCGGCCTCGTCCCAACCCATCGTCACCTGGCGGACCTTGCTCCCGGCGTCCAGGAGCCGGGCCTGGCGCTCGATCTCGTAGGCCAGCGCCTGCTTGACCGAGCGGAAGGAGTTGAGGTTCTTGACCTCGACCTTGGTGCCCAACGCCTCGCGGCCCGCCGGCCGCAGCGAGACGTTGGCCTCGCAGCGCATGGCGCCCTTTTCCATGTCGCCGGTGGACACGCCCAGGTAGCGCAGGATCGTGCGCAGCTTGATCAGGTACTGGCGCGCCTCCTCCGGCGTGCGGATGTCGGGCTCGGTGACGATCTCGATGAGGGGCAGGCCCGCCCGGTTGAAATCGACCAGGCTGTGAGCGATTGCAATCGCGCTGGCGTGGGACGACTTGGCCGTGTCTTCCTCCAGGTGGACGCGCCGGACGCGGATGCGGCCCGAGTCCGCCTCGACGTAGCCGTGCTGGCACAGGGGAAAGTCGTACATGCTGATCTGGTAGCCCTTGGGCAGGTCGGGGTAAAAGTAGTTCTTGCGGGAAAAGACCGCCGTCTCGGCGATCTCGCAGTTCAGGGCCAGGCCGACCATGATCGTCTGCTCCACGGCCCGCCGGTTGGCCACCGGCAGGGCGCCGGGCAGGGCCAGGCAGACCGGGCAGACGTGGGTGTTGGGCTCGGCGCCAAAAACGTCGGCGTCGCAGCCACAGAACATCTTGGATTCGGTCAGCAGTTGGGCATGGACTTCCATGCCGATGATGGCTTCGTACTCGGGCATCGGTCTGTATCCAGGTGCAACGCACGCCGCCGCCAAGCGACGTGCGTTGCACTTTGTTTCCCCTTTACAGGTCGCGCTTCTCGACGATGGCCTCCTGGGCCAGGGCGATAAAGTCGGCGACGGGCATGGCGCCCAGGTCCTCCTCGCTCCGCAGGCGGACGGCCACCGCGCCGGCCTTGGCCTCGCGGTCACCCACGATGAGCATGTAGGGCACCTTCTGGAGCTGGGCGTCGCGAATCTTGGCCTGCATCCGGTCGCTGGAGTCGTCCACTTTGACGCGCAGGCCGGCGGCCTTCAGGTCGGCGGCCAACTCGTGGGCGTAGGCGTTGTGCCGGTCGGCGATAGGGATGAGCGTGGCCTGCACCGGGCTCAACCAGACGGGAAAGGCTCCACCAAAGTGCTCGATGAGCGTGCCAAAGAAACGCTCCAGCGAGCCCAGCAGGGCGCGGTGGACCACGTACGGCTGGTGCTCCAGGCCGTCTTCGCCCACGTAGACCATGTCAAAGCGCGTCGGCAGGTTAAAATCGAATTGGATCGTCGTCGTCTGCCACTCGCGGCCCAGCGCGTCCTTGACCTTGATGTCGATCTTGGGGCCGTAGAAGGCGCCGCCGCCCTCGTCCACCTCGTAGGGCAGTCCTTGGGCGTCCAGGGCACGCTTGAGCGCCCGCTGCGCCTGCTCCCAGCGCTCGGGCACGCCGATGGCTTTTTCCGGCCTCGTGGCCAAATAGATGGCAAAGTCCTCAAAGCCAAAGGCCCGGAGCATGTTGAGGCTAAAGTCGTAGACGCCGAGGATCTCGTCCTCGACCTGGTCGGGCGTGCAGATGATGTGCGCGTCGTCAATCGTAAAGCCCCGGACACGCAGCAGGCCGTGGAGCACGCCGCTGCGCTCGTAGCGATAACACGTGCCCAGCTCGGCCCAGCGCAGGGGCAGTTCGCGATAGGAGCGGCGGCGCGAGTTGTAGACCAGGATCTGGTAGGGGCAGTTCATGGGCTTGATGTAGTACTCCTGCCCCTCGACGTCCATCGGCGAATACATGCTCTCCTGGTAAAAGTCCAGGTGGCCGCTGATGGACCACAGATCGGCCTTGCCGACGTGAGGCGTGTAGAGGATCTCGTAGCCGCCCCGGTCGTGCTCCTGGTACCAAAAATCCTCGATGATGCGCCGGATGCGGGCGCCCTTCGGATGCCAGCAGATCAGGCCCGGGCCGCCCTCTTCCTGGATGCTAAAGAGGTCGAGTTCCTTGCCCAGTCTGCGGTGGTCGCGGCGGGCCGCCTCTTCCAGTTGCCAGAGGTATTGCTCCAGCTCGTCGTGGGACTCCCAGACCGTGCCATAGATGCGCTGGAGCATGGGCTGGTTCTCGTCGCCGCGCCAGTACGCGCCGGCTACGCTGAGCAGTTTGAAGGCGTCCTCGGGGATCTGGCCCGTGTTCTCCAGATGCGGCCCGGCACAGAGGTCCTTAAAGCGATGGTGGGAGTAGATGGACAGGCTAGCCACCGGCTCGGCGGCCGACTCGCCGTGTTCGTCCTCCTCGCCCGAGGCCAGCTTTTCGATCTGGTCGATCTTGTAGGGCTGGTCGGCAAAGAGCCTCTTGGCTTCGTCCACGCCGACGTCGCGCTGCTCGAAGGCATAGTCGCCCTCGATGATCTCTTTCATCCGCGCTTCGATCTCTTCCAGATCCTCGGGCGTCAGCGGCCGGGGCAGGTCAAAATCGTAGTAGAAACCGTTCTCGATGGGCGGGCCAAAGGCCAGCTTGCCGTCGGGGAACATTTCCAGCACTGCGTCGGCCATCACGTGGGCCGTAGAGTGCCTGAGTTTATAGATTTGTTCGTCGTGATTTCCATTTCCTGATGCCATTATTCATCCTCCGTTCGCAGATTGGCAACGGGGCAGTGAACGCGCCCGTTGCAGGTCGAGGTCAACGCAGTGTCAGTAGTGCCATCGTCGGCTGTCAATTTCACCACCCCCCCTTTGCTTCTTTCTGTCGAGTGCCTATACAAAAAACCTCCCGCCCCTTGGGGCGAGAGGTACACTCACGCGGTTCCACCCAATTTTCGCAGAGGACCTGTGTCTTTTTAATAGCCTGGGGAGCAGTTGTTCGTAGTGCGCTTTGACGGCGCTGAAGCGCCTACTACGAGCGTTCTCCTCGGTTTATTGGGCAGATACAAGAACCTGTCCTTTGCGCTCTGGCGGCTCGCTAACGGGCGCCACCCGGCACTCTATACTCGCCGGCCACGGAACGTGGCACGCTTTCCAGAGCCGGCTCGCAGGTGGTTTTCTCCAGAGTCCTTGCTGGCGGAGCTTTCAGCCGATGGCTCCCCCTCTCTGTCGCGGTTTCCCCGGATACTCGTCCTGGTCATCGCCTTTGGATATTCAGCTTGATAAGCAACCAGTGGGCGGTACAAGACTTGAACTTGTGGCCTCCACGATGTCAACGTGGCGCTCTAGCCAACTGAGCTAACCGCCCAACTCGCAGCTATTATACCATAGTTTCGAGATTTTGCAAATTGACTTGCT
>CAYLZO010000169.1:0-11699 GCA_964387775.1 uncultured Anaerolineaceae bacterium
AGGCGGCGCGGAGCTGGTGGCCGTAAGACGTGGGGAGGAATCCAGAGAGAGAATCGGCAGAAAGGACCTTGGTCAAGGGAGGCGCGTCGATGGGTTGTTGTCCCGCCACCGGAGTGGGAGGGGCGCCGGCCAGGACCAAAGCTCCCAGGATGCACACAATCCAGCCGATCAACCTGAGTGGGCGGTTAACGCGCAAGAGACCGCGATGGGCGTGCATCATTGAACTCCTCCTCCTATGACTTGCGACTGATCCCTCTTACATTACCTGCTTTATTCGCTTTTGGTTCCCATCCGAGGCCGAGAGCGCGAGGATGACTCGGGCAGCCATTGCCGTTCTTCTACGCAGGCCGGCCTGGGTGCCACCCAATGCCTGAACGCAGAAGTAATTGCTTTCCTATGATAGTTTATTTTTATCTTTTGCGCAATAGGACCAAGGTTGTAGTCTCAGCGATCGTCTAGCCGATGTTGGTCTGCTTTGTAATCCTGGCATGGTTCAAAAGTAAGCCAACTGACTCCCCTGAGAAAAGGCGGTGACTTCACAAACTTATGCATTTGATGTATAATACAGCTACAATTCATGATTCCAGTAGTGTGAGTTTGAGTGAGGTCTCAATGTTTCGTGCTAACGACGGACACCATCCCCGGTCTCGTGCTTGATGCTTCAACTCTACACTCTTGGTGAGCTACAAATCGAGTTGGATGGGCAACCGCTGCGGTTGCCCACGCAGAAGGCGCGTGACCTGCTGGCTTACTTGATCCTCCACCACGACCGCGCCCTCTCCCGCGACCTCCTGGCGGGCACTTTCTGGCCCGACCGCCCCGATCCTCGCGCCCGCCGCGCCCTCTCCCAGGCGCTCTGGCAGATCCGCTCGGCGCTTGGTCCCGCCGCTGAGCGCCTGGCGGCAGACAAGGACGCGATCACCTTTTCGCTTCATCCCAATGACCGGCTTGACGTGGCAGAGTTCGAGCAGAAAGCACAAGCCGCGTCGCTGTCCGATCTCGGCGCAGCCGTGGCCCTCTACCGGGCCGACTTTCTGGAGGGTTGTTACGAGGATTGGGGGCTGTTGGAGAGGGAGCGATTGCGGGAGCTGTTTCTGAACGTGCTGGAACGGTTGATCGCGCGTCACAAGCAGCGGGGCGAGTACGAGAAGGCGCTGGTTTACGCCCAGCGGCTGGTCGCCGCCGATCCGCTGCGCGAGTCTGCCCATCAGGAATTGATGCGCTTGTATCACCTGCTGGGTCGTGACCGCGCTGCCCTGGAGCAGTATCAAGGCCTGTGCCGGATCCTGGCCGACGAGATAGGAGGGGAGCCCATGGACGGCACGGTGCTCCTGGCCCAGGAGATCGCGGCCCGGCTCAGAGAGGTCGAAGCACCCTACCTGCCGATGGAGACCAGGCAGGCGCTGGCCTTTGAACGGCCCGATCTCATGCCGCTGGTGGGGCGGGAAGAGGAGCGGGCGACGCTCCTCACCCACCTGGAAGCGGCCATTGGCGGGCGGGGTGGGCCGGTCCTGGTCGAAGGCGAGGCGGGTGTGGGCAAGACGCGGCTCCTGCAGGAGGTGGCGCGAGGTGCAGAGTGGCGCGAAGCGCAGGTGTGCTGGGGCCGGGGTCGGGAGCTTGCCGGGCTGCCGCCTTACGGCGTGCTGCAAGAGGCCCTGCGTGCGGCGCTCTCGCCGCTGCGGGCGGCCCAGTTAGCGGAGCTGGTGGAAGGCACCTGGCTGCGGGAGGTAAGCCGGCTGCTGCCCGAGCTGGCGGAGTGGCTGCCCGATCTGCCGCCTCACGTGGATGTAGGACCAGAGCAGCAGCGGGCGCGCCTGTTGGAAGCCCTGGCGCGAACCGTATTGGCTCTGGGTCACGTTGCACCCCACCTGCTGATCCTCGAAGATCTGCAGCGGGCCGACGAGGCCACCCTGTCTGCGCTGGTTCACCTGGGCCCCAGGCTGGCGAAGAGCCGCGTTCTGATCATCGGCAGCTACCGGGGCGAGGAAGCCCGGGAGACGTGCGCCGTCTGGGAGACTTTGCAGGCCCTGGAGCGAGGCAGCGGCCCCCCTTGCCTGTTACTGAAGCGCCTCAATGCCGATCAGACGGGGGAGCTGGTGCGGCGCGGGTTGGGGCTGGTGGACAGGGCTCCCCTGTTTGAGAAACGCCTGCACCAGGAGACCGATGGTAACCCTCTCTTCGTGCTGGAGACGCTGCGGGCGCTCCAGGACGAGGGATTGCTCTACCGCGACGAGGCCGGGGAGTGGAGCACGCGCTGGGACGATACGACGGTGGATTACACCGAACTGCCCCTGCCGGCCGGTGTATACCAGGTGATCAACCGGCGGCTGGCCCGCCTGGGAGCCGGCGAGCGGGCGGCGTTGAACACGGCGGCGGTGCTGGGCAGCGACTTTGGCTTCACGCTGCTCGCCCGGGCCGGCGATCTGGACAGGGAGACCGCCATGAAGATGGTGGGCGAGTTGCTCCGGCGGCGGTTCCTGGTAGAGGAGCCACAGACTTGTCGCTTTAGCCACGACAAAATACGCCAGGTAGCCTATGCGGGGATGGATGAGATGAAGTGGCGCAGGTTGCACTGCCAGGCCGGGTACGCGCTGGAGGCGCTGCACCCGGAGCGAATTGAGCAACTGGCCCACCATTTTGATATGGGGCGGGTGTGGGACAAGGCGGTCGTGTACAACCGTCGGGCCGGTCAACGGGCCAGGGACGTCTATGCCGGCGCAGATGCCTTTGATTATTACAACCGCGCCATCGAGGCCTGGGAACGCCTGCGGCCAAACGACGAAACGCTCGGCCTGAGCCTCTATGGGGAAAGAGGACGCATCTGCCAGGACACCGGGCGGCTTGACCAGGCTGCGGTTGATTTCCAGACGGCCTACGATCTGGCGGAGCGCGCTGGCGACCGGGCCGGTCAGGCGCGCATCCTCAACGATCTGAGCTACCTCCGCTACCTGCGGGGTGATTTCGACGGCATGGTGGCTTTTGCCCAACAGGCGCTGGACGTAGCCAAGGCGGCCGGGCTCTCGTCCGAGATTGCCGCTGCGTTGTTCAACAGAGCCACCGCGCTGCGCAACACGGGCCACTATCGGCAGGCCATCGAACTCTACGAACGCGCAGCGGCCATCTACGAGGAGTTGGACGACCGGGTGCGCCTGGCCGACTGCCTCAACCGCCTGGGCGGGGCCCTGATATTCACCGGCGCCTATGCCCAGGCCCGCTCTGCTATGCAGCGCGCTCTGGACATCTGCCGCCAGTTGGACAATGTGCAGGGCGTCTCTTACGCGCTGATCAACCTGGCCGCCGTCTATTACTACCAGGGACAGCTCGTTCCGGCCAGGGATGCCGCGCAGGAGGCGTTGGAAGTCGCCAGAGCGACCGGAGAACCCTCCACGGAGTGGTTTGCCCTGGGCAACCTGGGACAGTCGATCCTGGAACAGGGTTTCCCCGCCCGGGCCATTCCTCTTTTCCAGCGCGCCTTGCAAATGGCCCGGGAAGTCGGCGACCGGTCGGCCAGCCCCGAGGCTCTCTACCAACTGGGAAGAGCCCGCTATTTCCTGGGCCACCTGGAACAGGCCCAGGAGGCATTGGAGCAGGCGCTTGACGTGTCTGGCGATAGCCTGGCCCACCAGGTCCCGCTGATCCACGCTTACCTGGCCCAGGTGTACCAGGCGGTGGGCCGGGAGGCCGAGGCGTTGGCCCAGGCGCGCGCCGGGCTGCTTGCAGCCCGGGAGCTGGACGAGCCCTGGACCCTGGGCCTGACCCACCGCGTGATGGGCCAAGTCGCCGCGCACCTCGGCCAGGAGGCCGGGACAGAGCCGCTCCACCACTTTGAGGAGAGCGTCCGTATCCTGCGAGAGATCGGCGCGGCGGCCGAGCTGGCGCGCAGTCTGGCCGCTTATGGCCTCCACCTGCGGCGCTCCTCGACCAGCGTCGCAGCAGCCAGCCGTAGCACGGCGCTGCTCAACGAGGCTCGGGCGTCGTTCCAGGAGTTAGAGATGGCCTGGGATTTGGCCCGGATCGAGGAGGAGATCAGGGCCTGCCTGCCACCTGGACAGGTCAGGGTCCGTCTCCCGGCCGCCTCCGCCCCCACCGGCCGCCCCCTGCGCGAGGGCGAGACCGTCACCGTCACTTGGACGGTAGAATTGCCGGAGGACGAGATCGTCACCGGCAAGGTCACTCGTCGCCGCCATCGCATCCTGCGCCTGTTGCGCGAGGCCGCCGAGCAAACCGCCGCGCCCACCGTGCCTGACCTGGCACAGGCGCTGGGCGTGAGCGCCCGCACCATTGAGCGCGACTTGGCCGCACTGCGCAAAGCCGGCCACGACGTGCGCACGCGGGGCAGCCGCTCTCGCTAGCCTGCTTCGCACAATCCCCCCAAATGGCGGCAAGGTTTCGCGCCGCCAACCTCTGGTTGAGACACCAGTGAGACACCGCTGTGGTATCATCTCCCCGCGTGCTAGTTCCAGTATCAAGAAGGCACATCGAAAGGAACTTGCCGAAAGCTCAAATGATGTCATTCCAACGTAGTTCAAGAACGGCTTTCGGGAAAGCGAGCATCAAGGAGGCGATTTGTCCGATGCAGGGCGCTATTCCACGCAGTCCCACGCCTTCGTCGTCCGCATCTGGTGGGAATCGGACTCGCTGCGGCCCGATGGTCGCCCGCTGTGGCGAGGAAGGGTGCAGCACGCTACCAGCGGCGAGTACGCGGTTTTCCAGTCGCTGGATGAACTGACGCGCTTTATCCAAGAACAGACCGGCGACCTGGAGCGGGCAGAAGACGCGAGGTGAACGAGCGGATGCTCGGGCCGGTCTCCCGACCGCGCCCGGAGGTGGCGCGGTCGGGAGACCGGCCACAGCCCCACGTGAAGGAGCTTGCTCACAAGACTGAAGTGACTCCATATTTTGAGGAGGAAAAAATGACAATGCGTATAGAGAAAGTCACGCGGAAGCTGGGGGAATTTCACCTTCGTCTTCACCCACACCCCCGCCGAGCAGGTGCAGGCGTTGGAGCAGGCGTTGAAGCGGGGCAGGTAGGTCAAGGGAGGGGGTAAACGAGACAAGCAAGGCGGCTGGAAGAACACCAGCACCCAAGTGGAGGACTATTTGATCTCAAGTCAGACGAAAGACCAAACCAAATGAGGAGGTAAGCGATGAAAGGACAGCGCATTCTCGTAAGCGTCTTGTTGCTAGGGCTCCTGGTGGCCCTGGCTGGGGAGTTGAGCCTGGCCCGGGGACCCCGGGGCGATGATACGCCCCGGGCAGCGCTAGGCACTGCCTTTACCTATCAGGGCCGGCTGACCGATGGTGGCAGCCTGGCCAACGGCACCTATGACCTGCAGTTCAAGCTCTACGACGACCCAGCGGCTGGTTCCCAGGTAGGCGGCACCGTGACCGTAGACGACAAGCAAATCACCGACGGCTTGTTCACCGTGGAGCTGGATTTTGGTAGCGCAGCCTTTGCCGGGGACGCTCGCTACCTGGAGGTGGGCGTGCGCCCCGGGGCCAGCAGCGGCGAATATTCTGTCTTCCCGGAACGGCAGGCCCTGACGGCGGCGCCCTATGCCCTTTCGCTGTACCCCGGGGCGGTGATCAGAGGGGACACAAGTCTTATCCCGACTCTATGGGTCCACAATACCAATTCGCTGACCGGATATGGCCTTATGGCCCAGACGGACGCCGACACGACAGGAGCCGGGGTTCACGGTATAGCTGTATCAGCCAGCGGTCAGGTCCATGGCGTATTCGGAAAATCCTTATCGACCAGCGGCTATGGTGTGCATGGTAAGGCTCCTCAATTCGGCGTGTATGGCGAGGCCACCCGAACCAGTGATCTCTCCTACGGCGTGTACGGGCAGAGCGACTCCACCGCAGGTCAGGGGGTGTATGGTCATGCTACTGCCGATAGTGGTGTCACCTATGGCGTGTACGGGCAGAGCGACTCCACCAGCGGCCAGGGGGTGTATGGCCGGGCTGATGCCACCAGCGGCGTCAACTATGGCGGTCGCTTTGTCAGTATGTCCAGTGACGGCTACGGCGTGTACGCCCAGGGCGGAAAGGACGTGGGCCTGGGCGGCACCGTCGGCTCCATCCACGCCACAGGGTGGGCCAACAGCGACATGGAACTCCACAGCAACGACCTCGTGGACGTGCACCTGGACGACGATGGCGGCTCTACTTCGATGTTCCGCGTCGTCAATGGCTCGGACGTCATCGCCTTTGCGGTGGAAGAGGATGGCAACGTCTCGTGGCTGCCTCAAACCGGCTACCTGGCCCTCTCGGCCGCAGCCTTCCGGCCCCGCGTAGACGGATATGACTTCGACAACGATGGGGTCAGCTTGACCAATGTGGACGGCTCGAGCTATTACTACTATGCAGACGTGCAACTGCCCCACGGCGCTACAGTGACCAAAGTGACCTTCTATTGGTACGATGTTTCCGGCAGCAACAACGGGACGGCGTGGCTGCGCCGAAACAAGATGGACGGGACCCAAGATTTCATGGCCTCCGTCAGCACCACTGCATCAGGCGGCAACGGCAGCAGCTACGACGACAGCATCGACTATGCCGCCATCGACAACTCCCAGTATTCCTACTATGCGCAGTGGCTTCTGCCGGATAGCAACGTCGTGGGCTATGGCATGGTCATCGAATACACGTACACGGGGCCGTGAGCTGGCTCAACCTGAAAGGAGGGCGAACATGAGACGAACGACGGTACTCCTGACCCTGGTTGGCCTGCTGCTGCTCGGCGTCGCCTCGCAGGCTCGGGACGTCCCCCCAGCCGCGGCCAGCGACGGCTACACCCTCACCTGGTGGACGGTGGATGGGGGGGGAGATACCGACCTGGGCACCACCAGCGAGGGCTACTCCCTTGGCAGCAGCATTGGCCAGCCGGACGCCGGATTTCTGGACAGCGGTACCTACACCCTAGGCGGCGGCTTCTGGGCCGGAGGTAAGGTAGAGGCGGCACCTGATTATGAAATCTACTTACCCCTTGTTGTGCATGAGTAAAACAACAGGCAAGGTGTTGTGGGTTGGCGAGAATGGAGCGCGGCTGAGTCTTCAGCCGCGCTTCTCGAAATAGAGTAGGGGCGGGAGGACAAAGCCGCCGCCCCGGTCGATGACCTTGTTCTGGATCTCCTCCTCGGAGAGGGCCTCGAGGGTCGCTTTCAGCTTGCGGTCCAGCGCCTGGAACCAGGCCGCCAGCCGCTCGGCGCTCGGCGCTGGTCTCCAGCGCCGGGTCCTCGGCCCGGTAGCCAAAGTCCATCTCGAAGGTCTGGAACGACGTGACGTAGGCTTGCTCGACCTCGACCATCTCCCGGCAGAGCGCGCCCAGGGTCGGGTTCTCGCCGCCGGGCGTGTAGGCCAGGTCCTCGTCGGTCAGGATCTCCATGAGCTGGTTTCGCAGCGCCTGGGTCTGCTCCAATACGGGTCCTTGCTCTTGCATGATGCTGTTCATCGGTTTGCTCCTTCTTTTTTCTGTGGTTCACGAGTCCCCATAGAGCCTTGCAAAGGTCCGGGCGAGCCTGTGGCTCGCCCGGACCTTTGCAAGGCTTGGTTGGTTGACGCCGCGCATGTGCTCCAGGCCAAGGCCGATCACGCTGACGTTGAGGCCGGTTCGGCCCAGTTCGGTGGTTTTCATCCCTTTCTCACTCCTGCGCTTCACCAAGCGCCTTTGACTGGCACTCAGCAATGATGTATAATGCCACTACGGAACGGAGGTGCTCAATGTCTGCACGAAATGGCGCTCTTCAGGTTATCCAGGTTGCTTTTCCGCCCGACCTGCTGGCCTGGCTGGAATCGGTCGTCCCCGGGCGGGATCGTGACCGCTTCATCGTCGAGGCCACCGAGGAAGCCTTGCGCCAGGATCGGCTGGAAGATGTGCTGTCCTCGCTCCGCAAAGAGCCGGCCTGGTCGGATGAAGACCATCCCGATTTGATGACGGTTGAGGACGTGGATCGCTACATCCGGCGTCTCCGCGAAACGTGGATGCCCCGCTCCTGGGACGAAATCGCGGAAGAAGCCGAAAAAGAGATATCCTATGCCCAGTCATCTGCTTGATAGCAATATCCTTATCTTGGCCTTGCGCAGTCAGATTTTGGCTTTGGATTTGATGGATGATTTGCGCATTGAAGGCGCCTTGTTCATCTCTGTCGCCACTCGCACCGAGATCCTGGCCGGTATGCGTCCCCACGAAGAAAAGCGCACAATGGCTCTGTTGGATTCCCTCATCAGTTTGCCGGCGACAGCGCCCATCGCCGATCAGGCGGGCCGCTGGATCTACCAATACGCCCGGCGCGGCGTCCAGCCTTCCTTTCCCGATGCCCTCATCGCGGCGACGGCGGTGGCTCACAAGCTGACCTTGGTGACGACCAACGTCCGTCACTTTCCGCTGGAAGGGCTAGAGGTCTTCCCCTTCACAGTCCAGCGTTGACAGTATTCGCTGCAAAAACTGCCCCGTATAACTCTCCGCTACTCCCGCTACCGCCTCTGGCGTGCCCTGGGCCACGATCCACCCGCCGCCGTCGCCGCCCTCCGGCCCCAGGTCCACGATCCAGTCGGCGGTCTTGATCACGTCCAGGTTATGCTCGATGACGATGACCGTGTTGCCGGCGTCGGTCAGGCGGTGGAGCACGTCGAGCAGCTTCTGGATGTCGGCAAAGTGCAGGCCCGTCGTCGGCTCGTCGAGGATATAGACCGTGTCGCCGGTGGACACCCGCGACAGCTCTTTGGCCAGCTTGACGCGCTGCGCCTCGCCGCCGCTCAGGGTCGTGGCGCTCTGGCCCAGCTTGATGTAGCCCAGGCCCACGTCGGCCAGCGTTTGCAGCTTGCGCTCGATCTTGGGGATGTTGCCAAAGTGATCCAGCGCCTCGTTGACGTCCATGTCCAACACGTCGGCGATGCTCTTGCCCTTGTAGCGGATGGCCAGCGTCTCGCGGTTGTAGCGGGCGCCCTTGCACACGTCGCAGCGCACCCAGACGTCGGGCAGAAAGTGCATCTCGATCTTTTTCTGGCCATAGCCCTTGCACGCCTCGCAGCGCCCGCCCTTGACGTTAAAGCTAAAGCGCCCCTTCTGGTAACCCCGCGCCTTGGCCTCGGGCACCTGGGCAAAGAGGTCGCGGATGCCGCCAAACACCTTGCTGTAGGTCGCCGGGTTGGAGCGCGGCGTGCGGCCGATGGGGTCCTGGGTGATGTTGATCACCTTGTCCACGGCGTCCAGCCCCTCCAGCCGGTCGTGCTCGCCGACGTCCTCCTGGCTGCGGTGCAGCGTGCGGGCCAGCGCCGGGTGGAGCGTCTGCGACACCAGCGAGCTCTTGCCGCTGCCGCTGACGCCGGTCACGCAGGTAAAGAGGCCCAGCGGGAAGCGGACCTCCAGGTTCTTGAGGTTGTTCTGCCGCGCGCCGAGCAGGCTCAGCCACTGGCCGTTGACCGGTCGCCGGTGGCCATTGGGCGAGCAGACTGCCAACTCGCCCGACAGGTAGCGCCCCGTGAGCGACTTGCCGTTGCGCGCAATCTCGTCCGGCGCCCCCTCGGCCACGACCCAGCCGCCCAACACCCCGGCCCCCGGCCCCAGGTCCAGGACCCAGTCGGCGGTGCGGATCGTCTCCTCGTCGTGCTCGACCACCAGCACGGTGTTGCCCAGGTCGCGCAGTTGCTCCAGCGTGTCGAGCAGGCGGCGGTTGTCGCGCTGGTGGAGGCCGATGCTCGGCTCGTCGAGGATGTAGAGCACGCCCACCAGCCCACAGCCGATCTGGCTCGCCAGGCGGATGCGCTGCCCCTCGCCGCCCGACAGCGTCGGCGCCGAGCGGTCCAGCGTCAGGTAGTGCAGGCCGACGTTGAGCATGAACTGGAGGCGGTCGCGGATTTCTTTGAGGACCTCTTCGGCGATCTGGAACTGCTCGGGGGTCAGGGGAGCGGGTATCGGGTATCGGGTACCAGGGAGCGGGTACCGGGGAGCGGGTACCGGGTATCCGGCTTCCTGATTCCCCGATACCTGCTCCCCCGATACCTGATTCCCTGGTTCCCCGCTCCCCAGGCTCTCCACCCAGGCCAGCGCATCGCAGATCGACAGCGACGTCACGTCCTGGATGCTCTTGCCGCCCACGGTGGTGGCCGTGGCTTCGGGGCGCAGGCGCCGGCCGTGGCAGGTGGGGCAGGGCTGCTGCCGCATGAACGTCATGTACCACTTGCGCATCTGCTCCGACTGAGTCTGGTGGTAGCGGCGGCGGGTGGCGTTGACCACGCCCTCCGACTCCCACTCGCCCTCCCATTTGCCCCGGTCGCTCTCCGACTGCCAGACGACCTTGACGCCGCCGTACAAGATCGCCTGCCGGCATTCCTCCGAGAGGTCGCGCCAGCGGGTGTCCAGGTCGTGGCCGAACTTGGCCAGGATCTGCTGCGACGCCTGGTAGATGCCCGACTTTTTCTTCTTGTTGACCTCGCCCCAGGTGCGGACGGCGCCCTCGCCCACCGTCTTGTCGGGATCGACGAACAGCTCGGGGGCGAACTCGACCTTGGAGCCGAGGCCGTTGCACTCGGGGCACATGCCGTAGGGCGAGTTGAAGCTGAACATCTGGGGCGTCAACTGCGGGAAGCTGAGGCCGCAGTTCGGGCAGGCGTTCTCTTCGGAGAAGGTCAGCATCTCGCCGCCCTGCACGTCCACGTAGAGCAGCCCCTCGGCCAGCCGCAGCGCCGTCTCCACCGAATCCGTCAGTCGCGTGCCAAAGTCCCCGTTTCCCTGCTCCCCATTACCGGAATCAGGTATCGGGGAATCGGGTATCGGGACAGCTAACCGGTCTACCACGATTTCGATGTCGTGCTTTTTGGTCTTGGCCAGGTTGATGCGCTCCGATAGCTCCACCGGCACGCCGTCCACGCGGGCGCGGACGTAGCCGTCGGCGCGGGCCTGCTCCAGCAGGTCCTCGTGGCTGCCCTTGCGGCCGCGGACCACCGGGGCCAGCACCTGGAAGCGGATGCCGGGCGGCAGGCCGGCGATCTGACCTGTACCGAGCGAAGTGAGCGTGTCCACGATCTGCTGGGCCGTCTGGGCGTGGACCTCGCGGCCGCACTCGGGGCAGTGGGGCGTGCCGACGCGGGCGTAGAGCACGCGCAGGTAGTCGTAAATCTCGGTCACGGTACCCACCGTCGAGCGCGGATTCTTGCTGACCGCCTTCTGCTCGATGGCGATGGCCGGGCTGAGGCCGCCGATAAAGTCAACCTTGGGCTTTTCCATCTGGCCCAGGAACTGGCGGGCGTAGGAGGAGAGCGACTCGACGTAGCGGCGTTGGCCCTCGGCGTAGAGGGTGTCGAAGGCCAGGCTGCTCTTGCCGCTGCCCGACACGCCGGTGATGACCACCAGTTTGTGGCGCGGGATCGTCAGGTCAATATTCTTCAGGTTGTGCTGTTGCGCGCCCCGGATGACCAACTTGTCTTGATACATGCTTCTCCTTCGTCTATCCTTTCCTCGCTTGGGTTGCTGCCTTGAGGTGCCGTTATGCTGCCACGCTCATTCTACAATGCGTATGCGTCAAATCATGTCATGAATGGATCGAATCTTTGTTCTAATCTTGACGTGAGGTGGCGAGATTGGCCACCCAATTCTAACATAGGTCGGGGCAGCCGCCAATTTCCCGGGTGTTCAACGTTGCCGATTCGCGCTTGCCCGCCGGACGCGGATATGATATAATCCATCGCACAGAGAT
>CAYLZO010000170.1:0-11681 GCA_964387775.1 uncultured Anaerolineaceae bacterium
ACCTGGTAGAGGGCTCGCAGTTCTACCTGGTAGAGGGCTCGCAGTTCTACCTGGTGGAAAAGCTCGCGGCTTTCGACGTGAAATACGACGAAATGGTCATCGTCCGCGACATTGACTTTTACAGCATGTGCGAGCACCACATGCTGCCCTTCCTGGGCCGCGCCCATGTGGCCTACGTCCCGGACGGCAAGGTCATCAGCCTGAGCAAGATCCCGCGCATCGTCGAGATGTTTGCCCGGCGGCTCCAGGTGCAGGAGCGCATGACGCGCCAGATCGCCGACTTTGTAGACGAGACGCTCCATCCTCTCGGGGTGACCGTGGCCTGCGAGGCGGTGCACATGTGCGCCGCCATGCGCGGCGTGAAAAAAGCCAACGCCCGGATGGTCACCAGCGCCATGGTGGGCAGTTTTAAGAAGAACCAAAGCACGCGCGCCGAGTTCTTTGCCCACATCGAGCGGGGGGACACGCTGGAGTAGCGGCCAGTGCCCAGACCTGACAGGTCCTTGCCGACCCGGACTCGCCCCCAAGTTCTATTCATCACAAACGGGTGCCTCGACAAACCTGTTCGTGGAACCTGCGGAGTACCGCTTCCGTCCCGGTGTCAGGTCCGAGTCCTACCTACCCCGGCAGGCCCCACATCTGGGGCGTGGCCAGCTCGACACTGTTGCCGGCCGGGTCCCGAAAGTAGAGCGACTGCCCGCCCGACGGCCACTCCACCTCGGCCTCGATCTCGACGCCGTGGGCCCGGAGGCGGTCCCGCCAGGCCGGTTCGTCGGCCGCGTCGAGGGCAAAGGCCACGTGCCCGGGGCCGTGGGCGCCGTGGCTGGGCACGTCCTGGCCCGGCTGGGCCGTCGCCTCGGGGTTAAAGAGCAGGAACATGCCCCGCTCCAGGCGGAAAAAGAGGTGGCGGCCCTCGACGTGAGAATAGACCTCCAGGCCCAATACCTCGGTGTAGAATTCTCGCGCCGCCTCCAAATCCTCCACGTAGAGGCCGCTCTCCAGCACGCGCCCAACCCGTAAGTTCTGCAAAGAGGCTGCTCCCCCTGTTCCGTATTGCGTATTCCGTATTGCGTAAACCGTGGACACCGGAATAAACAATACGCAATGCGCTTTATCTCAACGCCTGGGCCATGGCCGCGACGTGCGCCGGCGTCGTCCCGCAGCAGCCGCCGATGATCTGGGCGCCGGCGTCGCGGAGCTGGCGGGCGATCTGGGCCATGTCCTCGGGCGTGGCGTCGTAGACCACCTCGCCGCCCTCGTTCAGGTGGGGCAGGCCGGCGTTGGGCTTGGCCCAGAGGATGGCGTCGGGGGCGGCGGCGCGCATGGCGTGCATAAAGCCCAGGTACTCGACCGGGTCCTGGCCGCAGTTGGCGCCGATGCCCTCGACCAGGGGCGCGATCTCGCGGGCAGCCGCCTCGGGCTTGAGGCCCATCATGGTCCGGCCGTGGGTGTCAAAGCTGAAGGTGCAGACGAGCGGAAGGTCACTCACCCGGCGGGCGCCCTCGATGGCGGCCTTGGCCTCGCCCAGGTCGCTCATGGTTTCGACGAGCAGGAAATCGGCGCCGCCCTCGACCAGGCCCCGGGCCTGCTCGGCGTAGGCGTCGGCCACCTCCTCGGGCGTCAGTGGCCCCAGTGGGGCGAGCAGTTGGCCCGTCGGCCCCATGTCGCCGGCGACAAAGACACTCGTGCTGAGCAAAGTCGAAGCACCGTCGGCGATTTCCCGCGCCAGCTCGGCGGCGCGGCGGTTGACGGCGACCACTCTGTCGCCCACCGAAACAGCATCGGTACTTTGCAGGCTGTGGTCGGCCAGCCGGAAGCGGGTGCCGCCAAAGGTGCAGGTCAGGATCAGGTCCGACCCGGCCTCGACGTAGCCCCGGTGCAGGGCGCGGATCTTGTCCGGCTGCTTGAACAGCCAGGCTTCGGGCGCCTCGCCCGGCGCCAAGCCCATCGTTTGGAGCAGGGTGCCCGTCGCGCCATCGGCGACGAGGACGTCCCCGGTGCGCAGCCTCGCCAGAAATCTCTCGGTTCGTGTCATCGCTCCCCCTTGTTGGGACACGGATAAACACCGATGCACACGGATGCATGCCGAGTCTACAAGTATCCGTGGCATCTGTGAAATCCGTGTCCTACCCGCCATAGTGCCACTTGGTGTCGGCCAGGCTGAGGATGCTGGCCTCGCCCTGGAGCCCGGCGGCGATCACGTCGGCCAGAAAGAGGCTGTGGTCGCCGGCCTCGATCTCTTGCACAACGCGGCACTCCAGATAGGCCGGGGCGTCGGCCAGGATCGGCGCGCCGGTGGCCCCGTCGCGGAACGGGTAGCCGCCCAGTGTGTCGCCCTCGGGCTCGACGTGGCGGAAGAATGTCTGGGCCATCGACTTTTGGTCCGCGCCGACGACGTTGACGGCAAACTCGCCGGCCGAGCGCACCCGCGCCCAGATGCCGGTCTCGCGGCGCAGGCCGACGACGATGCGCGGCGGCTCGAACGACGCCTGGCTGAGCCAGCTCACGGTAGCGGCGTTCACGCCGTCCGTGTCGCGGGCGGTGAGTACGTAGAGGCCGTAGGGGATCAGGCGCAGGATTTCGGTTTTGGCTTTTTCGTCCATGTCTCGTCTCCTTTGGAGCTGTCAGCCATCAGCTATCAGCGGTCAGCAAGCTGAAGGCTGACGACTGATAGCTGATAGCTGATTGCTGACCGCCGTCTGGTGCCATGATACCGGTTTTGCGGGTGATGGTCCGTAAGCTGGCTCCCAATTTCCGTCATCGGCGTGAAAAGAATCATCCCTGCTCTTTGTTGGGCAAATTGGCAATTTGCCCTACTGCAGCCTGGCCTCCAGTTCGGCCACTTTGCGGCGCTGCTCCTCCAGCTCGATGCGCAGGTGGGCCGGGACGGTCAGGGCGGTGTAGGCCGCGGCCTGTTCCTCCAGAATGGCCAGGGTGCGGCGGGCCATGCGCAGGGCGCGCTCGACGGTTTGGCGGTCGATTGCGGGGGAAGAAGCCGCCGGTTGTGTCTGTGGCCAGCCCCATCGTTGGGCGAAGCGGTTGTAGGTGTCTTGGGCGTACTCAGCCACAAAGGCCAGCAGCTCGTCCCAGCGCATGTGGACGCGGCAGAATTCGAATATCTCGTCGATCAGGTCGTCCACGTTGTCGCCGGGGGCAAAGCGGTGGCGCAGCTCGGTGAAGGGTTCGTGGTCCTCGATGCGGCGCAGGCTGCGGGTGTCGAAGGCGGCTTTCAGCAGCTCGCGCAGCCGGGCGTAGGGCGGGTTGTCGGGGTCGATGCGCGGGCCGGTCCAGGGGGCCGTCCTGGCGGGTGGGGCGCTGAGCGGGACCTGAGTTCGAGGCACAGGTGTCTGGACGGGCGGCGGCGGCAAGGGCTGCCCGTCCATCGCTGCCAGGTCGGCGGGCTCCAGCAAGCGGAGGCCGTGCTCCTCGGCGGCGTTGCGCGCCGGCTTGCTGAATCCCGAGCCCCCGACGAGGACGCCTTCGTGAATCAGCCGCCGCCGGTACAGCAGGTCCACGATCTGGGCAAAGTCGTTGACGATTTTGACGCCCACCGGCCGCTGGTAATCCTTCACCTCGACGGCGATGCGCAGCACCGACTGGCCGGGGGCCGGAAGTTCGACGTAGACGTCGATCTGATTGCCCGCGATCTCGACATCGTGCTCGACTTTGGTCGCGCCCATCTGGCGATAGGCGTCGGCCACTTGGCGCTCCAGGGTTTTGCCCGTCAGGTCCTTGTCGGTCATCAAGCCTCCTCGTAGGGGTTGCGCCTTCTTTGACTCTGTGGGGCCTATTGTACCATAACCAACTGTTTCTGACCAATCGCGGGGCGTGGGTTTGGCTGGACTGTGGTCCAGCCGGAGCGAGGGGATTGGTCAGAAAAGGAACGGGATGAAGAGCCTGGTCCGCTGCTTGTACGCCTCGAATTCGGGGTAGCGGCTCAAAGAGCGGTCCTTGCGGCGCATGTTGGGCAGCCAGTGAAGGGCGACGTGCAGGGCCAGCACGACGACCGGCAGCCAATGCAGGGCCAGCAGGGCGAAGCTCAGGTAGATGAGCAGCTCGCCGAAATAGTTGGGATTGCGCGACAGGGCGAAAAAGCCGCCGGTGATCAGCCCCGGCCGCAGCTTGAGGGCCGTGTGCTTTTGCATGTCGGAGGCAAAGTGAAAGACAATTCCCCAGGCATAGACAGCCACGCACAGCCCCAGGTACCAGGGCGGCGCCTGCACGCCGCGCCAGGTCAGCAGCCAGGGCGCGATCCAGTAGGAGGCCAGCCCGCCGACGATGACCACGGTGAACGCTGCGCTGCACGGCTCCTCCCACTGCCGGTCGGGGAAGAGGCGGCTCTTGAGCACCCACAGCCAGCCGTAGCTGCCGTGCAAGGCCAGGTAGACCCAGGCCGTCGGATTCGACCACTGGTCGTAGACGGCCATCAGCAGCAAGACGACCAGGAACGTAACCCCTTTGAGCGGATCGATGAGATGTCGTTTCTTCATGCTCGCTCCCAGCTATCAGCTATCAGCCTTCAGCTATCAGCCTTCAGCTATCAGCACAACCAGGCTGACGGCTGACCGCTGACGGCTGACCGCTGACGGCTGATAGCTGATAGCTATACCAGCTCGCGGCGCAGGACCTTGCCCACGGTCGATTTCGGCAGGGACTCGCGGAACTCGACCGCGCCGGGCACCTTGAACTTGGCCAGGCGCTCGCGACAGAAGGCGATGATCTCGTCCTCGCCGGCCGGCGCGCCTTCTTTGAGCACGACGAAGGCCTTGACGCTCTCGCCCCGGTACTCGTCGGGCACGCCGACCACGGCGGCCTCGGCCACGGCCGGATGCTGGAAGAGCACCTCCTCCACGTCGCGGGGGTAGACGTTGAACCCGCCGCAGATGATCATGTCCTTCTTGCGGTCCACGATCTGAAAGTAGCCCTCCTTGTCCATGCGGGCGATGTCGCCCGTGTGCAGCCAGCGGCCGGGGCCGAGCTCGGGGTGCTCGCGCAGGACGTTGGCCGTCTCGGTGGGCTGCTGCCAGTAGCCCTTCATGACCTGCGGCCCCTGGATGACCAGCTCGCCGATCTCGCCCATGGGCAGGGGCCGCTCGCCGGTGTCGGCGTCGACGATGCGGGCGTCGGTGTCGGGCCAGGGGGTGCCGATGAAGCCGATCTTGTTGCGGTTCAGGGGGTTGACGTGGGTCGCCGGGCTGGTCTCGGTCAGGCCGTAGGCTTCGACCAGCTTGCTGCCGGTCAGGGCCTGGAAGCGCTCCTGGACCTCGCCGGGCAGCGGCGCCGCGCCGCTGAGGCAGACGCGGATCGAGCTCAGGTCGAATTCGCCCACCTGGGGGTGGTTGTTGACGGCCACGTACATCGTCGGCACGGCGGGGTAAAACGTGGCCCGGTGCTTGGCGATGCTGCCCATGATGTGCAGCACGTCGCGCGGATCGGGGATGAGGACCATGGTCAGCGCCCCGGCCACGGCCATGTTCATGACCGACGTCAGGCCGTAGGAGTGAAAGAGGGGCAGGGCGCCGATGGTCACCTCCGCCGCCTCGCGGGAGTGGGACCAGGCCAGCCCGGCCACGGCGTTGGACACCAGGTTGCGGTGGGTGAGCTGGGCGCCTTTGGGCACGCCCGTCGTGCCGCCGGTGTAGAGCAGGCAGGCCGTGTCCTCCGGCCCGGCTTCGATGGGTGTGGGGACCGTCCCGGGCGGGCCGGAAACCAGAGATCGGAACCAGAAATCGGACTCGCTGGCGAGCTCGACCCGGTGCCCTTCTTTCTTCTCTTTGGCCAGCGTAAAGAGCAGGCGCAGCAGCGGCGGAAAATAGGTCTTGACGTTGGCCACGGCGACGTGCCGCAGCGGCGTCTGGTCCCGGATGCGCCGCACCTTTTCGTAGAAGGGGCTGAGCGCGGCGGCGACCTCGGCTCCGGCGTCGTTCACCTGGTGGGCGATCTCGTCGGCCGAGTAGAGAAAGTTGCAGGGCACGGCCACGCCCCCGGCGCGCAGCGTGCCGTAGAAGGCGATGACGAATTGGGGGCAGTTGGGCATCAGGATCGCCACGCGGTCGCCCTTGCGGATGCCGAGTTCCTGGAGCGAGGCGGCAAAGCGGTTCACCGTCGCGTCGAGCTGCTGGTAGGTGACGGCCCGGTCGAGGATGCGCGAGCCGACGCGCGCCCCGAAAATGATGGCCGGCTGGGAGGGGTGCGCCTCCGCCGCGTTGGCCAGCAGGCGGTCGAGGGGGACCGGCGGATAGTCGATGTTGGGGGGCACACCTTCGTCGTAATACTGGAGCCAGGGCTTGTTTTTCGTCTCCATTCTCTCCTCCTGCGGTTTGGAGCAGCGGATGCGACTGTCCTTCGCTCGCTGCAGTCACTCACAATGACGGAAAGGCCCATTTCTCCGACAGAAACGGGCCTTGATGGTCGCTGGCTGGTGGTCTTTCAGGTCGCCCCGAACCCGGTTCGCGGGTCGGTGCGCCGGATAATGTCGCTGACCGTCTGCTGGTTGAAGCCCTTGAAGCCCTCGCCGCGCTGGATGTTCTCCAGGTGGCTGCCGATGGCGCCCGTCTCGGCGAACTTGGCCCGCTGGCTCCCGTCGATGAGGCCCTCGGCCTGGAGGCGCTCCAGCCGGTCGGGGGCCACGTCCCAGCGCTCGCCTTTGGTGAAGGCCTGGCGCAGGTAGGAAAAGTCGCTGAAGGGCTTCATCAAGGTGACACCCCAGGCTTCGAGTTGGGCCGCCGCCGCGTCAAAGTCGAAGCGGCTGGCCAGGTGGTGCAGCCCGGCGCCCAGCATCGACTCGCCGTGGAGCGCGCACCAGAGCCCCACCGTGCCCAGTTCGTCGCGGGGGGCCAGGGGCGTGTGGGCAAAGTCACCCTCGACCTCGTGGGGCGAGAGGTCCACGTCGGCAAAGACGGCGAAGCGGCAGGCCGGCTGCTCCATCACCTGGGCGCCCCAGCCCGCCTCGGCGCCGGCGTAAAAGCGCTCGCGGGGCCGAAAGCCGAGGGTCTCCAGGATCTCGATGAGCTCGGGAAAGATGTGGCGCGAGCTGCGAAAGGTGTGGTGGTCGTGGTTGGCCCAGCCCAGCCCCAGGCTGTCCTGCCGGGCCTTTTGGACCTGGCCGGCCCGGTTGCGCCGCTGCCAGTGGGCGCGCTCGGCGGCGAACGCAAGCCAGGCGGCGGTGTCGGTGCCCACGTCGCCGACCAGCGATTGGGCCAGCTCCAGCGTCCGGGCCATGCCCTGCTGCGCGTCGGCAAAGACGCGGGGGCGGGTGGCCCACTGCTCGAAGGCGCGCAGGTAGCGCTGGGGGTAGTCGGGCGGCATCTCGGTGGGCAGAAAGCCGCCGTGGCCCCGCCGCTCGACGACGAGGACCTGCCGGCCCTCGTGCTGCCAGGCCGTGGCCCGGCGGTAGGGGCCGACCAGCGAGCCCTCGATGGGCACGGCCAGGTGGTGGGTCATCAGGAAAAAGTGGATGTCCTCCACGCCGAGGGCGGCGGCCAGGGTCCGGCCCGGCTCGGCTCCGTTCCCTTCGCGCAGCACGATGCGGGGAAAGATGGCGCCCGGATGGTAATAGACCTCGTCGCCCGGCGCGGCCGGGACCTCTTCGCGCTCAAAGCCCAGGTCGGCCAATCGGCCCCGGGGCGCGTCGCCGCCGGCCAGGACCAGGTGGTCCAGCCAGTCGGCCAGGCGGCTGCCGGTGCGGGCCAGCAGGTCGTCGGCCAGTTGGCGGGCGGGTGGCACGGCGGCTACGAATTCGTCCACCTGCTCGTCGACGAATGCCTCGGCGTCGGGATGGCGCTGCCAGTCGAATTGGTCCTTGGGTTCCATACTTTTTCAATCCTTGTCGCCCAGGTCGGTGCTGTGGCCGGGAAAGACGCGGGAGCTGGGGTCGAGGTAGTTCTTGGCATAGTTGACGGCGACGGCGGCCTCGGCCGTGGCCGTGGCGATGAGCTTGAGTTTGCCCTCGTAGGTCGTGATGTCGCCCACGGCATAGACGGCGGGCAGGTTGGTCTGCATGGCGCCGTCGACGAGGATCGAGTTCTTGATGATCTCCAGGCCCCACTCCTTGATCGGCCCCAGGTTGGCCACAAAGCCCAGGCCCATGACCACGGCGTCGATGTCCAGCGTGGTTTCTTTACCGGTGCGATTGTGAAAGACCGTCGCCCCCTCGACGTGATCGTCGCCGTGGAGGGCCTCCAATTCGTGGAACAACAGCACCTCGCTGGGCGACTCGAAGAGTTCGTTGACCGACTCTTCGTGGGCGCGGAAGCGGTCCCGGCGGTGGATGAGCGTCACCTGGTCGGCGATGGGCAGCAGGCTGAGCGCCCAATCGAGGGCCGTATCGCCGCCGCCCACGACCAGGACCCGCTGGCCCCGGAATTGCTCCAGGTCCTTGACGAAATAGTAGACGCCCTTGCCCCGCATCTGCTCGACGCTGGGGATGTCGAGGGTGCGGGGCACAAAGGCGCCCACGCCGGCAGCGAGGACGACGGTGCGCGACAGGTGGGTGTCGCCGGGTTCGGTCTGGAGTTCGATGATGTCGTCGTCGCGGTGGTGCAGTTCGACGACTTTCTCGTCGAGGCAGACGGCCGGGTCGTAGGCCATGGCCTGCTCCACCTGGCGGTCGACGAACTCTTGGGCCAGCACCTTGGGAAAGCCGGGGATGTCGTAAATGTACTTGTCGGGATAGAGAGCGGCCAGTTGGCCGCCCAATTGGGGCAGGCTGTCGATGATCTTGGTCTTGGCCGACCGCAGCCCGGCGTAGAATGCGGCGAACAAGCCCGACGGCCCGCCGCCGATGATGGTAATGTCGTAAACGTCGTTGCGCGTCATGCAATCAACTCCTTTGGCTGTGTTCGGATATTCTGCGTGTGTGGAGGGATTATACCACAGGCGGCGCGCGGGAGCAAAGCTCTTCCGGTCGTATAATCTGGAAGAAAAGAGTGTAGTACCTTTTCAACATGAAAATGACAGCTTGTCGAAATAGCCTTGAAAAGGTAGTAGGATGAGGGTCTGCACTTTGACTGTGCGCCCGCGGGTTCACGTGTGGAGGGCGTTGAGGACGAGGGCCGCCGCGGCGGGCACCGTCAGGTTGTCGATGCCCCAGGGCGACAGGGCCTCGACCAGGGTGCAGACCACGGCCACGGCGCCGCTGTAGATGAGGGCCATCAGCCAGTTGACGGGCGTCTGGCCCAGCAGGAAAGGCATGAGGAACACGGCCAAAAAGGTCGAAACCCAGCTCCAAAGGAGCATGGCCATCGAGCCCTCGACGGAACGGACCCGCCCGCCGACGGCGTAGGTGTAATGGCCGAAGCGGCGGCCGACGATGGCGGCCAGGGCGTCGCCCCACGTCATTGGCATCATGCTGGCCACGAGCAGCGTCGGCTGGTCCCAGAAGAAATAGACGAGGGCGCCGAAAGAGATGGGAAAGTAGATGGTCCCCAGGTTGCCCCGTTCGCCGGTCTCCATGGCCTGGAAGATGCCGCGCAGGTAAGAGATGGCGTTGATGACGACGAACGTGGCCGGGGGGACGACGGCCAGGGGCCACGTCTCGAAGAGGAGAACCGTACCGACGACCCACATGCCGACGCCGACGTGGATGAACTTGCGGGTGAACTCCTGGGACCGCCAGCCGGCCCGCTGGATCAGCTCGCCGAGGGCGATGATGGCAAAGACGTAGGCGTAGGACAGGAGCAGGGCGGTGTAATCGGCTTTCCAGACAAAATCGTCAAACATGGGTGATTACTCCGCTTCCAGGAGTTGGCCCAGGGCGACGGCGATCTGGGCGGCGACGGCGGCGTTGTTCAGCAGCAAGGCGGCGTTGGCCTTGAGGCTGGCGCCCTCCGTCTGGCGGGCGATCCAGCGCAGCAGGAACGGGGTCGAGGCGCTGCCCTCGATGTCGCGGGCGCGGGCCTCGTCCAGGGCGGCGGCGATGGCGGCTTCCAGTTGACCGGCCGGGATCTCGGCGTCGGCCGGGACGGGCACGGTGACGAGGGTCCCGCCGGGCAGCCCGAGCCGGCGCTGGGCCAGGAGGATGGCTGCGGCTTCCTGGGGCGTCTTCACGGTCGCGTCTACCGGCAGGCCGCTCTTCCGGGCGTAAAACGCGGGGAATTCGCCGGTGCCATAGCCGATGATGGGCACGCCGGCCGTCTCCAGCCACTCGACGGTGGCCCGCAGGTCGAGGATCGCTTTGGCGCCGGAGCAGACGACGGCCACCGGCGTCGAGGCCAGCGTGGGCAGGTCGTTGGAGACGTCGTAGGGCGGGTCACGGTGCACGCCGCCGATGCCGCCCGTGGCAAACACGGCGATGCCGGCCCAGGCGGCGACCGTGGCCGTGGCGGCGACGGTGGTGGCGCCATCCTCGCCCCGGGCGACGACGAGGGGCAGGTCGCGGCGGCTCACCTTGCGGATGCCGCCGCAACTTGCGGGCGCGGTGGCCAGGTGCTGCAACGCGTCGTCGCTCAGGCCGACGCACAGCCTGCCGTCGAGCACGGCGATGGTGGCCGGGACGGCGCCGTGCTGGCGGACGGCGGCCTCCATCTGGCGGGCCGTCTCCAGGTTGGTGGGGTAGGGCAGCCCGTGGGCGATGACGGTCGATTCGAGGGCGACGACGGGCCGCCCCTCCGCCTGCGCCTGCTGCACCTCGTTGCTCCGTTGCAGCAGATGGCCCTTGCCTCTTGCTTCTTGCATCCTGCCTCCTGCCTCTTTTCGAGTTGGCCCGAAAAGTGTACCACAAAGACACAAAAGCCACAAAGGGACACTAGGGAGGGGAGTCAGATGATCAACTGGTCGTAGAGCCGCTCCAGGCTCAGGGAGGGGCAGACGGTCTCGCGGCAGCCGAGGGTCAGCGCCGCCGCCGAGGTGCCCAGGCGCACGGCCTCGGCGATGGGCACGTCGTTGAGCAGGCCAAAGACGACGGCCGCGGTCAGGGCGTCGCCGGCGCCGGTCAGGTCCACGACGTCGCACTCGATGGCGGGCACGTGGCCGCTCTCCTGCGACGTGGCGTAGACCAGGCCCGTGGCCCCCAGGGTGACGATGGCGATCTCGACGCCGGCGCCCACCAGCGTCTTGGCGGCGCGGAGGGCGCTCTCCCGGCCGGTGACCTGCACGCCGCACAGGGCCTGGGCCTCGGCGGCGTTGGGCGCCACCAGCGTCAGGTCGGCCAGGTAGGGGGCCAGCCGGGGGGCCAGGCTGGCCGTGGTCGGGTCGGCGCAGACGGGCAGGTCGTACTTGCGGGCCAGGTTAAAGATGGTGCGCAGGGTGGTGGGCGTGAGGTTGGCGTCGAGGATGACCATCTGGGCGTCGCGAAAGAGGGCGCGCCGGCGGTAGACGAACTGGGGCGTGATGAGCGCGTGGTTGATGCCCATGTCGTCGATGGACATGGCCATGTCGCCGGTCTCGTCGAGGACGGCCAGATAGGCGGCGGTGCGGTGCTCGGCGTCGGCGGATACGAGGACGTGGCGGACGTCGATGCCGCAGGCGATGGCCTCGTGGAGGACGTGGTGGCCGGCGCTGTCGTCGCCCACGGCCGAGAGCAGGACGACGCGCTCGCCGAGGCGGGCCAAGTTCTCGGCGATGTTGCGGCCCACCCCGCCGACGCTGACGCGGATGGCGCCCGGCGTGGAGGTGCCGGTCTGGATGGCGCCGCCGGCGCGGCCCTTGGTGTCGATGCTGGCGGCGCCGATGGTTAGGAGGTG
>CAYLZO010000171.1:0-5497 GCA_964387775.1 uncultured Anaerolineaceae bacterium
GTGGCCGAGCTCTTCTGGCAGCTCCGAGAAGAGGCAGGGGCGCGCCAGGTGCCCGGCCAGCCCAAGCGCGGCGTGGCCCAGGCCTGGGGCGACCTGATGCAGGTTGGCACCGTCGTCGTGATGGGCGTGTAGGATGCGTCGATGAAGGCCAAAGTTGCTTTCACACCCTACGCCGAGGAGCAATTGGAGGAGCGCAAACTCGACCGGACACTTGTCGCCCAGGTTGTGGCCAGTCCACAGCAGGTTGTGCCGGCCAAGCAGAGACGCAACATTGCTCAAAGCCGGTACACTGTAGAGGGCAAAGCGTATCTTCTCAGAGCGGTCTTTGAAGAGATAGGCGACGTGCGACTCGTCGTGACCGCCTATCGGACGTCCAAGATCGCCAAATACTGGAGCCAGGAGGAAAGATGAGAGTCATCTACGATGAAACAGGAGACATCCTGTACATCCGCCTGCGGGAAGGCGAGTACGAGGAGAGCGACGAGGTGCACGAGGGCATGATCGTAGACTTGGATGCCCAGGGCAAACCCATTGCCATCGAAATTCTGGGTGCGTCGGAGCTTGTCGGCACAATGGACCGTCTGTCGCTAGAATTCGCCCGCAGGCAAGAGTCCGCGCCTCTCGGCGTCCCGGCGTAGGGAAAGCAACCACTAGCTTTCAGGAGCAAGACACAAGGAGACGAGACAATGACAGTCAGAATCAAAGAATTCCCCGGCACCTACCTCAAGGAGTCGGATTTTGCCGAGAAAAAGGTCCTCTTTACCGAGTGGGACCCCAACGCCCGGTACGCGTGGGACGCGGGCGTGGCCATCGGCCGCTACCTGCACGAGCTGAAGGAGGGACTGCTGGTGGGCGTGCGCTGCAACGAATGCAACCGGACCGTCATCCCGCCCCGCAACTTTTGCGAGTGGTGCTTCAAGCCGATGGACGAGTGGGTAACCCTGCCCGACACGGGCACGGTCAACACCTTCTCGCTGTGTTACGTCACCTGGGACATGCAGTACCCGGAGGAGCCCGAGATCCCGGCCGTAATCGACATCGACGGCACCAAACCCTCCGTGGGCATCATGCACATGCTGGGCGAGGTCGATCCCGACGACGTGCACATCGGCATGAAGGTCCAGGCCGTCTGGAAGCCGCCCGAGGAGCGCGAGGGTTCCATCCTCGATATCCAGTATTTCAAGCCCCTTGAGGAATGACTCGTACCCAATATCTAATATCCAATATCTGGTGTTAGGTATTGGATATTGAGGAGGTTACCAATGCCAATCACTGAAAAAGTTGACAAGCTGCACGACGCCATCGCCTGGAAGGGAAACATCCCCATCACCAGCCGCTACTCGGCGGGCATTGCCGGGGAAAAGTTCTTCCGGGCCATCAAGGACGAGGGCCAGTTCCTGGGCACCCACTGCGCCGAGTGCGATCTGATCTACGTGCCGGCGACGATGTTCTGCGAGCGCTGCTTCAGCGAGCTGGACGAGTGGGTCGAGGTGCCGAGCACGGGCCACGTCTTTACCTTCACCGTGCTCTTTCGCGACCTGGATGACAAGCCGCTGGAGCCGCCCAAGGTACTGGCTTACGTCAAGCTCTACGGCTGCGACGGCGGGCTGGTCCACTACCTGGACGAGGTGGACCTGGAGGAGCTGCACGTCGGCCTGGAGGTCGAGGCGGTGTTCAAGGACGCCGCCGAGCGGGAGGGGTCGATCCTGGACGTGAAGTACTTCCGGCCGGTGGAAGAATAGCCCGACAAGACCTGACAGGTTGTCCTGTGGACAACCTGTCAGGTCTGCAATGCAAGAAATCACCTAGCAGCTTGTCGGAGAGGTGTTCCCGGGCTCGTAGTAGGCGCTTCGCCGCAAGCGTGCCATTGGCAAAGTGCGCACTACAAACGGGCTTCTCCGACAGCCTGCTAGAGGAACGAATGGACATTTATCGGACACTTTTCCAATTCTACCGACTCCTGTCACAAAAAGTGTCCGGTAATGAGACCGGGCAGCGGCCCAAGCAACAGAGCAAGCATCCAGCGGGTCAGTGGGGATCCGATGAAAGGCACCGGCGGCACAAAAGGAGCCGAGAATGAGTAGACAGCAAATTGAACGGCAGCTAGTTGGAATCACGTTGATCATCTTGCTCTTGGCGGGATGCGGCACGCCCCAGGCCACGCCTGCGTCACAAGCGGCGATGGCTACCGACACCCAGGCCCCCGCCGCCGATACGCCAACCCCTGAGCCGCCGACCCCCTCCGCAACATCGGTCCCGCCGACCGATGCGCCTACCGCTGAAGCACCGGCTCCCAGTGCGACGCCGATCCTGCCCACCGATGCGCCCACAGGGACCACAGAATCGCCCACACCCACGTCCGAACCGCCCACGCCCGCCCCCAAGCTGTCCATCTCGACAACGGCCTTTGAGCCGGGCGGCGACATCCCGACCCAGTACTCCTGCTTTGGCGACAACCTGTCCCCGGCCCTGGCTTGGTCGGGCGTGCCGGCCGAGGCCAAAAGCCTGGCGCTGATCGTGCACGATCTCGACGCCGGCGCTGAATCGGGGGCCTCCACGTCGCTGGGCTTTGCCCACTGGTTGGTGTACAACATCCCGCCGACCAGCAGCGGCTATGCAGAAAACATGCCCTCCGGAAATACGCTGGCCGATGGCGCGCTGCAAGGCAATAACGACTTTGCCCAGTTCGAGAGTGAGGGCGCGACCTTTCCCGGCGGCGCCCCGGTCAAGCTGGTGGGCTACGACGGCCCCTGCCCGGGCGGCAAGCACCGCTATAACTTCCACCTCTATGCCTTGGATAGCCAACTCGATCTGCCGCCAGCTGTCACACCCTCCCAGGTTTTGGAAGCCATGGAAGGGCACATCCTGGCCCAGGCCGAGGTGGTGGGCTCGTTCGCGCCGCCGCAATGATGCCCAGAGGTACAATCACTCGATGAAAGTCTCAACCCAAGACCACGCCCGCCTCCAAGCCGAGACGCAGCGCCTGGTCGAACAGCTCAAAGCCCTGGGCGCCGTGCAGGGGTGCAGGCCATCAAAATAGAGAGAATTGGGGGTAACTGTGTCCAGAAAGCGACGAAAAGCAAAACAGAAAACACCGGTCCAACCGAAATCGCTGGACGAATACAAGGCGGTCCACGTCTCCACGTACGAGATTACGTCTGAGCCGATCCTGGATCGCCGCTACAAACGGCTGCCCGATCACGTCAAGGAAGCCTTCGAGCGACTCTGACGAGACGCCCGAGGAACCCGAGCCCGGCTCCGACGCCGAGGTCACCCTGCGCGAAATCACCGCCGAAACCGTGCGCGCCATCTGCCGCCTGAGCGACACGCTGGCGCCGCCCCGGAAGTACATGGTCGCGCCCAACGCCGTGTCCATCGCCCAGGGGCCAGGGTCCAGGCAGCCCCGAGGGCTTTTACCGCAAGGCCGGCTTTCGGCGCAGTGGCGAAACCTTCGGTGAGGAAATGGGCCTGGTTCGAAAGCTACAGACCTGACAGGTCCCAGAAACCGGTTTCTCGACAGACTAGTTGGTTGTGAGTAGAACTTGCGGCCGAGCCAGGGTTTCCTGGGACCTGTCAGGTCTACGAAAGCGAAAAGGAGGAGAACGATGGGCTTTTTGGACAATCTCTTTGGCAAGAAGAAGAAGCAACAGAAGCCAGCCGCCCCCGCCCGCAGGTATCCCTCGCGCAGCATCATCAACGAAAAAGACCTGAAGACGCTGGCCGATTTCGAGCGCTGCTACCCGCTGCCGACGGGATTTGCCTACCGCGAGCGCAAGCCGGGCGATTTCGTCGTCGCCCGCCAATCGGATGGCAAGGAGTACGTCTTTCTCGTCGAAGAAGGCATCCTGGCCTGGGACGATCCCTACACGCGTGAGGATGGCCGCACCGGCTACAAGACCACCGAGGTCCTCCGCCAAGCCGAGCCCCGCTCGGCCGCCGGTCCCGGCTCGGCCGCCGAGCGGGGCTACGTCCAGCGCGGCTTTCCCCTGGGCCAGAACAGCATCGATGACCCCGACGTCAAGACCTTTGCCGACCTGGCCCGCTGCTACCCGCTGCCCGATGGCTTTGCCTACGCCCAGACGGCCGAGGGCGTGCCGGTGGTAAAGCGCCTGATGGACAACGAGACCTTCTACTTTCTCATCGAGGAAGGGCTGATGGGCTTTGACGTGCCGCGCACCCGGCCCGACGGCACGCCTGGCAAGCAGACGATCGAAGTCTTCAAGCGGGCCTAGCAGTCGGAGATCGTATGGACAGCCAAGCACTTGCCAACCTTCGCCCCGGCACCGTCGCCGTCGTCGGCGTGCCGACCGACGAGAACTCGTACTTTCTGCGTGGCGCAGCCCTGGCGCCGGCCAAGATCCGCCAGGTGCTCCACTCGGGCGAGACGAATTGGTCGGCCGAAAGCGGCCTGGACCTCAGCGCCGACGACCGCTGGCAGGACGTAGGCGATCTCGAATTCAGCCGCGGCCCGGCCGCCTTCGAGCAGATCGAGGACGGCGTCGCCCACCTGCTCGGCCTCGGTGCCCGCGTCCTGTCGCTGGGCGGCGACCACGCCATCACTTACCCCATCCTCCGCGCCTTTGCCGGGGCATACTCCAACCTGAACGTCCTCCACCTCGACGCCCACCCCGACCTCTACGACGAGTTCGAGGGCAACCGCCTGTCGCACGCCTGCCCCTTTGCCCGCGTGATGGAGGAAGGACTGGTGGCCCGCCTGGTCCAGGTCGGCATCCGGGCCGCCAACCCCCACCAGCAGGCCCAGATCGAACGCTTTGGCGTCGAGGTCGTCGAGATGAAGGACTGGCAACCGGGCCTCGCCTACGAATTCGACGGCCCGCTCTACCTCTCCCTCGACCTGGACGTGCTCGATCCGGGCTTTGCCCCCGGCATCTCGCACCATGAGCCGGGCGGCCTCAGCGTGCGCGACGTGATCCGGCTGATCCAGGACCTGCGCACGCCCATCTTTGGCGCGGACATTGTGGAACTCAATCCGGCCCGGGACGTGGTGGACGTCACGGCCATGGTCGCCGTAAAACTCGTGAAGGAACTCGTCGCAAAGATGGTGGAGAGCGGCTAAGGGACAGGTGACTTTGGAACTGAATGGTTAGGGCCTAACCCATGAAATCATGGCACATTGAGCAAGAATTTTGTGGGCAGCGTTTCGCCCTTTTGGTCCCGGCTTGTCCGGGTTAGGAGGCAAGCAGAAACAGATGACGACATTGGAAGAAATCGTAAACCAACTGGAAACCCTGAGCCCCGGACACTTGGACGAACTGGCCCGTTTCGTCGAATACCTGCACTGGAAGCAAGGTCCAGAGGCCGAGCGAGCCACCAGCCAGCCCTGGTCCTTCGACTTTGTTGAACACTTTCGGCGGGCCATCGTCACCGCCGACCACGACCCGGCCGGCATGGAGGTCCAGGTCGGCGAGGCCGCCTGCGACGGCGACCAGCGTATGGCCCTCTGGCAGCACCCGCCGGTCCAGGGCTCGGCCATCGT
>CAYLZO010000171.1:5507-11613 GCA_964387775.1 uncultured Anaerolineaceae bacterium
CGAGTACCAGGTGCCGGTGCCACCCGACGTGCGGAACGTGCGGCTCCGATTCGCCACCGGCATCCGCGACGGCTCACACCTGGCCGAGGGCAACGTCGTCGCCTTTCGCATCTTTGTCAACGACTGGAAGATCTGGAGCGACACCCAGCACGCCCGCCGCTGGAAATCACACGAGATCGCCATGCCCGCCCTGGCCGGTGACGTGGCCCGTATCCAGTTCGTGACCGACGGCCTGGGCAACCACAAGTGGGCCTGGGCTGCCTGGGGCGAGCCACGGCTCGTCGGCGAGATCATAGCAACGTAAGCGAGGAGGCAGGAACCGATGGACTTTGAACTGAACGAAGAACAACGCCTGGTCCGCGACATGGTGCGCGACTTTGCCCAGAACGAGATCGCACCCCGCGCCGCCGAGGTGGACAAAACGGAAGAGTTCCCCGCCGAAAACATCCGCCAGATGGCCGAATTGGGCCTGATGGGCCTGCCCTATCCCGAGGAATACGGCGGCGGCGGCGGCGACTATCTCAGCTACGCCATCGCCGTCGAAGA
Organism: uncultured Anaerolineaceae bacterium; assembly: GCA_964387775.1. Classification (GTDB taxonomy): domain Bacteria; phylum Chloroflexota; class Anaerolineae; order JAAYZQ01; family JAAYZQ01; genus CAYLZO01. The sequence goes on from CAYLZO010000171.1 coordinate 6,054, forward strand.
GATCGCCCGCGCCTGTGGCTCGACGGCCCTCATCTACGCCGCCCACGTCTCGCTGGGTTGCGGCCCTATCTACTACTTTGGCACCGAGGCACAGAAGCAGACGTGGCTGCCCCGCCTGTGCAGCGGCCAGGGGCTGGGAGCCTTTGGCCTGACAGAGCCGGAGGCCGGCTCCGACGCGGGGGCCACGCGGACCACGGCGGTGCGTGACGGCGACGACTATGTCCTCAACGGCAGCAAGATGTGGATCACGTCGGGGGCCATCGCCGACGTGGTCGTCGCCACAGCCAAGACTGCCCCCGAGGCCGGGACGCGCGGCATCTCCTGCTTCTTGGTCAAGCAGGGCACGCCGGGTTTCATCCCGGGCAAAAACGAGCCCAAGATGGGTCTCAAGGGCTCGGTGACCTCGGCGTTGTCCTTCGAGGATTGCCGCCTGCCGGCCGAGAATCTGCTCGGCGAGGAGGGTGAGGGCTTTAGGCAGATGCTGATCACCCTCGACGCCGGGCGGATCAGCATCGGAGCCATGGCCCTCGGCCTGGCCCAGGCCGCCTTCGAGGAGGCTACCCGCTACTCGAAGGAGCGGGTGCAGTTCGACCAGCCCATCGCCAAGTTCGAGGCCATCCAATGGATGATCGCCGACATGGCCACCGAGATCGACGCCGCCCGGCTCATGATCTATCGCGCCGCGGCGATGAAGGATGCCGGCAAACGCTTCACAAAAGAAGCGGCCATGGCCAAACTCTTTGCTTCGGAGGTGGCCGAGCGGGCTGCCTTCAAGGCCATCCAGATCCACGGCGGCTATGGCTACAGCCGTGAATATCCGGTAGAGCGCATCTACCGCGACCAGCGGCTGTGCACCATCGGCGAGGGGACGAGCGAGATCCAACGCCTGGTCATCGCCCGGCAGGTGTTGGGCAAGCTATAGACGCAAAAAGGGCACCAGGCGGTGGCCGGGCGCCCTTTTTGGCAAATGAACCGCAGGGTCGGCGAGACGGCCGTCCCCGGCAGACAAGAGACGGCTGGCAGAAACGCGTTGGGGTAACGGTCGAGCTATTCTTTCAGAATCACTCGCGTGTAGACGAACCAGACGATGACGCTGGCCACGATGCCAATGACCGTGACGATCAACGCCGTCTGGAGCGCCATCCCAAAGCCGCCGGGGACGGCCCTGGCGAAAAGCCACACCGTCAGGAGGACTGCGACAAAGGTGACGATGACCAGGGAAAACATCCCATACAGGAGGAGCCTTTTTCCGCGCTCGGCATTATCGTTTGACATGGGGTTTCTCCTTTCTCCGCATTGTAATATGGACTTGAGCAAACGACGCTAGCATTCTATCACAAATAGAGCCAAACCGCAAGTGGCCCCTTGGTACTATTGTCAACCGGCAGAAAGCTCGCTGACAAAGTGAGGAACGAACCGATGAGCGACTCCCATCCCTTGGTCGAGCTGGCCCGGCAGGCCATCGAGCTGTACGTACGAAAGCAAGAGGAAAAAGAGCTCCCCATCCCCCTCCCGCCAGAGATGGAGCGGCAGGCCGGGGCCTTTGTCACCATCCACCGCCGGGGCAAGCTGCGGGGCTGCATCGGCACCATCGAACCCATCTGCGAGAACCTAGCCCGGGAAGTGATCCACAACGCCATCTCGGCCGCCAGCCGCGATCCCCGTTTCTCCCCGATCCGCCCCGACGAACTCGATGATCTCCAGGTCAAAGTAGACGTTTTGGGCAAAGCCGAACCTGTCAGCAGCCTCGACGACCTCGACCCCAAGCGCTACGGCCTCATCGTCCAGTCACAGACCCATCCCTGGAAGCGGGGGCTGCTTCTGCCCGACCTGGACGGGATCGACAGCGTCGAAAAACAGGTCCACTGGACACGCCACCACAAGGCCCGCATCACCGATCCCGAGGAGCCGGTCCAAATGTACCGCTTCGAGGTCAAGCGCTACACCTGAGTGCTCAACGCCCCTCACACGCCATCGCGCTGAGCACCACACCCGACCGGGCCGGAACCCGCACACCCTCAATCTGTTCCTGCTCCACCTGCCAGGTCTCGTCGCTCCAAGCGTCACAGAACGTGACCCCATCCTCGACATAGTCCGCCAGAGGCACGCTGAGGGTCACCGGCCGCCGCGTATTGTTCAACGCGACCAGCAGCGTCTCGCCATCCAACTGCCGCCCGTAGGCCACTACCCCCTGGCCGACAAAGAGCCACTTGAACGAACCCCGCCGCAACGCCGGATGGGCCTTGCGCAGGGCAATACAACGCTTGACGTGATCGCGCAACTCCCGGTCCCACGCTGCCTCGTCCCAGGGAAACGCGCCCCGGCAGCCTGGATCGTGCTTGCCCTCCATGCCGATCTCGTCGCCGTAGTAGATGCAGGGCGCACCGGGATAGGTCATCTGGAAGAGGGTCGCCAGGTGATAGGCCGAGGTGTCGCCCCGGGCCAACGTCTTGAAGCGAGGCGTGTCGTGGCTGCCCAACAGGTTGAACTGCACCTCGTTGACCTCGGGGGGATAGAGGTCCAGCACACGTTCGATCTCGTCGGCGAATTCCTCAGCATCCAAGGTTTTGATGCCATCGTAGCCCGTCCTGGCTACCTCCGAGCGCAATAGGTTCTCTCCCACAAAGAACCCCAGACTGGCCTGGGCAAAGAGGTAATTCATCACGGCATCGAATTGATCGCCCTGGAGCCAGCGCCCGGCCTCCCGCCAGATCTCGCCGACGATGTACGCCTCGGGGTTGACGGCCCGGACCCGCCGGCGAAACTCCCGCCAGAATTCGTCGTCGTCGATCTCGCCCGGCACGTCGAGCCGCCAGCCGTCGATGCCAAACTCGACCCAGTACGAGGCCACGTCCCACAGAAATTCGCGGACGGCCTGCGTGTCGGTGTTCAACTTGGGCAGGGCCGGCATCCCCCACCACGCCTCGTAACCATGCTGGCCTCGAGGCGCGTGGTAGGGCCGCAGCGGATACTCCTTGACGTCGAACCAGTCCACGTAGGGAGAGGCCGGCCCGTTCTCCAGAAGGTGATGGAACTGAAAAAAGCCCCGGCTGGCGTGATTGAACACGCCGTCCAGGACAATGCGGATACCCCGCCGGTGCGCCTCGTCGAGCAGGGTGCGCAGCGCCTCGTTCCCGCCCAGGATGGGGTCCACCTGGTAATAATCGTGGGTGTGATAACGGTGGTTGGCCGCCGATTGAAAGATGGGGTTGAAATAGAGGGCGTTAATGCCCAGATCCTGCAAATAGTCCAGGTGTTCGACCACCCCCAGCAGGTCGCCCCCCTTGAAGCCATAGACCGTCGGCGGGCCATCCCAGGCCTCCAGGTTCGACGGCTCGGGAACCCGGTCGCTGCGGGCAAAGCGGTCGGGGAAAATCTGGTAAAACACTGCATCCCGTACCCAGTCGGGCGTCTCGATGGACGTCATTGTCACACTCCACCTTTCGTCAAAGTTGTGGTCTCTCGCCTGGAGTCAAGCTGACCCATTGTAGCACAGCCGGGCCGGGCCGTCAAAGTGACAGATCTCACAAATACGGCATTGACATCCCTGCCAACCTGGGGTACAATCGAGGCCAGCCGAGCCCAAGATTCTACAGAGGTGAAACCATGTACGGACGCGAACGCGCGCTGGATCTGCTGCAATCCACCCTGAACCTCACGCCTGCCGACGGGGCAGAGGCCACCCTGCTGGTCCAAGACCAGGCCCTGACCCGCTTTGCCCGCAGCGTCATCCACCAGAACGTGGCCCAGCGCAACGCCCAACTGGCCGTGCGCGCCGTCGTGGACCGGGGCGTGGGCCTGGCCGTCACCAATCGCCTCGACGCCGAGGGCCAGCGCTGGGTCGCCGAGCAGGCAGCCGCCATCGCCCGGCTCCAGCCCCCCGATCCCGCCTTTCCGGGCCTGCCCGGCGGCGGTTCTCTCCGCCCGGCCGAGACCTACTTCGAAGCAACCGCGGCCGCCACCCCCGCCCAACGGGCCGACGCCGTCCGCGTCATCGCCGACGAGGCCGCCCGCCTGGGCTTTACGACCACCGGCGCCTTTAGCACCGAGGCCGGCGAGCTGGCCATCGCCAACACCGCCGGCGCCGAGGCCTACGCCCCGCTGACCCTGGCCTCCCTGCGCGCCGTCGTGGACGCCGAGCCGCCCCAGGGCATCGGCTTTCTCACCGGCTACGCCGACGCCATCAGCCGCGACGTGCGCGAGATCGATCCCCACCTCGTCGCCGAGCGGGCGGTGGGCAAATGCGCCCTCAATCGCGACCCCCAGCCGCTGCCCGCGGGCCGCTACGTCACCGTGCTGGAAGAAATCGCCGTGGCCGACCTGCTCCGCTTCCTGCTGCTGTGGGGCCTCAGCGCCCAGACCGTGCAGGAGGGACGCAGCTTTGCGGTGGGCAAGATGGGCCAGCAGGTCTGTGGCGAGAATTTCACGCTCTGGGACGACGCCGCCGATCCCCGGAACCTGGCCCTGCCCTTCGACTGGGAGGGGGTTCCCGCCCAGCGACTGTCCCTCGTCCAAAATGGCGTGCTGGAGGGCCTGGCCTACGACACCAAGACGGCGGCCAAGGACGAGCGGCAATCGACCGGCCACGCGCCGCCCCAGATCTTTCGCTTCGGCAGCCCCTGGCCCATGCCGACCCATCCCTTCGTCGCCCCCGGCCAGACCCCGCGCCAGCAGCTCGTCGCCGGCGTGGAGCGGGGCGTGCTCGTCACCCGCTTCCACTACACCCACTGCCCCGACCCCCAGCGCGTCGTCGCCACCGGCACAACCCGCGACGGCACTTTCCTCATCGAGGAGGGCCGCGTCGTCGGGGCGCTACGCAATCTGCGCTTCACCCAGAGCGTGCTCGACGCCTTTTCCAACGTCGAGGCCCTGAGCGATAGCCCCGAGCTGCACCGCGACTGGTGGAGCAGCGCCGCCCACCACGTGCCCGCCATGCGCGTCCGCGATTTCCACTTTACGGCCGGCACCGCCTTCTGAACGACTGCCTCTCTCTGGACGCCGATCTCGCAGATAAACGCAGATGGAAAAACACAAAGAATCTGTGGAAATCTGCGTTAATCCGCGTCCTGTCCCTGGCGCCAAGAAGCCAAATGGAGTTTTGTCGGTAAACCAGCTCCGCGACCTCTGCGCACTCTGGTGGAATCGGGCTCGCTCTTCCGCAGAATCGGTCCTACTACTCGGAGAACAAGCCCAGGATCAGAAAAGCGCTCTCTCCAAAGGGGTCGGCCACGTAACCGACGACGAGGGCCTGCTCGTTGGCGCCCCCGCCCCGGCTCCAGCCCACGCTATTAAAGACCTCGGACTCTTGGGCTAATTCCGGCGCCGGTTCCCAATCCGTCCCCTCCAACTCACCCTCGTAAAAGCCCCGGACGTCGTCCCAACTGGCCTCGGCCGGCAGGGTGTAAAGGTTGACGTCCGTGACCAACCCCTCCCCTCCGGCCGACTCCCGGATGAGATTAGCCATCTGGTCGGCCATGTCGTTCTCTCCCGGAGGCAAGGCCTCCGTCCCGGGATAGACGGGCACGTCGCCCATGACAACCGGTTCCGCTCCACAGGCCGC
>CAYLZO010000172.1:0-11456 GCA_964387775.1 uncultured Anaerolineaceae bacterium
ACCCAGGATGACGCGGCCGCGGCCCTGGTGGCCCACTATGACGTGCCGGTCTTTGCCATCAAGGGCGAGGACCACGAGACGTACTACCGCCACATCCACCAGGCCATCGAGCATGGCCCGCAGTTGACCATGGACGACGGGGCCGACACGGTGGGCGTCCTGCACAAGGACCGCACCGACCTGCTGGCGGGCATCATCGGCGGCACCGAGGAGACGACCACGGGCGTCATCCGCCTGCGGGCCATGGCCGCCGACGGGGTGCTGAAATACCCCATCGTCGCCGTCAACGACGCGACGACCAAACACTTTTTCGACAACCGCTACGGCACCGGCCAGAGCACCATCGACGGCATCCTGCGCGCCACCAACCTCCTGCTGGCGGGCAAGAACGTGGTGGTGGCCGGCTATGGCTGGTGCAGCCGGGGCATCGCCATGCGCGCCGAGGGCATGGGCGCCAACGTCGTCGTCACCGAGATCAACCCGCTGCGGGCGTTGGAAGCAGTGATGGACGGCTATCGCGTCATGCCCATGACCGAAGCGGCCGGGTTCGGCGACCTGTTCGTGACCTCGACGGGCAACAAGGACGTCATCGACCGCCAGCACTTTGAGATCATGAAAGACGGCGCCATCGTGGCCAATTCGGGCCACTTTAACGTCGAGATCAATATCCCGGCGCTGCGGGAATACGCGGTCTTGGTCCACGAGCCGCGGGCCTTTGTCGAGCAGTTCACCCTGCCCGACGGCCGGCGCATCTCGCTGCTGGGCGAGGGCCGCCTCATCAACCTGGCCGCCGCCGAAGGCCACCCCTCGGCGGTGATGGACATGAGCTTTGCCAACCAGGCCCTCTGCTCCGAATACATGGTCGAGCACGCCGAGGCGCTGGAGAAAACCGTCTACCCGGTGCCGGAGGATATCGACAAAGAGATCGCCCGCCTCAAGCTGAAGGCGATGGGCGTCGAGATCGACGTGCTGACGCCAGAGCAGGAAAAGTACCTGGCTTCGTGGGAAGAGGGAACGTAAGCCGGGAGTCAGGGAATCGGGGAATCAGGTATCAGGGAATCGGAAGAGCGGTGAGCCCGATACCCGATACCTGATACCTGATACCCAATTCCCTGGTTTCCAAATCACAACAGAAGGAGACAGCAATCATGTCAATGACAAGCACATTCATGGCCTCCCCCAAGTTCTTTTTTACCTCCGAGTCGGTGACGGAGGGGCACCCGGACAAGATCTGCGACCAGATCTCGGACGCGGTGCTGGACGCCATGATCAAGGACGACCCCGACGCCCGGGTGGCCTGCGAGACGGCCGTTACCACCGGCACGGTGCTGGTAATGGGCGAGATCACGACCAGCACCTACGTGGACCTCAACGCCCTGGTCCGCGACGTGGTATGGGACATCGGCTACACACGGGCCAAGTTCGGCTTTGACGGCGAGACCTGCGGCGTGCTGGTGTCGATCAAAGAGCAGAGCGCCGACATTGCCCTGGGCGTGGACAAAGCCCTGGAAGCGAAAACCGGCCAGATGAGCGAAGAGCAGATCGAGGCCATCGGCGCCGGGGACCAGGGCATGATGGTCGGCTTTGCCTGCACCGAGACGCCAGAGCTGATGCCCCTGCCCATTATGCTGGCCCACAAATTGGTCAAGCGACTGACCCAGGTCCGCCAAGAGCGCATCCTGCCCTACATCCGGCCCGACGGCAAGAGCCAGGTCACGGTCGAGTACGAATATGGCAAGCCCAAGCGGGTGGACACTGTTGTTATTTCCACCCAGCATTCGCCCGACGTGGACCAGGCCAAGATCCGCGACGACGTCATTCACCGGGTCATCAAGTACGTGGTGCCCAACGGCATGATGGACGAGGACACCAAGATTTACGTGAACCCCACCGGCCGCTTTGTGACCGGCGGCCCCAAGGGCGACGCCGGCGTCACCGGGCGCAAGATCATCGTCGATACCTACGGCGGCATGGCCGGACACGGCGGCGGCTGCTTCTCGGGCAAGGACCCGACCAAGGTCGACCGCTCGGGCGCCTACTATGCCCGCTACGTGGCCAAGAACGTCGTGGCCGCCGGCCTGGCCGAGCGGCTGGAATTGCAGGTCAGCTACGCCATCGGCGTGGCCCGGCCCCTGTCGCTGGCCATCGAGACCTTTGGCACGGGCCAGGTACCCGACGAGGCGATCCTGGAGTTGATCGAGAAGCACTTTGACTTTCGCCCGGCAGCCATCATCCGCGACCTGGGCCTGCGGCGCCCCATCTACCGGGCGACGGCGGCCTATGGCCACTTTGGCCGCGACGACATCGACGCGCCGTGGGAGCGCACAGACAAAGCCGACCTTCTTCGCGAGGAAGCCGGTATGTAGTTCATAGCTGAGCGGGCGGCCTGGATAGGCCGCCCGCTCGATCTTTTCCACATCTTTTTGCAGGAAAGTTGCCAGCAAAAGTTGACAAGAGGGTCTAATTTGTGTTATGATCTTGGCAAATAAGGCCATCGGTTGCATCCAGCTGGACAAATGAGGTCCGTGGGTGTATAATCGGGCGCGTTAGCTTCGATGAGGAGGCCACAGTGACGATGAAACTAACCCGACAAGGATTCGCTGAACGGGGCCGTCATTTATATCGTCTCTCGCAGGCACCTCTTGCCGCGCTAACCATTTTGTTTGAAGGCACAGGGGTGCCTTTTGTGATCAAGGAGAAAGGGACAACGTGAAAGAGATCCACACCGACCAGATCACCGAAACCGTCGCCCGGCTCTGCATCGAGAGCAACTACTACCTGGGCGAGGACGTGCTCAGCGCCCTGCGCGCCTACCGCGAGAAGGAAGAATCGTCCGTGGGCCGCGAGGTGCTGGACCAGATCCTGGAGAATGCCCAGATCGCCGAGGACGAGCAGATGCCCCTCTGCCAGGACTGCGGCCTGACCGTCGTCTTCCTGGAGTTGGGCCAGGAGGCCCGCATCGTCGGCGGCGGCCTGAACGAGGCCGTGGCCGAAGGCGTGCGCCAGGGCTACCAGGACGGCTATCTGCGCAAGTCCCTCGTCGAGCGGCCCTTTTCGGCGCGGATCAATACCAAGGACAACGCGCCGCCCGTCATCCACACGACCATCGTGCCCGGCGACGAGCTGAAAATTACCGTCGCGCCCAAGGGCGGCGGCAGCGAGAACATGAGCCAGCTGGCCATGCTCAAGCCGGCCGACGGGCGGGCAGGCGTGGTCGATTTCGTGGTCGAGTCGGTGCGCCAGGCGGGGGCCAATCCCTGCCCGCCGATCATCGTCGGCGTGGGCGTGGGCGGGTCGGCGGAAAAGACGATGTGGCTGGCCAAACACGCCCTGCTGCGCGAGGTGGGCCAGCCCAGCCCCGACCCCGAGGTCGCGTCGCTGGAGGCCGACGTGCTGGCGCGCGTCAACCGCATCGGCATCGGCCCCCAGGGGCTGGGTGGCCGGACGACGGCGCTGGCCGTGCACGTCGAGACTTTCCCCTGCCACATCGCGTCGCTGCCGGTGGCGGTCAACATCCAGTGCCACTCGGCGCGGCACAAGGAAGCGGTGTTGTGAGCGCAACAAACCGTTGGTTGACCGAGGCGGGGCGGTGGTTCCGGCAGGCGGAACACGATCTTCAGGCCAGCGAACACCTCCGCGACAGCGGCGATTACAATTGGGCGTGTTTCGTCGCTCAGCAGGCAGCCGAAAAGGCTGTCAGAGCAGTCCATGCGGCCCGTGGAGAAGACGTTGAGCGGATTCACAGCATCTTGATTCTGATCCGAGGTGAGTCGCAGGCTGGTGTCCAGGGAATTGCCGAACTTCTGCCGCTGGTGGATGCAGCCCGCGAGTTGGACCGAACTTACATTCCGACGCGCTATCCAAACGGGGTGCCGTTCGGAATTCCCGCCGACTTTTTCAGTCGGAAGAATGCAGAGGATTGCCTGCAATGGGCGCGAGACATCCTGGAAGCTGTCCGGCAGATATTGCCGAATACGTAGCCGCCCTGGAGCGCAAGTTGGCGCCCAAGGCGATCCTCCTCTTTGGCTCACGGGCGCGAGGGGATGCGGATCGGTTCAGCGACTATGATCTCCTGGTCGTGGCTGACGATCTGCCGGCCGATTATTGGGAGCGGATCGACGTGCTGTGGGAGGACAAGCCGCCGCTGGTCGATGCGCAGGGGTTCACGGAAGAGGAATTGGATGCTTGCCTGCACCGGGGGTTGATCCTCGACGCCCTTCTGGAAGGCCGTCCGCTAACCGGAGACATCCAAGCCTGGCAGCAGCGCGCGCGACAGTATTTGCAGAAACACGGCCTGGTCAAAAAGTGGTTCGGCTACGTGCGGCGTTCCCCGGAAACGACCGCTCAACGGACGAAGGAGTAGACCATGCACCTGAAGACGCCCCTGACCGACGAGGTCATCGAACAGCTCCGCGCCGGCGACAAGGTGAGCATCACCGGCACGATTTACGTCGGGCGCGACGCGGCCCACAAGCGGCTGGTGGCCGCACTGGACGCCGGCGAGCCGCTGCCCTTCGACCCCCAGGGCCAGATCATCTACTACATGGGTCCCGCGCCGGCCAAGCCCGGCAATTCCGAAGGAATGCCTCCGGCTCCCATCGGCTCGGCGGGGCCGACGACGAGCTACCGCATGGACCCCTTCGCCCCACGGATGATGGAAGTCGGGCTGAAGGGCATGATCGGCAAGGGCAACCGCTCGCTGCCGGTCCGCGAGGCGATGCAAGAACACAAGGCCATCTACATGGCCGCCATCGGCGGGGCGGGGGCGCTCATCGCCAAGCGCATCAAGGCGGCCGAGGTCATCGCCTACGACGACCTGGGCGCCGAGGCGCTGCGCCGGCTGGAGGTCGAGGACTTTCCGGCCATTGTGGTCAACGACGTGTACGGCGGCGATGCGTACGAGGATGGGTTAAAGAAGTATAGCCGGGAGTCGTGATTGGCAGGTTGGTAAATTGGTAAATTGGGTTTCTTGCGAGTTTATGGGGATGTGGCTGTGAGTGAATTGCAGGCGGTGTGCGAAAAATACGACCTGGACCTGGTTGTGTTATATGGTTCCCAGGCCAAAGGGACCGCCCAAGCCGGCAGCGACCACGACGTAGGTGTGCGGAAGCGAGAGGGCCTGGTTGGCTCCGACGAGTTCCTGTCCCTGGTCTTTGAGCTGAGCCAGGTCCTGGGCCGGGGGAACCTGGATCTGGTGGACTTGCGAAAAGCGCCTCCGCTGCTCAAATACGAAGCGGCTCGCAGCGGCCAGGCGCTGTACGAGGCCCAACCGGGCACGTTTAATCTGTTCCACGTCCTGGCCTGGAAATTGTATCAGGACGACCGCCACGATCTTCGTCGACTCGACCGCGTGTACGTTCAGCAGTCGTTGCAGAGGTTGACCGATGACTCGATCTGAAGCAGACGTCATTTACCGCAAGCTGTCGCGGATCAACGAGGATCTCGAGCTGCTCCGTGAACCTGCCACAATGCCATTTGGGGATTATGTGCAGAAACCGTTCCACAGAAAAGGCTCGGAGCGGATGCTGCAAGAAGTGATTGAGGCGGCTGTGGACATCAACAGCCACTTGCTGGTCGCCGCGGGATTTCCCGCCCCGGCCGATTATTATCAGTCCTTCGTCGAAGCGGCCCAGAATCTCGGCTTGTTCGACCGAGAGTTCGCGATGCAGATAGCACCCAGTGCCGGTTTGAGAAATCGACTCGTGCACGAATACGACAAACTGGACGATGCGGTGGTTTTCACCAGCATCCGGCAGATGCTCGACCTGTATCCCCGGTACGTCCAGGCGGTGGTGGATTATATGGCGCGGTTGGAGAAGGAATCATGAGAGTTCGACTGACGGCAGAATCGGTGCACAACGAGTTGGTGCACCGCATCGAGGAATACAGCGGCCAGGACCTGATGGCCTGTTACCAGTGCGGCAAGTGCGCGGCCGGCTGCCCGGTGGCCTTTGCCATGGACATGCTGCCCAGCCAGGTCATCCGCTTCGCCCAGTTGGGCCTGGTGGACCGGCTGCTGGAGAGCAAGACCATCTGGCTGTGCGCCGCCTGCCAGACCTGCTACAGCCGCTGCCCCAAGGGCATCGACCTGAGCCGCATCATGGAAGCCCTGCGCGAGATCGTTATGTTTGAGCGGGGCAGCCACATCAACTACGACGACGTCCCGCCCGAAGAGATGGAAGAATGGCCGCAGCAGGCGTTTATCGGCGGCTTTCGCAAGTACGCTGTTTGAATTAGGTATTGGATATTGGATATTGGATATTGGTCAGCAGCCAATACCCAATCTCTAATATCAAATATCCACGAACCAGTGGAGATTGGCATGAGAGTATCGTATTTCCCAGGGTGCACGCTGAATACAACTGGCAAGGGCTTTGACAACGCGGTGCGGGCATCGTGCTCGGCGGTGGGGCTAGAGCTGGTCGAACTGCCCGACTGGAACTGCTGCGGCGCGACCTTTCCGCTGATCATCGACAACATGCTGGAGCTGGCCGCCCCGGCCCACGTGTTGGTCGCGGCGCGGGACGCGGGCGTGAACGGCACGGTAACGACGGCTTGTACCACGTGCTACAACGTCATCAAGCGCACCAACCATTTCATCCGCGAGCACGAGGAAGAACGAGAGCGGATCGAGGCCTTCATCGAGGCCGAGTACGTCGGCGAGGTGGAGGTCAAGGACATCCTGCACCTGCTGCGCGACGACGTGGGATTCGACGCGGTGGCCGAGAAGGTGCAGAAGCCGCTCGAGGGCCTGAAGGTGGCGTCGTATTACGGCTGCATGGTCCTCCGCCCGCCCGACGAGGTGGCCTACGACGATCCCGACCATCCCCGGTCGCTGGACGACCTGATGGCCGCCCTGGGCGCCACGCCGGTCGATTTTCCGCACAAGAACGAGTGCTGCGGCGCGTACCTGGCCGTCAAGGACGGCGACGTCACGCGGCAGATGGTCTACACCATCTTAAAGTCGGCGCAGGCGGCCGGGGCCGAGGCGGTGGTGACCAACTGCCCGCTCTGCCAGTTCAACCTGGACAAGCAGCAAGCCGACGCGGATGGAAGCATCCGTGGGCAGAGGCAACACGCCGGTTACCGGCCCGTCCCGGTCTTTTATTTCAGCCAGCTGATGGGGTTGGCGTTAGGATTGGATATCGGCGACTATGGCTGGGAGCGACATTACATCGAGCCGGATTCCGTGCTAGAGAGGTTCACGAACAATGGAGACAATGATTGAGTACGACGTTGTCTTGATTCCGGCAGAAGAAGGCGGGTATACCGTCATTGCTCCTTCGCTGCCAGGATGCATTTCCGAAGGCGACACCGAAGCGGAAGCGCTGGAGAACATCAAAGATGCCATTCAGGGGTGGTTGACCGTCGTTGAGAAACGCTATGACTGAACAAGAATACAGCCAGCGCGTGCTCATCGTCGGCGCGGGAATCGCCGGGATGCAGGCCGCGCTGGACATTGCCAACTCGGGCTACGAGGTGGTGCTGGTCGACAAGTGGCCGTCGGTGGGCGGGCACATGCACCAGCTCTCCGAGACCTTTCCCACGCTGGACTGCGCCCAGTGCATCATGACGCCGCGCACCGTGGACGTGGGCAGGCACGACAACATCAAGCTTCACGTCTACTCCGAGATCGAGGCCATTGACGGCGAGATGGGCGATTTCCAGGTGCGCATCAAGCGCAAGCCGGCCTACGTCAACTGGGACCTGTGCACGGCCTGCGGCGCCTGCACCGAAAAATGTCCGACGTCGATCCCGGTCGAGTTTGACCGCGACCTGGAGATGGCCAAGGTCACACGCAGCGGCCGCGTGCGCCACCAGGGCACGGGCAAGGCCATTTACACGCTGTCGCCCCAGGCGGTGCCCAAAAAGCCCGTCATCGACGCCGAGCGCTGCCTCTACCTCCAGAGCGGCAAGTGCGGGCTGTGCGCCAAGGTCTGCCCCGTGGAGGCCATCGACTACGAGCAGGGGCCGGCCTGGTTCGAGGAGCGGGTGGGGGCCATCATTTTGGCCACCGGCTTTGAGCTCTACCCGCTGGAAAAGCTGGGCGAGTACGGCGGCGGCCAGGTGCCCGACGTCATCGACGCGCTGGCGATGGAGCGGCTGCTTAGCGCCTCGGGGCCGACCTCGGGCGTGATGCGCCGGCCGTCCGACGGCAAGGAGCCGCGCGAAGTGGTCTGGATCCAGTGCGCCGGCTCTCGCGACCCGGAGCTGGGCATGCCTTACTGCTCCAAGATCTGCTGCATGTACAGCGCCAAGCAGGCCATGCTCTACAAGCACAAGGTCCACGACGGGCAGGCCTACGTCTTTTACATCGACATCCGTTCGGCGGGCAAGCGCTACGAGGAGTTTATCCAGCGGGCCATGGAGGAGGACGACGTCCTCTACGTGCGGGGCAAGGTGAGCAAGGTCTATCGCGAGCCTGCGGTGAGCGGAGCCGAATCGAACGGCAAGGTCATGGTCTGGGGCGTGGATACGCTGACCGGGCTGCCGGTGGAGGTTGCCGCCGACCTGGTGGTCGTCTCGCCGGCGATGGTGCCCAGCGCCGGCACGCGCCAGATGGCCGAGATGCTGGGCCTGGACGTGGACGAGTTCGGCTGGTGGACCGAAGCCGAGGGCAACCTGGCCCCGCTGGAGACCGGCCGGGCGGGCGTGTTCCTGGCGGGCGCGGGCGTCGGCCCCAAGGACATCCCGGAGGCGGTGTCGCAGGGCAGCGGGGCGGCGGGCAAGGTGCTGTCGCTGCTGGCGCGCTGGCACGGCGTGGAAGCGCCGGAATAGCCGAGATGGCCGATTGGGACGAGGCGGAGGACGAGCCCTGGCCGGTCAAATATCCGATCGAGACGCCGCCTCGCCAAGCCAGCGGGCGTTTTCGACGGCAGGCATCATCCCGCTGGGCGGGGACGGAGAAGGCTGACACGGGCGAGGTTCGAAAACGGCTCCTGTGGCTGCTCTTGGCCGTCGAAGTGGGAATGGTGGTCGCCGCGGCCTGTGTGCTGCCGTTGGTTTTTCTGAATCCGCCAGCGAGGCAAGAGGGCGTCGGCGGCGAGATTCTGAGCAAAGCAGGCGCATGGTTGGGACTATCCGGGCAAGCCGTCTGCCTGCTGGTGGGACTGCCGTTGCCTATTTTGATTCTGATGCTTGGTCTCAACCTGGGGCTGTACCGCTGGCTTCGGGGACGTGGCGTAGGGGGAGGAACAGAATGAGACAAGTGATTATCTATCCAGGGGAGGACGGCTACTGGGTAGCCGAATGCCCTACATTGCCGGGATGTATCAGCCAGGGCAAGACCAGGGAAGAAACCATCAAGAATATCCGTGAGGCTATCGAGGGATACATCGCTGCACTCGAAGAAGATGGATTGCCGGTTCCTGAGGAGCACTTTGATCTCCTGGCAGTAGCCGTATGACCAAGTTGCCGGTGATCTCGGGCCGGAAGTGCATCCGTGCGCTTGAACGAGCAGGCTTTTACGTGAAGCGACAAACGGGCAGTCACTTGATCCTGAGAAGGGACACGCCATTTGCTCAAGTTGTCGTGCCCGATCACAAAACTTTGGACCGAGGTACATTGAGGGCCATCATCCGGCAGGCAGGCTTTAGCATTGGCGAGTTTGTAGGCTTTTTGAAGTAGGCGAGACTGAAGACGAATGAAACGAATCGGAATATTCGTCTGTCACTGTGGCACCAACATCGCCGGCACCGTGGACGTGGAGCGGGTGGTCGAAGAAATCCGCAAGTTCCCCGAGGTCGTCTACGCCGTGGACTATAAGTACATGTGCTCCGACCCCGGCCAGGCGCTCATCCGCGACCACATCCGCGACGACCGGCTGGATTCGGTCATCGTCGCCGCTTGCTCGCCGGCCATGCACGAGACCACCTTCCGCCGCACGGCCGAGTCGGCGGGCATCAACCCCTACCAGACCGAGATTGCCAACATCCGCGAGCAATCGAGCTGGGTGCACCAGAAACAGACCGAGGCCGCGACCCACAAGGCCATCGAGACGATCCGGACCATCGTGGCCAAGGCCCACTACAACGAGTCGCTGACGCCCTTCCACCTGCCCCTGGTCAAGCGGGCGCTGGTCATCGGCGGGGGGGTCGCTGGCATCCAGGCCGCGCTGGACGTGGCCGACGCAGGTTATCCGGTGGTGCTGGTCGAAAAAAGCGACCACCTGGGCGGGCGCATGGCCGAGCTGTCGGGCCTGTACCTCAATTTCGACGCCGCGCCGGACCTGCTCCAAGACAAAATCGACGCCGTGATGGATCATCCCCGCATCCAGGTGCTGACTGAGGCGGAAGTGGTGGAAGTCGGTGGGTACGTGGGCAATTTCATCGCTAAGGTAGAACAGGGAGCAGGGAATCGGGAAATCGGGGAATCGGTGCCGTATACCTTTGATATTGGGGCCATCGTTGTGGCGACGGGGTACGATCTCTACAGCCAGGCGCACCTGGGCGAGTATGGCGGCGGGCGCTATCCCGACGTGATCGACGGCTTGCAGTTCGAAGCGATGCTGCGGCCCGACGGCCCCACCGGCGGCCAGATCCGCCGCCCCTCCGACGGGCAGGTGCCCAAGGAGGTCGTCTGGGTGCAGTGCGCCGGCTCTCGCGATCCGGAACTGCACAAGCCCTACTGCTCCAAGGTGTGCTGCATGTACGTGGCCAAGCAGTCGATGGCCTACAAGCGGCAGGTGCCCGACGGCCAGGCGACCGTGTTCTACATCGACATCCGCAGCCAGGGCAAGGGCTACGAGGAGTTTGTCCAGCAGGCGATGGAGGAGCACGACGTGCTCTACGTCCGGGGCAAGGCGTCGAAGGTGTTCCAAGAGAACGGTCACGCCATGGTCTGGGGCGTGGACACGCTGACCGGCCTGCCCCTGGAGGTCGAGGCTGACCTGGTGGTGCTGGCCACGGCCACGGTGCCCCACGCCGACTCGGTCGAGTTGGGGCAGCGGCTGCGGGTGGGCACCGACGAGCACGGCTTTTTCAGCGAGGCGCACCCCAAGCTCCGCCCCGTGGAGAGCCTGACGGCCGGTGTGTTCCTGGCCGGCGCGGCCCAGTTCCCCAAGGACATCCCCGAGACGGTGGCCCAGGCCAGCGGCGCGGCGGCCAAGGTGCTGAGCCTCTTTTCCCAGCGGCAGATGGTCGCCGAGCCGACGGTGGCTTACGTGGAAGAGGAGCTCTGCTCGGGCTGCGGGCTGTGCATCCCGGCCTGCCCGTACGACGCGCGGGAGATGCACGACTGGCGACACGTGGCGGTGGTCAACGCGGCGCTGTGCCAGGGCTGCGGGGCGTGCACGATGGTCTGCCCCAACAAGGCGTGCAAGGTGCGAAATTTGACCCAGCGGCAGATCCTGTCGATGGTAGAAGCCTATTTGTAGGTCTGAGGAACCAAGCATGAGGGCAACGGAGCCGAAACTAGATTTCATCGAGCGGATCAGCGAGCTGAGCGGGCAGAACGTG
>CAYLZO010000173.1:0-11444 GCA_964387775.1 uncultured Anaerolineaceae bacterium
CGGGCGCCGAGGTCGCCCTGGGCGTCGAGGTCGAGAACCTGACCGGCGAAGCGCTGCAAGACCTGCACCTCTTTCTCCCACTTCCGGGCGAATTCGAGGTCATCTCCCTGCCCCCCGGCGCCGAGCACGCGGCCGGCTGGCTGGACTGGCCGGTGGCGGCCCTGGCCGAGGGCGAGACCGTCAGCGCCCAGGTCCGCCTGCAAAGCCCCTGGACCTACCTCTCGGCCCTGATCCGGGGCGCCTACGTCGCCACCGAGGACGGCCGCTATTACGCCTACGGCCCCCTCGCGCCGCTGACCGTCGAGGGCGGCGCCATCCCCATCGGCACGGCGCGGGCGCTGGAGGGCAAAACTGTCACCGTCGAGGGCATCGCCGTGATGTACACCGACGGCTTTTACGCCGGCAGCACAGGAACAAAGTTCTACCTGGAGGACGAGACGGGCGGCATCCAGGTCTACTGCCCCGGCGGCCTGGGGCTGGTCAACGTCCGCGTCGGCGACCGGGTGCGCGTCACTGGCGGCGTGGAGGTCTACCGCGGCGCGATGGAGATCGTGCCCGAGACCTATCCCGACGACGTGGCGGTGCTGGAGCCGGGCGCTGCCGAGCCCGAGCCCACGCCCGCCACCCTGACCGAGGCCAGCAGCGACGAGGACCTGCTGGGCCGCCTGGTCGTCGTCGAGGGCACGGCCACGCGCATCGCCGAATACACCTACAGCTACGAGGTGGACCTGATGGACGACGAGGGCGCCCTGCTCCTGGTCTACGTGGACAAGGAAACGGGCGTCACCCCCGAGCCGCTGGACGTCGGCAAGCAGTACCGGGTGACGGGCATCAGCGAGATGTACAACGCGACGTGGGAGCTCCTGCCCCGCTTCCAGTCGGACCTGGCCCGCGTCTACCCGCCCGAGCTGATGCTGGAGGTGGACGCCCCCAACAGCGTCCCACCCGGCGGCACCCTCACCTACACCCTGACCGTCTACAACCACACCGCCGAGCCCCTGCACGACGTCCATATTGAGGCCGACCCGCCCGTGGCCGACGTCGTCGCCATCGAGGTGCTGGACGGCGGCGAGCTCCTGGGCGAAGAGGGCCTCGCCTGGAACGTGTCCGAGCTGGCCCCGGGCGGCGGCTCGGCGACGGTGCGCTACCGGGCCACCGTGGCCGACGACGCCCTGGCCGGGGGACAGATCGTGGCCCAAGGGGCCACCGCCTTTGCCGACGAGTGGCCCGAGCTGGTGGCCGTCGATCCGCTGCGCACCTTTGTCGGCAGCGGCGTGCCCCTCTGGGCCATCCAGGGCGCGGGCCACACCTCGCCCTACGTCCGCGACCGGGCCACCACCGAGGGCCTGGTCACCGGCGTCTTTCCCGAGCTGGGTGGCTTTTGGATTCAGGAGGTCCCGGCCGACGGCGATCCCGCCACCTCTGACGGCCTCTTTGTCCTGGCCGAGGAGCTGGCCGTGGCCGTGGCCCTGGGCGACGAGGTCCGCGTGGGGGGCAAGGTCCGCGAGCTGTCGGGCCAGACCCTGCTGCACGTGGCGAGCGCCGGCGACGTGGTCATCCTCAGCGCGGACAACGAGTTGCCCCTGCCCGTCGAGCTGAACCCGCCCCTCGACGAGGGGCTGTCGGCCGACTATTACGAGGCGCTGGAGGGCATGTTGGTCCAGGTCGGCGAGCCGGCGGTGGCCGTGGGGCCGACCAGCAAGTACGGTGAGACGCCCCTGGTCAAGGCCGACCTGGGCATCGAGCGCGTGATGAAGGGCGACCCGATGGGCAGGGTCATCTATGTCGACGACGGCTCGGCGGCCACCCACCTCGACGCGAGCAACCTGCCCTTTGCCCTGGCCACCGGTGACACCCTGGCCGGCGTCGTCGGCCCGCTGGCCTACACCTACGAAAACTTCAAGATCGAGCCCATCACCGAGCCGCGCATCAGCGCGTCGGAGCACACGCTGCCCACACTGGCGCCCGCCGGACCGGACGAGTTCAGCGTCGCCACCTTTAACGTCGAGAACCTGTTCGACACGGTGGACCCCCATCCGTCCGACCCGCCCATCCCCAGCCGCAGCGCCTACGCCCTGGACCTGGCCAAGACGGCGGCCACCATCGAGGCGATGGGCGCGCCGACCCTCGTCGGCTTGCAGGAGGTGGAGAACGTGGACGTGCTGGCCGACCTGGCCGAGGAGCCGGCCCTCCTGGGCTACGGCTACGAGCCGGTGCTGGTCGAGGGCACCGACAGCCGGGGCATCGACGTCGCCTGGCTGGTGCGGGGCGACCGGGCGACGCTGGCAGGCGCCGCCGCCCGCCCCGCGCCCGAGGGGCTGACCAGCCGCCCGCCGTTGCTCATCACCGTCACCGTCCACCTGGCAAGCGGCGACCAGACGGTCTATCTGCTCAACAACCACTTCACCTCGATGGCGGGCGGCGAGAAGCCGACCGAGCCGCGCCGCAAGGCCCAGGCCGCCTGGAACGTGACCCTCGTCGAGCGCATCCTGGCCGCCGACCCCGAGGCCCACGTCGTCGTCCTGGGTGACCTCAACTCCTTCTACGACTCGCCGCCGCTCGACGTGCTTCGCGCCACCGGTCTGCGCCACGTCTACGAGTTGGTCGAGCCGGAGCGGCCCTACACCTACATCTACCAGGGTGAGTCGGAGACGCTGGACCACATCCTGGTCACGCCGGGGCTCTACGCGCACCTGGTCCGGGTCGGCGCCCTGCACGTCAACGCCGACTATCCGCCGCCGCTGCCCGACGACGCGTCGCCGCGCCACGCCTCGGACCACGACCCGCTGCTGGCCGTGTTCTCGTTCGACTTGGATCACTGATGCACTGAAAATCGCTGAAAATCGCTGAGGGTCCTCAGCCAGATCAGTGCCTTCAGTGATTCAGCGATCCGGTACTGAGCAATAAAGAACCAAGGACGAGGATGAGTCTATGAACAATGGCACACCCTTTGCCCGACTGGCCCACCTGGGCGAGCAACTGGCGGCGACGAGCAAGCGCACCGAGTTGGCCGCCCGTGACGAGGCCAGCGGCGAATTCCGCGGGGTGGGCAAGACCTTCAAGGGGTTGACCGACGCCGAGTTCGAGGAGATGACCCAGCGGCTGCTCGCCCTGGAGCGGGACCGCGAGCGGAAGGTGGTGTTTGTCCAGCCGAGCGTCGTCGTCGAGGTGCTCTTTAACGAGGTGCAGGAGAGCAATCGTTACGAGTCGGGCCTGGCCCTGCGCTTTGCGCGCATCACGCGCTTGCGCGACGACAAACAGGCGGCCGAGGCCGACACGCTGCAAACGCTGCAGCGGCTCTACGAGGCGCAGTTCGAGTACAAGGGCAAGCCATCGTGACCTGGGTCGGTCCGTGATTGGCGTGGGCTCAGCCGTGGCAGCACATGTACGAGGCCCACTGCGACGGGCTGCGCGACTGGTACTTGGCCAAATCGGGGCAGGCGCAGCCGAGCGGCATGTTCGTCGGAGACGCGTTCGGGGCTCGTAGCCGGTCAAAGAGCCTGCTGACTATTGTTTTTAGGTATCTCCAACTCGTTTTCATCGCGTTTGCCTCCATCCTTCCACCCTTTCGACGCCTTGAACCCGGCGATCCTTACGTCACGATCTATGCCCACTTGCTCGATCGAGATCGATGTGCTACAATGGCCCCATTCCAGCCCCGGCTCCGGGTGCGGAGTTTGGTGCTCCAAGGGTTGGAGGATTACGAGCGATACGGCCAGAGCTTTTACCGGCTTGCGGCCCGCGACGCGGAAGCCCACCTCCAAGACCTCGACCAGGTGCTGGCTACCCTGTCCGAGCACTTTATCCTGGCCGAAAAGCCACTGGCCTTCCTGTCCGATCGCTACCTCTCGCTGCACAAGCACCGGCTCTTTGAGCTGTAGCCGCGCTGGCTCAGTTGGCGACTGCCGGTCCTGTGCCCGGCTCGCGGCGTGGTTCGGGGACGTCCTGCCGCAGCAGGGCGAGGGAAAAGAGCAAGGCCAGCACGACGAGGCCGCCGCCGACCCAAAACACGGCCTGGGGGCTGATTTCCTCAAAGGCGTAGCCGGACCAGACCGGGCCAAAGATCAGGGCCAGGCTCCGGGCCGATTGGTAGAAGCCGAGCAGTTGGCCCCGTTGTGTGCCAAAGCGCGTCACCAGCGATTGCAGGCTGGGTTCGCTCACCCCCCGCCCGAAGGCAAAGGGCGCAAAGAGCAGCGTGGTCACGATGGCGTTCTCGGCCACGGCCACCCCAAACGTGGCGACCACCAGCGCCACCTGCCCCACCGTCAGCAGCCAGCGCTCGCCGAGGCGCGTCACCAGCGGCTTGAGGATCGCTACCTGGGTGAGGACCTGCATGATCCCGTTGAAGGTCAGCATCAGGCCGATGTAGAACTGCACCCGCTCCGGATTGGGCAGGTCGGGGAAGAGCACGCGGTCGGCAAAGAGGGCAAAGGTGGCGGGCAGGGCCGAAAAGGCCAGCGAGCCGATAAAGGCGATGGCCAGGATGATACCCAGGGCGCGATGGCCCAGGAGCACGCGCAACGACTCGCCCGAGCCCTCCTCCTCCGTCTCGGTCGTGCGCGCTTCCGGCGGGAGCGATTCCTCCAGGGTGAAGGTCGTCAGGAGTAGGGTCCCGGTGGTGATGATCGCCGCCCCGATAAAGGGTGCCACCGGACCATAATTGGCCAAAAAGCCGCCAAAGGCGGGGCCAAAGATAAAACCCGCACCAAAGGCGGCTTGCAAGAAGCCCAGCCCCTGGGCGCGCTGCTCGTCGGTGGTCACGTCGCTGACGTAGGCCTGGGCCGTGGTGATGTTGCCCCCCGTAAAACCGTCCAGCGTGCGGGCCACGTAGAGCATGACCATGCCGCCCGTCATCGACAGGGCCAGGTCCAGACCGTCGATCCAGGTGCCCAGGGGCCGGGCAAAGATAAAGAGCACAAAGGCTACGACTGTGCCCGCCTGGCTGATAATGAGCACCGGGCGGCGGCCGTAGCGGTCGGAGAGGCGGCCCAGCACAGGCGCGGCCACGAACTGGGCGCCGAAAAAGGCCGTGGACAGGAGCGTGATCTGCAAGATGGTCCCCTGAAACTGGCCCTCGGCAAAGAGGGGCAAGATCGGCAGGATGACGCCTGCGCCCAGGATATTGGTAAAGATGATGAGCACGATGGGAAAGAGTCGTTTGGTATCCATGAATTCTCCTCTGACCTACTCTACCACAAAAGTCCGAAACTCACCAGGCAGACTTGGCAAATCGAAAGAGCTATGGTAACATGCTCTTACGGCAAAGCCCATTTACCCAGACAGGCCACGACAGAACAGATGGGAGGGGACCGGAGTTATGGCAGGTGCATCGGACCGGCCGATCACGATTTACGGCGCCATCGGCGCCAACTTTGTTATTGCCGTCGCCAAGTTTGTGGCGGGAGGGGCCACGGGCAGCTCGGCCATGCTCTCCGAGGGCATCCACTCGTTGGTTGACACCGGCAACCAGTCGTTGCTCCTCCTCGGTCTGCGCCAGAGCAAGAAACCGGCCGACGAGGGCCACCCTTTTGGTCACGGCAAGGAGCTCTACTTCTGGAGCCTCATCGTGGCCATCATCCTCTTTGGCGCCGGGGGCGGCATGTCCCTCTACGAGGGCATCACCCACCTCCAACACCCCGTAGTCATCGAGGATCCTACCTGGAATTACGTCGTGCTGGCCATCGGCCTCGTGGTCGAGGGGGCCGCCTGGTACCTCGCCTGGCGCGCCCTGCAGGAACGGCGGGGCAAGGACGAAAGCGTGTGGCGGGCTTTGCGCGAGAGCAAGGACCCCGCCGTATTTGTCGTCCTGGGCGAGGACACGGCGGCCATGCTGGGGTTGATCATCGCCTTCCTGGGCGTCTACCTGGGACACCGTTTCGACAATCCCCTTTTTGACGCCGCGGCCTCTATCGTCATCGGCTTGGTCCTGATCCTGGTCGCCATCTTTTTGGCCTACGAGAGCAAGGGGTTACTGGTCGGCGAGCGTGCCGACACCGACGTCGTCCGCCGCCTGCGGAGCCTGACCGAAGCGGACCCGGCCATCCGCCAGGTCCGGCGCCTGCTGACCATGCACCTGGCCCCGGATCAGATCCTCCTCAACCTCGACGTCGAGTTCGAGCCCACCCTCTCTGCCCAGGAGGTCGCCCGGGCCGTCGACCGCCTGGAGGCCACCATCCGCCAGCAACAGCCCGAGGTCCGGCACATCTTTGTCGAAGCCGAGGCGATCAAGGGCTTTGGCGGCAAGCCACCTGTGAATTAGCGCAGAGGTAGGCATTCCCCCTCCCCCTTGGGGGGGAGGGCAGGGGTGGGGGGGAGGCGATGCCCAAGAATCTGCTTGCTTTGATTCAAGACCGCTTCTATCACCGAACTTTCCCCCTCCCCCAGCCCCTCCCCCGAGGGAGGGGGGAATACTCAGGAGCGAAGGAGGGACATCCATGCTCAAAGATCTGATCGTCACCAATCGCAGCTATCGACGCTTTTACGAGGACGAGGCCGTGTCCCGCGAGACCCTGCGAGAGCTGCTCGACCTGGCCCGGCTCTCGGCCTCGGGCGCGAACCGCCAGCCGCTCAAGTATATTCTCTCGGCCGACCCCGCACGAAACGCCGCCATCTTCCCTCACCTGGGCTGGGCCGGCTATCTCAAAGACTGGCCCGGCCCGGCCGAGGGCGAGCGCCCGGCCGCCTACGTGGTCGTCCTGGGCGACACCGCGATCAGCCGCTCCTTCGGCGTGGACCACGGCATCGCCGCCCAGAGCATCCTGCTGGGCGCGACGGAGCGGGGGCTGGGCGGCTGCATCATCGCCTCCATCCAGCGCGAGGCCCTGCGCGAGGCGCTGACCATCGATCCCCGCTACGAGATCCTGCTGGTCCTGGCCCTGGGCAAGCCCCAAGAGACCGTCGTCGTCGAGCCGGTCGGGCCGGAGGGCGACATCAAGTACTGGCGCGACACGGACGGCGTGCACCACGTGCCCAAGCGCGCCCTCGACGACCTCATCCTCGGCTAGCCCTTGGTCAAGGAAAAATGACACGCCTGTCATTGCGAGCGCAGCGAAGCAATCCCCGTCTGCTCGTAGAGAACCAAGTGCTGGAGGCGGCCCGGCGTGCGATCCACTGACCTGCTGGGCATCGCCCTCGTCAACGTGGCGACCTTGAGCTGGGCGACCAACATGGCCCTGGGCCGCTGGCTGCGGGACGACATTGGCCCCATCACCCTGGCCGCCTCCCGTTTTGCCATCGCCTCGCTGATCTACGCCGCCCTGCTCCAGCGTCGCCCGCTAGCCGAGCGCCGCCTGGCGCCCGATCGTCGCTGGCTGGGCCTCATGGCCTTCTGCGGCGTGGCCCTCTTTGGCCCGACGCTCTACTGGGGCCTGCGCTACACGACGACGGTCAACGCCACGCTCATTAACGGCTTTGGGCCGCTGGTCACCGGGCTGCTGGGCGGCCTGCTCATCGCCGAGCCGGCCACCCGGCGGCAGGTCGTCGGCGCCCTGGTCGGGCTGGCGGGCATCGCCGTGCTCATCTCGGGTGGATCGCTGGCCTTCTGGCGGGCGGCGGCCTTTAACGCCGGCGACCTGATCATGCTCGGCGCCGTGACGCTGTGGAGCCTCTATTCAGTGCTGGGCCGGCGGGTGATGCGCCACCGCTCGGCCCTCTCGGCAACGGCCCTCTCGGCCTTTCTGGGGCTGCCGCTGCTCGTCGTGGCCGCCCTCTGGGAGGCGCGGACGCTGGGCGTGGACCTCAGCCCGCGCCTGGCCTTGCTGGTCCTCTACATCGGCGTCGTGCCCACCGTCACCGGTTTCCTGGCGTGGAACGAGGGCGTGCGCCGCCTCGGCTCCAGCGGGGCGATGGTTTTCTACAACACGCTGCCGCTCTACGGCGCTCTCATCGGCTATCTGTTTTTGGGCGAGGCCGTCGGCCCCGTGCACCTGGTCGGGGGCGTGCTCATCGTCGGCGGGGCGCTGTGGGCCGCCCGTCGCTGATTCGGAAAGGGAGATCCCCATGCGCTTTGGCATCGAAACGTTGCAGAGAGAAGCCCTGATCCCCCAGGGCGTGCCCGTCGAGGAGGCCCTGGCCCGGCTGGCGGCGCTGGACCACGCCCAGCTCGTCCGCGACCTGGCCGCCCACGGCCTCGACCCCATCGAGCTCAGCGGCGACCTGGTCCTGCTGCTGCCCCACACCTTTGCCCCCGACGCCATCGAGCGCCTGGCGCGGGCCAAGGCCGACCTGGGCCTCAGCTACACCGTCCACCTGCCCCTCTGGTCGGTGGAGCCCTCCACGCCGCTGGGGCCGGTGCGCCGGGGCTCGGTGCAGGCCCTGCTCGAC
The DNA here is from genome assembly GCA_964387775.1 of uncultured Anaerolineaceae bacterium. GTDB lineage: Bacteria > Chloroflexota > Anaerolineae > JAAYZQ01 > JAAYZQ01 > CAYLZO01. The sequence continues at coordinate 8,323 of CAYLZO010000173.1, forward strand.
GTGGTGCGCGCCACCCGGCCCCTGGCGCCCGAAGTGTACGTGCTGCACGCCACCGGCGCCTTGGCCGCCGAGTTCTACCGCATGGACCTGCCCGACGCGGCCCGGGCCTTTCTCCTGCGCCAGTTCCAGAGCCACGCCCGCCAGAGCCTGGAGACCCTCCTGGCCGAGACCGGCCTGCCCGGCCGGCGGCTGGCCATCGAGACCATCGAATTCCCCTTCGACCTGACCCTGGAGCTGGCCGAGGACCTGGACCTGTCGATCTGCCTCGACACCGGTCACGTGCTGGCCGGCTTTTCGGGGCCGGTGACGCTGCTCGACGCGCTGGAGCAGTGCCTGCCCCGCCTGGGCGAGGTGCACCTCCACGACGCGCCCTGGCAGGGGCCGGAGGGCAACATCGGCTACGGCCTCGACCACCGACCCCTGGGCACCGGTGATCTCGACGTCGGCCCCTTTCTCGACCGCCTGGCCGAGGCCGCTTTCGACGGCCCCATCATCTTTGAGCTGGGCGTAGAGGACACCCTGGCCTCCCTCGACGTGATCCGCCAGGTCCGCCCCGGCGTCATCGACAGAAGCCGTTAATTCTGCGCATCCATGTTCTGTCCAGGAGGCCAACGATGAAAAAAGAGATGCGCTGGTACGACCACATCACCATCAACGTCTTTTGGCTGGGCATCGGCCTCGCCTCGGGCACGATTACGCCCGTGCTGCTGCCCTACCTCGTCGCCCTCTTTGTGCCGCCCGAACTCAAGAACACCTGGTTGGCCACCCTGCGCGTCATCGGCCTGGCCGTGGCGATGATGGTCCAGCCCATGGCCGGCCTGCTCAGCGACCGGAGCACCCATCCCCTGGGTCGCCGCCGCCCCTACCTCATCGGCGGCACGGTGTTCAACGTGCTCTTTCTGCTGGCCATCGGCGCCTCGCCGATGTTCGCCGATTCGGAGCTGAACGCCTTTTTCGTTCCCCTGCTGGGCGTCACCACGGCCTACGTGGTGCTCACCGTGGGCAGCGTCCTCCAGCAGGCCGCCGTCAACGTCTCCCACGGCGCGCTCCAGGGGCTCATCCCCGACCTGGTGCCCAAAGAGGAGCGGGGCCGAGCCTCGGGCGTCAAGGGCGTGATGGAGCTCCTGCCCGTGTTTCTCGTCCTCTTTATGGGCCCCCTGGTGGACCGGGGCCGCATTTGGCTCGTGGTGGGCATCATCGCGGCCACTTACCTGGTCACGCTGCTTATCACCGTCTTGGGCATCGACGAGGAGCCGCAGAAGAAAAAGCCCGAGGGCCGGTTCCGGGAGCCGATCTTGCGCCTGGTGGCCCTGACCGCCATCTTTGTCGGGGTGAGCCAATTCGCCGTGTGGGTGGTCCGCACCAGCGGCGTCCAGCTCGCCCAGCGGGGCGCCGACGCTGCCGTCCAGGTCGCCGTCGTCGGCCTGGCGGGGCTGCTGGGCATGGCCGGCTCGATTTTCGTCGGCGTCTATTTCGGGGCGTGGATCGGCATCGGCCGGGGGGCGAGGCGGCAGTCGTCTTTCATCTGGTGGGTCATCAACCGCCTCCTCTTCCTGGCCGCCCTGAACTCGATCCAGGCTTTTGCCCAGTACTACGTGGGCGACGTGCTGCTCATGCCCAACGCCGCGACGGTGACGACCCAACTGCTGGCCGTGGTGGGTGTGTTCCTCATTATCAGCGTCATCGCCGGCGGCCACCTGGCCGACCGCCTGGGCCGCCGCCGCCTGGTGGGGCTGTCGGGCCTCATCGCCGCCGGCGGCGTCCTGCTGCTTCTCTTCGCTGAGGGAATCCCCCTGGTGCTGGTCAGCGGCAGCATCATCGGCGTGGGGGCCGGCATCTTTTGGGCCAGCAACTGGGCGCTGGGCACCGACCTGGTGCCGCCCCAGGAAGCGGGCCGCTACCTGGGCATCTCCAACCTGGCCGGGGCCGGGGCGGGCATCGTCGGCGCGGGCATCGGCGGCCCCATGGCCGATTTTTTCAACGCCCTGGAGCCGGGGCTGGGCTACCTGGTCATCTATGCCCTCTATGGCGCCCTCTTTTTGCTGTCGGTGGCGGCCCTGACCCGCGTCAAGCGGGTGGCACCGGCGTGAGGGGTATGGAGTTTGCGCAATCGCAGAGAAAAACGAGGTGCTCATGAAGACACTGCACGTGGTATCCCACACCCACTGGGACCGGGAATGGTACCGCACTTTTCAGGACTTTCGCTTCCAGATGGTGCATTTGCTGGACCGGCTGCTCGACCTGCTGGAGGGCGACCCCGACTATCGCCATTTCACCCTCGACGGCCAGACGATCCTGCTCGACGACTATCTCGCCATCCGGCCCGAGGCCGCGCCCCGCGTGCGCAGGCTCGTAGCGGACGGCCGGCTGCTCGTCGGCCCTTGGTACGTGCTGCCCGACGAGTTCCTGGAGGGGCCGGAGGCCCTGATCCGCAACCTGCTCTTTGGCCGGCGCGCGTGCCGCCGTTTCGGCGACCTGCCACAGCCGATGGAGCGGGTCGGCTACGTGCCCGACCCCTTTGGCCACGTCGGCCAGTTGCCCCAGATCGCCTTCGGATTCGGCATGGAGGCCCTCTGCTTCTGGCGCGGCGTGGGCCAGGCCCCCACCGAGTTCCGCTGGACGGCGCCCGACGGCACCGAGCGCCTGGTGCTCCACCTCTGCAACTCTTACTCCAACGGCGCCTGGCTGGCCGCCGACGAGGCCGGCTTTGTCCGCGACCTGGCCGCCGAGCGGGATGCCCTGGCACCCCAGGCCGTCACCGACCACCTGCTGGTGATGCAGGGCACCGACCACCAGGCGCCCCGCCCCGACCTGCCCGCGCGGTTGCGCGCCGCCCGGGCCGCCCTCGGCGACCGCGTGGTCCACAGCACCCTGCCCGCCTACCTGGCCGCCGTCCAGGCCGAGCTGGGCCGGGACGGCCAGGCCGCCCTGCCCCTGCGCCGGGGCGAGTTGCGCTCGCCGGAGCGGAGCCACCTGCTGCCCGCCGTCCTCTCGACGCGGATGTGGATCAAGCAGTGGAACGCCCGCTGCGAGACGCTGCTCACCCGCTGGGCCGAGCCGTGGAGCGCCCTGGCCGAGTAGCTCACGGGGGACAGGAGTCGGCGGGGTTTTCTTCGCCGGGC
>CAYLZO010000174.1:0-11403 GCA_964387775.1 uncultured Anaerolineaceae bacterium
GAGCAAGAATTTTGTGGGCAGCGTTTCGCCCTTTTGGTTCCGGTTTATCCGGGTTGGAGGATCCGTATGAGCAAATCACCATCCGATCTGCGCCAGACCGCCGGCTTTCTCGGCGGCCTGCTCAAACAAGCCCAGCTGGGTTGGCGGCTGCTGAACGACAGCCGGGTGCCGGGCTGGCTCAAGATGATCCCGGCGGCGGGCCTGCTCTACCTGCTGTCGCCCATCGACCTGATCCCGGACCTGATGCTGCCCGGCCTGGGCGAAGTAGACGACATCGTCGTTCTGCTGCTGGCCCTCAAGATGCTCGTGGACATGAGTCCGCCCGGCGTCGTGCGCGAGCACGTTGAAGACCTGCTGGGCCGGCGGGAGGGGGGGCGCGACGCCGAACCTCCCTCCGAAACCTACATCGATGCACCCTACCGCGTCCTCGACGAGGAGGACGAGTAGTTAACAGATGGTTATTGTGAGGGGATTCTCCCCCCACGATAACGGACACTACCATTCAAAGGAGAAGCCCATGAGTGAACCCCACTATCGCCTGCCCAACCAGGTCGCATCCCAGCTAGAGATCTCGCCTTCGACGCTGCGACGCTGGTCCAACGAGTTCGCCGACGCCCTCTCGGATGCGGCGGGCCGGCCCGAGCCGGCGCCCGGCAGCCAGGTCGCCCACCGGCGCTACACCGACGAGGATCTGGAGACGCTGCTGACCATCAAGGGCCTGCTGGACGAGGGCCTGACCTACGTCCAGGTCAGCAAGCGGCTGGACGTCCTACGCCTGCGGGAGTCGATGGCCGACGCCGAGCCCGGCGACGAAGAGCCGGGGGTCACGGCCCTGGGGCCGTCGCGCCAGGATGCCTCTGCCTTTTCGCCCGCGGCTGCCGTCCTGGCCGACACGATGCACACCGTGGCCGACGGCCAGCAACTGCTGCTGGGCAGCCAGCAGGCCAACCGCGAGATGCTGACCGTCGTGCTCCAGGACAACTTTACGCTCAAGGAAGAAAATGCCAAGCTCCGGGACCGGATGCTGAATCTGGAGCGGGAGCTTTCCGAGATGCGGCGCAAGGACGATACCCGCCGCGAAGCCCTGGAGGCCCGCCTGCAAAAGCTCGAGGCCCAGCCCCGGCCGACGAGGCCCCAGCCGGCGCCCCGGCCCCGGCCGGCCCAACGCGCCGGCTGCCTGGGCCAGTTCTTCAGTTTATAAGGTCCCGGCGACGACCTCGCCGACCAGGTCGTACTCCATCGCCCCGGTGATGCGCACCGGGGCGATTTTGCCTACCGGGACCTCGCCGGGCACCAAGACCAGCCCGTCGATCTCGGGCGCGTCCCGGTAGGAGCGGCCCACGCTCAGGCCGTCGCCCTGGCCTTCGACCAGCACGTCGAGGGCGCGGCCCACCTGGGCCTGGTTGATCTCCAGCGAGATCTCTTGCTGGAGGGCCATCAGCCGGTCGTGGCGCTCGGCCTTGACCGCTTCCGGCACCGAGTCGGGCAGGCCGGCGGCGGCCGTGCCTTCTTCGGGCGAGTAGAAAAAGACCCCCAGCCGGTCGAAGCGCACCTCCCGGACAAAGTCGAGCAGCGCCTGGAACTCGGCCTCGGTCTCGCCGGGATAGCCGACGATAAAGGCCGTGCGCAGGGCCAGGTCGGGCATGGCGGCCCGCAGGTCGGCGATGAGGCGGCGGGTGCGGGCCACGTCGGCCGGGCGCTTCATGCGCCGAAGGACGCCGGGATGGGCGTGCTGGAGGGGCAGGTCCAGGTAGTGGCAGACGCGGGGGTCGCCAGCCATCACCTCGACGAGGCGGGGGCTGAGGTGGCCGGGATAGGCGTACATCAGCCGCAGCCAGTGGAGGCCGGGGCCGGGCACCGCTTCGAGGATAGCCTGCACCAGGCCGGCCAGGGCGTTGCCCTCGCCCCGGTCGCGGCCGTAGGCGGTGGTGTCCTGGGCGATGAGGATGATCTCCTGGACGCCCTCGGCCGCCAGTTGAACGGCGTCTTCCACGATGGCGGCCTGGGGCCGGCTGACGGCCGGGCCCTTGATGAGGGGGATGGCGCAAAAGGCGCAGGGCGCGCTGCACCCCTCGGCGATCTTGAGGTAAGCGCTGGCCCCCTGCCGGGCGAAACGCTGCCCGGCGCCCATGGCCGTGACGGGGTCGTCGAGCAGGGCCGGCTTGGTGGGGCGCGGCGCCTCGCCGCCCCGCAGTTCCTCGACCAATTCGACGATCTCGTGCCAGCGGCGGGTGCCCAGCAGGCCGTCGAGGCCGGGCACATAGTCGTGCAGGCGTTGGCCCCAGCGCTGCGACAGGCAGCCGGTGGCGACGAGGACCTGGTCCTCGCGCTTCTGTTGGGCCAGGGCCTGCAACTCGCCCAGCGACTCGTCGCGGGCGTCGTCGATAAAGCCGCAGGTGTTGACCAGGAGCACCTGGGCTTGGGCCGGATCGGCCACGGCCTGGTGCCCCAGGTGTTTCAGCAAGCGGGCCATGCCCTGGGCGTCCACCAGGTTCTTGGGACAGCCCAGGGTCTCCAGATAGAACTTCAAGCGCGTTCTCCTCTCCAGTTAAGAATCATCCGTCGAGGCCAAAGTGTACCACGGGGCTGGGGAGTTGTCAAAGGGCAGGCCGTGGCGAAGGGGGATCACAAAAGGGCCAGCGGGTCACCCCGCTGGCCCTTTTCGAGTAGAGGTGGGTCTAGTAGTTCTTAAAGACGACGGGCAAGTAGTAGTAGTAGAATTCGACCGGCGGCGCCACGACCTGGTGGCTGGCCTCGGTCACGTACGTTTCGTCGGCCCAGAAGAGATAGGCCGTGTTGGTCAGCGTCAGGGGCGGCGTGACCTCGCTGCCGACGGTGACGACGAGGGTGGCCGTGACCTCGGCCCCGGCGGTCAGCGTCATCGGACCCCAGACGACGTCGTGGTCGGTGTAGACGCCCATCGGATCGGACCAGGCGTACTCGACCTCGGCCGGCAGGACGTCAGACACGACCACGCCCACGGCATCCGCGTCGCCTTTGTTGCCAAAGACGAGGGTGTAGGTCACGGGCAGGCCGGGATACTGGCTCCCGGGTGCCACGCTCTTGGTGATATAGAGCGTGGGCGCCACGACCTGGTGGCTGGCCTCGGTCACGTACGTTTCGTCGGCCCAGAAGAGATAGGCCGTGTTGGTCAGCGTCAGGGGCGGCGTGACCTCGCTGCCGACGGTGACGACGAGGGTGGCCGTGACCTCGGCCCCGGCGGTCAGCGTCATCGGACCCCAGACGACGTCGTGGTCGGTGTAGACGCCCATCGGATCGGACCAGGCGTACTCGACCTCGGCCGGCAGGACGTCAGACACGACCACGCCCACGGCATCCGCGTCGCCTTTGTTGCCAAAGACGAGGGTGTAGGTCACGGGCAGGCCGGGATACTGGCTCCCGGGTGCCACGCTCTTGGTGATATAGAGCGTGGGCGCCACGACGGACACGGTGTCCTCGATGGGGCAGACGTTGGGGCCGGTGGTGACGTAGGCGGTGTTGAGCGGGTTGCCCAGCTCGGTGGCGCGCAGGGTGAGGGTGATGGTGTGAGTGACGTTGTCGATGGGCGTGATCAGGGTCACGTCGTCCACGGCCGCGTCGGCGCCGTTGCTGCCGACGTACTGGAGGCCGATGCGCACCGGCCCACCCGGCAGGTGCGGCGTCAGGTTGAAGGTGCCTTGCGTCCAGGTCCAGTTGGCTGGCCAGTCGTCTTCGAGTTGGCCGAGAAGCACGTCGTCCAGGCCGCCGACGGCGCCGACGACGAGCCAGGCGTTGACGTCGCAGTTGTCGTTGGTGTCTCGGCACCAGTAGACGCTGCCCTGGGACCAGAGGTCCAGCATGCCGGAGGTGATCTCCACCTCAGGGCTCAGCAGCCATTCGTCCTGGTCATAGTCGTAGGGCACATAAGCCCCGTGGGCGCCAGAGTGGATGTAGACAGAATCGGTCACGAGCCAGGTGTAGGCCGTGTTGCTGATCTCCTGCGTCCAGCCCGGCGGCGGCGTCATCCCGCTCTCAAAGCCTTCGGTGACGGCGCCCCCGCTGCCCAGGTAGCCGGTCCACTCGATCTGGTCGAGGACCGGGTTGTAATCGGCCCCTTCGACGGAGACGAACTCCATGCCGGCCGGGACCGAGTCGACCAGGTTCCACCAGACGGGGCCTCCGGGCGACGCGGTGAGGGTCAGGGTGTAGGTCACCAACTCGCCGGGGAGCACAGAGTCTTGCCAGGCCATCTTTTCCGCGTCGCCCTGGTAGAGGGTGACGGGGATCTCGACGGCCGTGGGCGAGCCCTCCGGGCCGAGGAAGACCAGACCGGTCCAGACGCCAAAGTCGGGCCGGGTCTCAAAGTGGAGGTCCATCTCGTACCAGACGCCGGTCTCGATGCTGGTCGGCAGGTTGCCCACGGTCATGGCCCCGGCGCCGCTGATCTCGACGATGTCGAGGGCGGTCGGGGTGATGCCCATGGGGATGCCGTAGCCATAGAGCTCGATCTGGTACTCGCCGGCCGGCGGGTTGGAGAGCAGCACCTGCTCGTTCGAGTCGGAGCGACCCGAGGAGCCGACGGGGGTGCCCTCGTAGTAGACGACCAGGTCCACGTCGACGGAGGGGTTGGGGTGGAAGGTGTTGACCTGGAGCTTGTAGGCGTCCTCGGCGGTGATGGTATAGTTGTAGAAGGTCGACTCGCTCTGGGTGACGGGCAGCGTTTCGTGCACCGGCTGGTTAAAGCCGTAGCCGATGGCGTCCAGGGCCCGGCCGGCCAGGTCCTCGTGGTTGGTCTTGAAGTAGATGGGCACGGTGCACGACAGGCAGGTCAGGCCCTCCATGACGACCTCGGGGGTCGCCTGGACGGTGCCGACGGTGATGGTGTAGGGCACGCGCGTCATCTCGCCGCCCCAGCGCACGACCTGGGCGGCCACGCCGTAGAGGCCCTCGTTTTCCATCGGGATCGAGTTCCAGTCACTCGGTCCGCCGGTGGAGGTGTGATAGTCCCAATCGGGGGCGCTGCCGGCGCGCAGGCTGCCGCCGACCACCTCCAGCCCGTGGGGGCCAAAGACGTTGTTAAAGCCGGTAAAGAGCGGGTCGTGGGGGACCGGGCCGTAGAAGAGGGTATCGAGGTCGGTGGCCCACGGCGGGGTGCCGGGGGCCTCCCAGGTGGTGTGGGCCAGCAGGTAGCTGCCCGGATCGGGCTGGCCGACGACGTCGGTGTAGAAGAAGCGCCAGTCGCCCGACTCGGCCCGTTCGCCGGTGGAGCTGGGCCCGCGGCCGCCAAACATCTCGCCGTTGGAGTAGGGGTAGGGCTGCTCCACGCCGCCCAGGACCGGGTCGATGTCGGCCGGGAACCAGATCTGCTTTTCGACGGGCAGGTACTCGGAGTAGGTGTAGGGCTCGGTGTAGGTCAGCTTGATGTAGCCCGCGTACTCGCCCGGCGGCTCGACGACCCCGCTATAGACGCGGACATCGTCCACCTGCCACCAGCCCTCCCACTCGGCGTCGTAGTAGTAGAAGCGGACCATGACGTTCGATTGGCCGGCGGCCAGGGCGCTGATGTCGAGCCGGGTGGTATTCGGACCCCAGTAGTCACTGCCTGACCGGGACCAGACGTTGGTCCAGGTGCTGCCGCCGTCGTTGCTGACGTCCACGTCGGCGGTGTCGAGTCCGCTGAACGTGTCATAGTCCCACTTGAACTCGAGGATGATGGTCGTCTCGGCAGAGAGATCCATGACCGGCGTCCGCAGCTCGGTGTCCATGAGGGTCGCCGGACCGCATTCGTCACTGTCGGCGTCGGCGTACTCGCCGCTGCCCCCGGTAAAGTTGGGGTCAACGTTCGTGAAAGAATCGCCGCTTCCCTCGCGCCAGACGCAGTCGCCGCCGTTGTTGGCGATGTTCCAGCCGCTGAGGGGCCACGTCTCAAAGTCCTCGTCCAGGTAGACATTGCTGGCCAGGATCGTGTCCGCCGTTGCCTCAAAGGTCTCGGTGCTACCCGCCGGGACAGTCACTTCGCCCGTGTCCAGCGTTATCTCGGCCCATTCGACCTCCTCGTAGAGCTCGACCGTGATCTTGAGGTCGGTGGTGTCGAAACCGCCGTAGTAGAAGTGGCGGGGCATGATCAGGATGTCGTCCATGGCAGCCAGGGCCGGCTCGTTCTCCCAGACCTCGCCGTTGATGAGGTTCATGGGCTCGCGGATGCGGACCTCGGCCGTGTTGCCGTGATAGTCGTAGCTGATCCGGACCCACTCGTCCTGGAACTCGCCCGAGTTCATCACGCCGTTGGCGTTGGTGTCGGTGAACCAACTGCTATCGGCGACGTCCACGTCGCGCCAGGCAGCGGCATAGAGGAACCACCAGTTGGCGCCGGGGTTCTCCTGGAACTGCGACTCGGGCCACGACATGCGGACGACCATCAGGTCGGCGTCCGTCAGGGCCTCGACGTCGGCGGGATCGGTGGAGTCAAAGAAGGGATCGCTTGCCTCGTAGCCGGGGTTGCTGTCCGGTGGGCCGTAGAGGCGCCGGCCGTAGTAGCGGGTGCCAGGACCCTCGTCGTCCAGGGGCAGGGTCGTAAAGTTCCAGTCGCGGCTGTCGTACATCTCCAGGGAGACGGGCGCCAGGTTGGCCGTGACGGCCGCGTCGCCATGGTTGGTGACGCTAAAGACCTCGGTGTCCGATTCGCCGGAGAAGAGGCCGCGGGCAAAGCCGGGGAATTCGTCGCCCCGGTACTCGCCGGGGATCCAGTAGCCGTCGCCCTCGGAGCTGCTGACCATCAGGCCCCGGGTGCCGGTCACGATCTCGACGGCGTTCAGGGCGTTGGCCAGGCCGGGGCCGGCCTTGGGGTCGTTAAAGGCCGCGCGGTTGCCGTTCATGAGCAGGTTGCGGGCCTCGTACCAGGTCGGGTAGCGGCCGTGCTTCTGCCAGAAGGCGTCGTAGATGAGGGCCAGGATGCCGCCGGCCTCGGGGCCGGAGCGGCTGGTGCCGGCCCAAAAGTCCACGGCCCAGTCACCGCCGATGAGGTAGTTGAGCGGGATGTTGCCGCTGCCAAAGAAGCCGTTGGCCAGGGTGTGCACGCCCAGGGTCGACATGGAGGTCGGACCCCGGTCGGAGAAGCCGCCCAGTTGGCCCCAGTTGACCCAGTCGCGGGAGAGGGCGGTGTCACCCAGGTTGAACTGGCCAAAGACGGTTTCGACGCCGACCATGACGGCCGTCTCGGGCTGGGGGCTGGTGACCGTGCCGTAGCCAAAGCCGCTGTTGCCGGTGGAGCCGACAAAGAGGGGCGAGTGGTCGCCGCCGTCCGGCAGGGCCAGGCCTTGCTGGGCCACGTAGCCGCGGTTGATGAGCGACACGTAGCGGGACGAGAGGTTCCAGCCGTCGTTCTCGACGGCGCCCGAGCCGTAGGAGTTGGTATAGATGTGGGGCTGGTCGTTGGCGTCGTTGGGGTGGCCGGCGGGCAGACCATCGTAGCCGAGGGCCACAAAGTCATAGTTGTTGAGGGACGAGCCGCCGGCATAGTAGTTGCCAATGGCCACCAGCTTGGTGTCCCGGCCGGGTCCCTGGGAGATGCCGCCATCGACGCCGGGATTGTACCAACTGGGCGGCCAGTAGATGTCGCCGTAGGTGCCGCCGTAGGGCATCTCGACGATGTTGCCCTGGCCGACGGCCGTGCCGGCGCAGAGGGTGCCGTGGTCGCCGCCGTTCTCGGTGACGTCGTTGAGCATAAAGGCCACGACGGAGCCGTCGTCGAGGATGGGCGGCAGGCCGTAGAGCCAATCGGAGCCGGGCACGGGGGTCTTGCCGTCGGCGATGTAGTATATCATGCCGGCCGACAGGTCGCAGGCCCCGGGGGCGCTCCATCCGAGGTTGATGCAGGCGATCTCCTGGCCCAGGAAGGCCCAGGCGTCGAAGGCGCCGGCATCAAAGAGATAGTCGGGCAGGATGTCGACATAGATAGTGTCGAACAGGCCCCAATCGGTGCCGGCGGTGTCCTCGCCCGTGACCAGCACGCCGGGGGTCTCGCCCAGTTGGGCGGCCAGGGTGTCGTCGGGGTGCCAGCCAAAGCGATAGAGGCCGCCGTTGGTGTTCCAGGACTGGACCGTGCTGCTGATGGTATAGACCACCTCCATGCCCAGGTCCGGGTGATCGACGGTAAAGGTGAAGGGATCGAGACTGCCCAGGTCGGGGTCCTGGATGACCTCGAAGGCGTTCATGTACCAGCCCCAGTTGCCCCGATAGTCCTTTACGTCCAGGGCAAAGTCGGACATGGAGCGGTCGTCGAAGGCGATGGGCCAGCCAATGCCGCCGCTGGCGTCATAGTAGTTCGAGTTGGGCGACCAGACGCGAGCCTGGGTGCCAAAAAGGTCGGGGTTGGCAAAGTCCACGCCGGTGTCCACCACGGCCAGTTTGACGGGATCGTTCGCGACGTCCCCGTCGCCCGTGATGCCCTGGCTCCAGGTCTCCCACACGCCGTTGGTGTCGTTGGTGTAGAAGGACTGGGGGGCGTTGCCCTCCGTCGTCCTCGGTCCTGACCCGAACATCCGCTCCTCGCGGGACAGGTCCGGCGGGTTCACGTCTTCCAGCGAGCGGGTGAGCCGCTCCGGCGGATCGGCCTCGCCCAGCAGGGCGAAGGGGTCGGGCGGCTGGGGGGCCTGGCGCGTTTCCATGTTCAGGATAGCCAGTGTGGCCGGCACGGTGGCCAGCTTGATGAGGTCGTCGGCCTTGACGAGGCCCACGACGCGGTTGAACTCGGGTCCCTCGACGACGCGGAGGCGGTCAAAGTAGCGCGCCAGATCGACGTCGTGCTGAACCAGGACGGTGACCTTGACGAGTTCCTCTCCCCCGGCCCGCGCCTCGGGGCGCAGTTCGGGGTCGATGATCCGGAGAGCCTGCTCGGGGGTTCGCACGCCCGGGGGGGCCTCGACGATGGGCATCTGAGGCCCCTCCTGGACCGCGCCGCCGGGTCTTTGGCTCCTGGGCGCCTCTCTCCGCTCCCGATCGGGGGCTTGGCGCTGGGGTTCCTGGGCCACGACCCCTGCCGAGGTCGGGATGAGGACCACCAGCATGGTGGCGATAATCAAAAGGTGTAACCACTTGATGCGCTTCATGGGTCTCTGTTTCTCCTTTCCCAAATGATCTGGTCAAAGCGCGTGGAGCTCGTACACGTCCGTTTTCGAGAAATCTGTGGTTGCGCTCACCTCCTTTCCAAGGGCTCTGCTGGACTGCCAGGAGCCGCCATCGCGCTCTCGGGCGGCCGCCCGGCCGGTCTCTGAAAGAAAAAACCAAAAGTCCGCCACGCCCGGAGGCGTCGGCCAACTTCTGGTTCGAGAAGGGCTTGCCAGCAATCGAGAGTCACAACGTTGTGCCAATCACCAATTTGGTGCTGCATGTGGTCTGTGTCCTCTTGTGATTCCGGATTGCCCGGATCGGAAACGGAACTCACCCCACCGCTGTCCCGTGGGAGAGGCAGCCGGGCGAGAAAAAGAGAAATTGTACGAAATCTAGAAATACATCAGCGGAAACACAACAACCCCTAGCATCCCCATTCTATATCACTTTGAACCTCCTGTCAATTCGAGGCATTTGGAAGCAGCACTTCTGAAGGACCAAGACCTTTTGGGCGCGCTCTTTGGGACCGGAGTAGGTTGTCTCGGTGCCAAATCGTCGCTCTGGATGACAAAACCCTAAAGGCCTGGTTCCAAACCACCGGGAAGGGCCACCGATCCCTGCGAAAAGGGCCAGAACCTGCATCAATTCCTGACATCGTTCTACGCCGAGATCGCCCCATATTCGCCGATTTCTCATCCTCTACGGCTTTTGCGCAGGCAATCTGATTCCGGGCGCCTACTTGACAAATTCCTACCTCCCCTATACAATGAGCGTTGCGCGTCGTTTCCGGCCCAAGGTCGGAAGTGGGCAGGATCCAGTTTAGGGCTTGGGAGGATCGTGTTTACACCGCAGAACGTAGGCCCTGGGCTGTAGTCATTGACTGGAAGGGATGATGGTAGATTCTGGGATAGCGTGAGGTATTTAGGGGGAGGATAGATCCTAGACCATGACCCACTATCTCATTACCGGTGGGGCCGGCTTTGTCGGCTCCCACCTGTCCGAGGCGCTGCTGGCCCAGGGGCACCGGGTCACGGTGATCGACGATCTCTCGACGGGCCGCTTTGAAAACATCGTCCACCTCCAGGGCCGGTCCGACTTTCGCTTCGCCCTCGACACCATCACCCAGGAGGTGGTGATGGACCGGCTGGTGAGCGAGTGTGACGTGGTCGTCCACCTGGCGGCGGCCGTCGGCGTGGAGCTGATCATCCGGGACCCCGTGCACGTCATCGAGACGAATATCTTGGGCACCCGCTCGGTGCTCAAAGTGGCCAACCGCTACCGCAAGAAGGTGCTCATCGCCTCCACGTCGGAAATCTATGGCAAGAACACCCGCGTGCCCTTCCGCGAGGACGACGACCGGGTCCTGGGGCCGACGACGGTGGCCCGCTGGAGCTACTCCTCTTCCAAGGCCGTGGACGAGTTCCTGGCCCTGGCCTACCACCGGCAGATGGAGCTGCCGGTGGTGGTCTTTCGCCTCTTTAACACGGTCGGCCCCCGGCAGACGGGCCGCTATGGCATGGTCGTGCCCCGTTTCGTGCGGCAGGCCCTGGCCGGCGAGCCGCTGACGGTCTATGGCGATGGCAGCCAGGCCCGGTGTTTCATGCACGTGGCCGATGCGGTGGCGGCCATCGTCGCCCTGGCCGAGTCGGCGAAGGCGGTGGGCGAGGTGTTCAACATCGGCTCCACGGAGGAGGTCTCGATCCTGGAGCTGGCCCGGCGGGTGGCAAAGCTGGCCGGGGTGGAGGAAGAGATCGAGCTCATCCCCTACGAGGAGGCTTACGGCGCCGGGTTCGAGGACATGGAGCGCCGGGTGCCCGACGTGTCCAAGATCGAGCGCCACGCGGGCTGGCAGCCGAAGCGGTCGCTGGACGAGATCCTGCGAGACGTGATCGCTTATCAGAGCGAGCAGCTATCAGCCGCCAGCAGGCCGATGAGCCTCGGCGCAAGAGCTGACGGCTAAACGCTGACGGCTAAACGCTGACGGCTAAACGCTGACTACTGAAAGCTTACCAGGAGGAAGAGAAGCGCATGAGAAAGGCATTGGTGTGCGGTGCCGGCGGGTTTATCGGCGGGCACCTGGTCAAGAAACTGAAGCGAGAGGGCTACTGGGTGCGGGGCGTGGACATCAAGGCCCACGAGTTCGCCCCAACCCAGGCCGACGAGTTCCTGCTGCTCGACCTGCGCGAGCCGCACAACTGCTGGCAGGCGCTGAATCTCGGTTCCGCTCAGTCTGAGCGGCATCCTGCGACCAAAGGGAGTGTCGCGCAGTCCCCCGCTTCGCCAGTCCCCTTTGGGGATGTGCCTGACCGCCACAGG
>CAYLZO010000175.1:0-11365 GCA_964387775.1 uncultured Anaerolineaceae bacterium
GGGCAGGGGCGCCACGGGATCGCCGCTGTTCTGCGGGTTCGGCGCGGGGTTCGAGGCAAAGTCAGAGGCGTCGTCGCCGGTGTCGGCGCCGTTGCCGGCCTCGCCGCCGGGCAGGCGCTCCAGGCTGGCGCCCCCCTCGGGCGCGGGGGCCGGGGCGCCGCCCCGGTAGTCGCCCGGTCCCTCGCCCCAGACCACGGCGTCCACCATCTCGCCGCCGGGATTGCGCAGGGCCAGGCCACCCTTTTTCTCAAAGAGGGCCAGGTCGTAGGTGGCGTCGGCCACGGTGCCCACGTCCTGCCCGGCGCGGACCAGCAGGTAGTGGCCGTGGCCCGGCACGTCGGCGCGCCCCGCCCAGGCGTGGACCAGCTCCTCGTCCCGGTTGTCGGCCAGCCGGTACCAGAGCGACCAGCCGTCGAGGTCCACGGGCGCGGCGCCGGCGTTGTAGAGTTCGACGAATTCCAGGTTGTTGTTGACGCCCAGGACGCCGGGCAGCACCTCGCTGATGAGCAGGCCGCCCTCGACGGCGGGGGGCTCTGTGGGAGTCGGCGGCTTAACAGTCGGCGGCGGCTCATCTGAGCCACACGCCGTCAGGAGCAGGGCAAGGATCATCAAGAACAAACCGATCTTTTGTTTCAGCATATCTCCCTCGCTTGGGCTGGCTCGTCCCAGCCAGCGTTCGTTACGAAAGAAAAACCCTGGCCGCGAGCTCATTTTTGCAGGAGCCCATGATACCACAACCGGCAGGGAATGGCAATCGGCTCAGGGGGCGGTTGATGCCCTGCATCCTTGTTCCGCCGGTGGCCGCGACTCGGTTTTGACGCCCGGCACCGACTCTGCTATACTCTTTGTGAGGGGCATCTGTTCACCGTGACGAAGCACTAGCCAGGAAAGGGAGTGGGGATGAAAGCGTCCTTTCGATTGTTGCTCGTGTCTATTTCTATCGGGCTGCTGCTCTCTGCCTGTGGGGAGCCGGTGCCCACGGCGACACCGCCGCCGCCGACGCCCACAGCCCTCGACCCCGAAGCTCTGGCCCAGGGCCTGGTGGAGCTTCTGGCCCAGGGCCGCTACCAGGACGTGGTCCGGACCTTTGACGCCGGCCTGAAAGACGTGCTCCCCGCCGACAAGCTCCAGGAGGCGTGGGAGAGCGTCCTGACCCAATTTGGGTCCTACCAGGGGCAGATCGGTACCCGCCTGGAAGAAAGAGAGGGCTACGACCTGGTCGAGGTGACGACCGAGTTTTCCCAGGGGTCTCTCGACGTGCAAGTGCTCTTTGACCAGGCCGGGCTCGTGGCCGGCCTCTTTTTCGACAATCCCCAGGCCGTGTCCGATCCAGGGGATTATTACGTGCCGCCCGACTATGCCGACCTGGACGCCTTTGAGGAGCGGAACCTGGTGGTGGGCAACGTGCCCTGGATCTTGCCGGCGACCTTTACGCAGCCCGCAGGCGAGGGACCGTTTCCAACGGTGCTGCTGGTGCCCGACGCCGGGCCGCAGGACCGGGACGAGACGACGGGATTCAACAAGCCCTTCCGCGACCTGGCCTGGGGCCTGGCCTCGAAGGGCATCGCCGTGCTGCGCTTCGAAAAGCGGAGCCGCGAGTATCCTGACCAGGTCGCCGCGTTGCAGGACGAATTCACAGTCTATGACGAGGTCATTGATGATACCGTGGACGCCCTCGCGCTGATGCAGCGGATGAAGGACGTGGACGCCGAGCGCATCTACGTCGTCGGCCACGGCCTGGGCGGCATGCTCGTGCCCCGGATTGGGGAGCTGGCGCCCGACGTTGCCGGATTCGCCATCATGGCCGGCACAACGCGCCCCCTGGAGGACGTCTACCTGGAGCAGGTGGCCTACGTCATGGAGCTCGACGGCGAGCTGTCGGAAGAAGAAGAGGCAACGTTGGCCGAGATCGAGGCGCAGGTGGCCCGGGTCAAGGAAGAAGGGCTCTCCCTCGATACGCCGCCTGCCGACCTGCCCCTGGGGCTGCCGCCGGCCTATTGGTTGGATCTACGCGACTACGATCCCCCGGCCGCGGCCCAGGCCCTCGACCAGCCGCTGCTCATCATGCAGGGCGAGCGCGATTACCAGGTAAGCGTCGGCGATTACCAGGGCTGGCAGTCGGCGCTTTCCGGCCGGGCCGACGTCGAGTTCAAACTCTACCCCTCGCTGAACCACCTCTTTATCGAAGGGGAGGGGATGGGCACGCCCACGGAGGATTTCACCGAGCCGGGACACGTGGCCGAGATCGTCATCGACGACCTGGCGGCCTGGATCGAGGCCCACTGATCCGCTACCGCAGCCGGCGCAGCGCCGCCGCAACCGTGCCCCGGATCAGGTCCACCTTGTTTCACCGCCAAGACGCAAAGGACGCAAAGAATTGACACGAAATCTTGGCGTTCTTTGCGCCTATGCGGTAAAGCAGTATTAACGCCCGTTCTGGGATTCGCCCCGCAGGTAGGCCTCCATCTTGGGCATAAAGTGCGGGATGATCAGCGGCAGCATCTTGGGCATCAGGTTGTCCATGGCCGCCGGCATCAGGTCAGGCATCTGCTCCTCCATGTGCGGCGGCATGGGGACGCGCTGGCCGACAGCAGCCAGCATGTCGGGCATGACTTTGGGCATCATGCCCGGCAGCAGCCGGGGGAAGAGGAAGGGCATCATGGGCCGCATCAGGGCGATCATGGCCTCGCGCACCGGGCCGGGCGAGCCCTTGACCATCTTCATCATCGCCGGGAAGGGGCCGGGCATGGCCGCGATCATCTCCGGCAGCAGGTCGGCCATAAAGTCGGCCATGGCCTCCGGTTTGAGCAGGCGGATCATGGCCTCGAACACGGCCCACATCTCCAGGGCGTAGGGCGTCGAGTCGGGATGTTCGATGCCGGCGCTGTCGCAGACCAGGGCCGACAGGTCGATGATGGGCAGGTCGCGGCCGGTCTTGTCGGCGGTGACGCGGAGTTGGACCTCGCAGCAGGGGCAGGCGGAGATCACTGCCTGAGCGCCGGCGGCCTCGGCCTCGGCCAACCGCACGTCGCCGACCCGCTCGCCCACGTCGGGGTCGGCCACCAGGCTGAGCACCGAGCCGCAGCAGTGGGCTTCCTGGCGATTGTGCTCCATCTCTACGAACTCGATGCCGGGAATGGCCTGGATCAGCTTGCGCGGCGCCTCGTAGATCTTGCCGGCGCGGCCCATGTGGCAGGAGTCGTGCCAGGTGACGGTCAGGTTCACCTCGCGGTCGAGGCTGAACTGGCCCGCTTCGATCTGCCCGGCCAGGAGCTCGCTGTAGTGTTTGGCCTCAAAGTCGTAGTCGATGCCCAGCTTGGCCGCCCACTCGGGATAGAAGGTGTGCCACGCCAGCCAGCAGGCCGGGCAGGAGGTCACGACCGTCTTGACGCCCCGGGCCTTCATGGCCGCCACGTTGTGGCGCAAAATCGTCTCCCAGGCGTCCCACAGCCCGGCGACCAGCATGGGGATGCCACAGCACGCCTCGTCGTGGCCCAGGTAGGTGAACTCGACGCCGGCCTTGTTCATCAGGCAGGCCGTGGCCTGGGCGATGTCGTGCTCGACGTAGGAGGCGGTGCAGCCAGGGAAGTAGGCGATCTCGGCACGCTCGGGCAACATGCCCAGCTTGTCTTCCGGCATCCAGCGCGGGCGGTCGACGCGGTACGAGGCCCAGATGTTGTGTTCCTTCAGCAGCGATTGGCGCATGATCTCAAAGGGCGGGAAGGTCAGCCGGTCCTCGTCGTGGATCAACTGGCCGCGCAGCTTGAGCCAGCTCGGCTCGATGGGCAGGTCCTCGCAGCAGCGGACGTTGCACAGCTCGCAGGTGGTGCAGGCCAGGATCGTGTCCACCATCTTTTGGTTCCAATCGACCTTGCCCTCCATGTACTGCCGCAAGAAGTACCACTTGCCGCGCGGCGTCTGGCTCTCCCAGCCCCGGCCGTAGTACTGGTCGCACTCGTCCACGCAGTAGCCGCACTGGGAGCAGGCGTAGGCGTACCAGGCCACGTCGTCGGGGATGCCTCGCCGGCCTTGGCCCTCGATCCGCTCGCCCACGGGCGACTTGGCGGCGTTGCCGAAGCGGCGCACCAGCGGCTCAAAGGCGCCGGCCAGGCCCATGAACGCCGAGAGCAGCGGCTTGCCGGCCAGCACCTTGTCGGGGTTCAGCAGGTTCTGCGGATCGACCTCGGCTTTGAAGGCACGCAAGCGGCGTAAACGCTCGGCGCCCAGCACGCGCTCCACCTCGTTGGTAAAATAGAGCCCGGTGGCGTAGGCCCGCCCACCGTTCTCCTTGGCTACCTTGAGCACCGTCAGCGCCAGGGCAAAGGCAAAGTTAAAGCTAAACTTGCGCTCGTCGTGGAGGATAAAGCCGAGCAGCGTCGTCTCGCCGTTGAGGCCGTCCACCAGGCCCTCCATTAGCATCGGCAGCTCGACTCGCTCTTCAATGCCGGCCAGCGCGCCGTCGAGGTTGGCCAGGGGCACCACGACCTCGCTGGGCGCGGTGCTCGGCCCCAGGCGCTTGCCGTGCATCAGGTCGAAGCGGTTGTCCCACTCGTGCGCGACGACCTCGGCGTCCACCGGCCGGCCGCCGGCGTCGGCGACGAGGCCCGGCAGCCGGGCCTCGATGGTCTCGCGCCGCGACGCGGGGGCGACGAAAATCGCCACGTAGCCTTCGGGGACGGTGGGGCGATAGGTCTCGACGACGTGGCCGTGTTCCATGTGGGGCGGCAGGTTATTCTGCACGTCGGCCATCGTCGGGTTGAGGAAACTGATCGACCAGAAGGGCAGCTCCGCCTCGCGGATGGCCTGAAGCGCCCGGGCCAAGTCGGCGGCGCGGTCGAAACAGGCGCCCCAGAGGGCTTCCGGCTCGTGAGCGCGCACGCGGAGCGTCACCTGGGTGATGAGGCCGGTGCTGCCCTCGGCGTCGCTCACGAGATCCAGGCTTTGCCCTGCGACCGAAGGGAGTGTCGAAGGGTCGTCGCCGCTGAATTCGCGGGGCTCGCCGCTGGGCAGCACGGCGCGGCAGGCGACGACGTTCTCACGAAAGGGGCCGTACTCGTAGGCGCCAAAGCCGACGCCGCCCTGGGCCAGCCAGCCGCCCACGGTCGACGATGGCGCGCTGGAGGGGTAGGTGCGCAGGGCCAGCCCCTGCTTGTTCAGCTCGGCCTCCAGCTTTTCCCAGACGACGCCCGGCTGCACGGTGACGGTCATGGCCTCGGCGTCGATCTCCAGGATCTCGTTCATCCAGGCGAAATCGACGACCAGCCCGCCCCGGGTAGGCAGCACGCCGCCGTAGCCCGAGGTGGACTTGCCACGCGGCACCAGCGGCACGTCGTAGGTCCGGGCAAAGGCAGAGACCTGGATGACCTGCTCCTCGGTCAGCGGCTGGACCACGGCCGCCGGCAGCGTCTTGCCGACGATGGGCTTGACCAGGCTGGGCAGCGAGCCCACGTCGTGGCTGTAGAACATCCGCTCCGTCTCGTCAAAGGCGACGCGGGGGCCGAATATCTCGCGGAGTTGTTTCTGTTGTGCATCTGACAGCTTTCTCATTTTTCACTCCATTGTGCTTGTTTTTAGGTATTAGATATTGGATATTGGCTGTTCCGGTCTTTTTCCAACATCGAATATCTAATATCTAGTATCCAGTTATCTCGGCGATGCGGCGCAGGCGGCCCAGCAGGCTAAGGCGCTCCTCGCCGATCTCGGAAAAGGTGGCGGCGACACGGTGCATGAGGCGCGGTATCTGCTGCTGGCGGGTCTGGTCCAGCACGGGGACGCGGGCCAGGGCTTGATGCAGCTTCTGCTGGTCCGCGCCGGCGGCGGCGGCCAGTTCGGCGAGGCGGGCCGGCCACTCGTCGCCGGTGGGCGGCGTGTCGAGAAAATGGCCGGCGTGGGTTGCGGCGACGAACTCGCCCCGAACGGTGATCCGGCCCCAGACGTAACACAACCCGGCGTGACAGGTTGCCAGGTTGGGCGCGTCGCCCGTCCTTGCGGCTGCCGCTCGCCACGAGCCGATGCAGCGCTGCCGCCCGCCCTCGCTGCTCAGAATCAGGTTGCAAAAGTCGCAGGAGTGGGCGATGGGCGTCAGGGGCGTGCCATCCACGGCGGTCGTAACCGTGCCCACACCCAGGGCCTCGGCAAAGATGTCCTGGATGGCCTGGATGCAAGACAGGGGCAGCGCCTCGGCGGAGGGTTGCAGGTCGGCGGTGGCCGGGGGCGGTTCGGGCACGTCCAGGTCGGCGCGCTGCTCCTGGAGCCAGCGCTCGATGGCCTGACGCGAGAACCGCCACTGGCCGCCGACTTTGAAGCCCTCCAGGCGGCCGTCTTTCAACATCCGGTAGATGGTGATGCGGTCCACCTGGAGCAAGTCTTGGAGCTGCCGGGTTGTCAACAACGGGTCGATGTTGTCCATGGCGCAAAGTGTATCATGGTTGCGGACAAATGTCAAAATCGGACGAGCAAGATGTAACAAGATATAGCACATTATAGCAGCGCAACCACAGCATTACGTCAACTTGTAATCGCATCTTTCCACCGCGAGTGTTGGGCTGACATCTTGCCTTTGCGTTCTGCTTCGAACACCCGGCCGAACCGGTGATTGTGTCCGGGTCGGGAGTATGCTATAATCGCAAAGAGAGGCCAAATGCCTCTAGATTTAGAGATCGGAGGATCGCAGCCGAGACGATGGTCAGCGAAGGCGAGCTGGAAAGAGAGGGGCTGGTCGCCGGGGCGCTGCTGCGCCTCATCGCCGACCCGGTCTTTGACCCGCCGCTGGAGCAGCAGCTCAACCCCGACGTGATGGTCCGCAGCGCGGGCGTCATGGAAAAGTGCACCTTTTGCGTGCAGCGGGGCCAGGCCCTGTTCGGCACCCACGGTGCCGTGTGCCACGGCGCCGTGGGCACCGGCAACGGGACCCTACGCGGCTTTTTCGAGCCCCCGCCGGCCGACTTGGGCGGCAAAGCCGTGGCCGATCTGTCTGACGCCGAGATCTTTATCGTCATCACCCAGGGCCGGGGCGTGATGCTCAGCTTGACCGAGAACCTGGACCCCGCCCGGCGCTGGGACGTGGTGAACCATGTCCGCAGATTGCAGAGATGAGCGTGAGGCAAAGTTGACGTTGAGGGAGGCGCCGTGATCAACCCCATAGAAAAACGCGCACTGGAGGCCATCGACCTCAACGGCCTGGTCGAGGCGGTGGGCGAATTGGTGGGCATTCCGAGCATCGTAGGCGACGAAACGGCGGCCCAGGAGGACGTGGCTGCGCGGATGGCGCGCTGCGGCCTGGCAGTAGACACCTGGGACATCGACCTGGAGGCGCTGCGCCGCCACCCCTACTTTGGCATGGGCGTGGAAAGGGAGCGGGCGCTGGGCGTGGTGGGCACGCTGGGATCGGAGCGGGGCGGCAAAAGCCTGATCTGGAACGGCCACATCGACGTAGTGCCCGCCGGCGACGAGGCGAATTGGCACTATCCGCCGTGGCAGGGCACCGTGGACGGCGGGCGCATCTATGGCCGGGGCACCGTGGACATGAAGGGCGGCCTGTGCTGCGCTATTTATGCGGCCAAGGCGCTACACGACGCCGGCCTCGAGCTCGGCGGCCGCCTGATAGTCGAGAGCGTGGTGGGCGAAGAGGACGGTGGCATTGGCACGCTGGCCGCCGTGGAGCGCGGCTATCGCGCCGACGGGGCGGTGGTTCTGGAGCCAACCGAGTTGATCGTGGCGCCCGCCCAGGCCGGCGGCCTCGACTTTCGGGTCACGGTGCCGGGGCGCTCGGCCCACGGCGCCCTGCGCGAGGAGGGGGTGAACGCCATCGAAAAGTTCATCCCCCTCTACGAGGCGCTGGCGGCCCTGGAACGCAAGCGCAACGAGGGCGTCGACGACCCGCTATACGCCCGCTATGACCTCCCCTTTTCCATCTCTGTGGGCAAGGTGCGGGCCGGCAACTGGCCGTCGTCGGTGCCCGAGGAGCTGACCTTTGAGGGGCGGCATGGCGTGGCCATCGGCGAAAGCGCCGCCGAGGCCCGGCGGGCGCTGGAGGCTGCGGTCCACGCCGCAGCGCAGGCCGACCCCTGGCTGCGGTCGCATCCTCCCACCGTGGAATGGCCTGGCGGCCAGTTCGAGTCGGCGAGCATCCCCACGGACCACCTCCTGGTCGGCGCCGTGACCGGCGCCTATGCGGACGCAACGGGCTCGGCCGCGCGCGTCGAGGGGATGACCTACGGCGCCGACATGCGCCTGCTCATCAACGCCGGGCAGACGCCCACCGTGCTCTTTGGTCCCGGCGACGTACGCCAGGCGCACCGGCCCGACGAGTTTGTGCCGGTGGCGGACCTGGAGGCAGCGACGCGGACGCTGGTCGTGCTGGCGCTGCGGTTCTGCGGATATCAAAGCTGATAGCACTCGGGCGCTCCCGGTCGATGCCGTCGAGAAGGCGCTGCTACGGATTCTACGCCTTGGCCGCCATCGTCATGCGGCTCACAAAGACGGGCACCTCAGCGTTCCAGATCAGGAGCTCCAATTCGTCGCCGACCACCCCGTCCTCGCCCGGCACGTCGCCCGGCCAGTTGACCATGATCATCGAGGCATCCATCTCTCCGGCAATGCGCAGAATCGCCTCGTGGGGAGAGGGCTCGATGCACTGCACCACGATTTCGGCTACGTGATCCAGATCAAGGAGAACGCGCCCAACCTGCTGCGCCGAGCGTTGAGCCGCGCCCCGGTGGGCGTCGTCGGCACCGGCGACTACCAGCCCGCCGAGCGCGCATTCGGCCTCTCGCGGCGGATGCTGGAGGTCTGCCTGGAGCTCGGGTTTCCTGTATTTGTCCTGGAGCGCTCGCCGCTGGTGTTGCAAGACCTGGACCTGTTGCAGGCCATCAACGACCGCGCTCTGCCTGAGAGAACTGTGCGAGCAGTACGGCCTCCGCGACCGGATGCCCTGGCCCATCATTCCTGGCGACAAGCGAACGTTGAACAAGCGGGTGGTCGAGGCGCTGGCCAACCAGGTCTATCTGATGGAACTGAACGATGAGCCGCAGCATCGCCTGTGGGCCTATCGAAAGGCCGCCTGGGCCATCGAAGACACGCCCCAGGACCTGGGCCTCGTCTATCGCCAGATGGAGCGCAAGGGGCTGGAGAGCATCGAGAACGTGGGGCCGCGGCTGGCGGAGGTGGTTGAGGGATTGATCGATGACTTGTCCGACACCCGGATGTGTGCTACAATGTGATTGACGGAAGGTGTGTTCGATCGAGTTGGGAGCAAAGTATGGGCAAAACAGCCTTGGCATTGAGCAGGAAGGAATGGCAGGCTTACCGACCAGGGAGCAGAGTTCTTGAGAAGCTAGACCCCGAGCGACGGGACAGAGCCTGGGACGTGGCGCGGGCGGCTGCTGACTTGCTCCGCGAGCGATTTGGGGCAAGTCGCGTCGTCGTCTTTGGCTCGCTTGCGCACGACGAGTGGTTCACCCGCTGGTCGGATATCGATCTGGCGGCGTGGGGCATACCACCCGACGCTTTCTTTCGTGCGGTGGCGGCGGTGACGGGCTTGAGTGAAGAATTCAAAGTGGACCTGGTTGACCCACATGATTGTCGTCCAGCGCTACGACGTGTCATTGAGCGAGAAGGAGTTCCCGTGTGAGCGATCACTTGTTGCAGCTGGCAGATCGAATCCGGAGTGAGTGTCAAGATCTGGACCGTGTCGTGAAACGAGCACAGGAAGCCTGGCGTCAGGCCGAAAGATCTGACGACGATCTGTATCTTGACAGCGTTGCGCTCAACCTGCATGGCTTCTATGCAGGACTCGAGCGAATGTTCGAACTGATCGCCACAAATGTGGATGAACAGATGCCTACAGGAGAACACTGGCACCAATTGCTGTTGGAGCAGATGGCATCGGAGATCGATGGCGTGCGGCCGGCGGTAATCTCGGATTACACGCGACAGGCACTTGACGAGTGAAGTCTGCCTGGAGCTCGGGTTTCCTGTATTTGTCCTGGAGCGCTCGCCGCTGGTGTTGCAAGACCTGGACCTGTTGCAGGCCATCAACGACCGCGCTCTGCCTGAGAGAACTGTGCGAGCAGTACGGCCTCCGCGACCGGATGCCCTGGCCCATCATTCCTGGCGACAAGCGAACGTTGAACAAGCGGGTGGTCGAGGCGCTGGCCAACCAGGTCTATCTGATGGAACTGAACGATGAGCCGCAGCATCGCCTGTGGGCCTATCGAAAGGCCGCCTGGGCCATCGAAGACACGCCCCAGGACCTGGGCCTCGTCTATCGCCAGATGGAGCGCAAGGGGCTGGAGAGCATCGAGAACGTCGGCCCCAAACTGGCCGGGGTCGTGGAGCGGTTGCTCAAAGCCTGGATGCCGGGCTAGCCGTTTGCCGTAGAAGCGCGCTGAAGCACACACTACGAACACCAAGCATCGTCTCCGACAGCCTGCAGATTCCGTTTTGTGGCCGCCTTGTCATGGCCGAACGCATGTGCTATAATACGGCCATGGGACACGAGGACACGCTCCGGGCGCGGTTCGAGTTGCCGCTCCCGCCGAGCATCAACCAACAATACGCCACCGTGCGGGGCCGGCGGATCTTGAGCAAGACCAGCCGCAAATACAAAAAAGGCGTGCGCCGCATCATCCGCCGTTTGCGGGCAGAGGGCACGATCTCCGACGAGTTGGTCGCCGTCTTGCGCGAGGGATTCGTGGGCTTGTTCATCGACTTTTACTTTGAAACACCCCGCCGCCGCGACCTCGACGGCGGGCTCAAGATCGCCCAAGACGCCATCTGTGACGCCCTGGGCGTCAACGACAACCGGGTCGTGGACGTGCACCTGGTCAAGCGCATCGACCCGCTGAGGCCCCACATCGAGGTCGAGCTGGAAGCGCTCCGGGATTGGAGCTTTGACGCCGAATACGTGTACCTGGGAGAGCGTGATGAATCAAGATCGTGAGCTGACGCTGAACCCCATTGGCCGGGTGGTCCGTGGCCGGTCGCCGGCGGACGAGGAGGATCACTGGGAGGAAGCCGAGGCCGTAGTCGAGATCGACGCCGGGTGGGCCGAGGCCCTGGAAGGCCTCGACGGGTTCTCCCACATCTGGCTGATCTGGTGGCTGGATCGCCACGACGAGCCGCCGAAAGAGCGGCGGGTCCACCCCGAGCGCCGGGAAGAGCTCCCGCTGGTGGGGTTACTCGCTACCCGTTCCCCGCACCGGCCCAACCCCCTGGCCATGACGGCCGTGCGCTTGCTGGCGCACGAGGGCCGGCGCCTGCGCGTGCAGGGTCTCGACGCCTTCGAGGGGACGCCCATTCTCGACGTCAAGCCCTATTTGCGGCGCGGAGACCAGATCCCGGAAGCGACCATGCCCGATTGGCT
>CAYLZO010000176.1:0-11353 GCA_964387775.1 uncultured Anaerolineaceae bacterium
GGGCCTAGCCCAGGAAATCCTTGCCTTTTGTGCAAAAATTTCGCAGACAACCCTGTTGTCTTTTGGGTTTCGGTCTATCCGGGTTAGGAACCACCAACTGACAGGAGAATTTCCGTGCCTACAAGAATCCTTTCAATCGTACTTGTGCTGGCCTCCTTGCTGATAGGGCTGGCGGCCTGCGGGGGCGGGCAACAACCCATCGAAACGGCCACGTCTGTTGCCCTCGTCTCGCCCAGCCCGAGCGATGCGCCCACGGCCCCCCCGCCCACGGACACGCCGCCGCCGATGCCGCCGACCAAGACAGCCACCTCGCCGCTGCCGAGCGATACCCCCACGTCAACGCCCAGTGCTACAGCTCCACCCACTCTGACTGCCACCGACACCCCCACGCCCGTGCCCCCCACCAACACGCCCACGCCTTCCCCTCCGACGGCAACCCCCACGGTCGCCGCGACCCAGCCCCGCGACCCGTCGACGATCCGCGTCGAGCTGCAACTGGTCGTCGGCGGGCTGGAGGCGCCGACCGGCCTCGCCCACGCCGGTGACGGTACCGGGCGGCTCTTTGTCCTGGACAAAGCAGGCCGCATCCACATCGTGCGTGATGGTTCGCTGCTACCCACACCCTTTCTCGACATCAGCGACCGGGTGGGTTCCTCAGGCAGCGAGCAGGGCCTGCTGGGCCTGGCTTTCCATCCCAATTATGCGAACAATGGGGCGTTCTTTGTCAACTACACCGACCGCCAGGGCGATACCGTCGTGGCCCGCTACGCCGTGAGCGACGAGCCGGACCGGGCCGATCCCGCCAGCGAGGCTGTGCTTCTCAGCCTGGCCCAGCCGGCGCGCAATCACAACGGCGGCCACCTGGCTTTCGGCCCCGACGGCTACCTCTACGTCGGCACCGGCGACGGCGGCGGCGCGGGCGACCAATATGGCAATGGCCAGAACGGCGCGACGCTGCTGGGCGCCATGCTCTGCCTCGACGTGGACGGCGGCCAACCCTACGCCGTGCCCCCCAACAACCCCTTCGTCGGCGATCCCAACGTCCGCGACGAGATCTGGGCCATCGGCCTGCGCAACCCCTGGCGCTACACCTTCGACCGGCAGACGGGCGACCTCTACATCGCCGACGTGGGCCAGAACGCCTACGAGGAGATCAACGTTCAGCCGGCGGGCAGCAGCGGCGGCCAGAACTATGGCTGGCCCATCATGGAGGGGCGGCATTGCTTCCCCGCCGACCGCCCCTGCGACCGGGCAGGGCTGACCCTGCCCGTACGTGAATACGATCACGGCCAGGGTTGCTCGGTGACGGGGGGCTACGTCTACCGGGGCGTCGAGTATCCGCTCCTGAACGGCGTCTATCTCTTTGGCGACTATTGCAGCGGGCGCATCTGGGGCCTCACTCAGGCAGCCGACGGCGACTGGCAGATGGCCCAGCTGGCCCGTCCGAACGTCCGGCTCAGCTCCTTTGGCGAGGATGAGACGGGCGAGCTGTACGTGGTGGATCTGAGCGGAGGGGGGCTGTACCAGGTCACGGCCAGCTCTCGATAGAGCCCACGCGCGCTCATTCCTGACATTCGGCGTCAGAGAAGTGACCTGAGCTTGTCAGAAAGCCGGCTCATGGCCGTCAAGCGCCTGGCGGTCTGCCGATGTACAATGATTGCGCAAACCGGCCAGGCAAAATCGACCGCCTGGCGTCTCTTGTTGGTACGATAACCGGCATCATCTCACGGAGGAGGAACCCACGATGACAGAGAACATCGCACTCTTGACCCAGGGCCTGACCAAGAGCTACGGAAAGGTGCAGGCGCTGCGCGGCCTGGATCTGGAAGTGCGGCAAGGGGAGATCTTTGGCTTTCTCGGCCCCAATGGGGCGGGCAAGACGACGACTATCCGCTGCATGTTGGATTTGATTCGACCCCAAGGTGGCACGATCCGCGTGCTCAATCTCGATCCCCAGGCCGATCCAGTAACCGTGCGGGCGCGCACCGGCTATCTGCCCGGAGAGCTGCAACTGAACCCAAATATGGCGGTCGAAGGTGCGCTGCGCTATTTTAACGCCCTGCGTGGAAATGAGGCAGATTGGGACTTTGTCGGCCAGCTCACCGAGCGTCTCGATCTACCTCTCAAGCCCCCTATCAAGAATCTCTCGCATGGCAACAAACAAAAAGTCGGCATTGTGCAGGCTCTGATGCACCGGCCCCAATTGCTTCTGTTGGACGAACCCACGCTCGGCCTGGACCCGCTGATGCAGCGTGAGGTGTTGCGCCTGATCACCGAGGCCAGGACCAACGGCGCCACCGTCTTTTTTTCTTCCCACATCATGAGCGAGGTGGAGGCCGTGGCGGAACGGGTAGCCATCATTCGCAAAGGAGTGGTGGTGGAGGTCGCCGAGCCTTCCACCCTGATTAACCGCGCCATGCGTCGCGTCAACGTCCGCTTCAAGCAGTCGGTGGATATCGATCCCCTGACGAACGTCCCCGGCGTGACGGTGCTATCGCAGAACGAGGGCACGAGCGTATTGCTGCAGGTGGAAGGAGAAATAGATCGACTTGTCAAAGCCTTGGCCGCCTTCCCGGTGAACGACCTGGAGACTGAGCGGCCCTCACTGGAGGAGGTCTTCCTGGCCTACTATGAGGATGAAGGAGAAGGTGCAAAATGATAACCGTTTTCCGCTATACACTGCGTCGTTTCCGGGGACAGATCCTCGGTTGGGGCATTGCCCTCGCCCTGTTGGCCGTGCTGCTCGTTTCGATGTACGACTCGTTCGCCACGGAACAGGAGGCGCTCAACGATCTACTGGAGGTCTATCCGACCGAGGTCATGGCCTTTTTCGGCGACTTTGCCTCCTTTGCCTCGCCAGAAGGCTTTCTCTCCATAGAATTCTTTTCCTACATGCCCCTCATCCTGGGCATCTTTGGCGTGCTGATGGGCAGTGGCCTGCTGGTCAGCGACGAGGAGAGCGGCACGTTGGATCTGATCATGGCCCACCCTATCAGCCGCACGGCACTTTTTATGGGCCGGCTCCTGGCCTTTGTCGCTGCTACTGTAGCCATCCTGGTCATCACCTGGCTGGGCTTCATCGTATCTATGACCTGGTCTTCGATGGACATCGGCTGGGGCAGGATGTGGCTGCCGTTGCTGTCGCTGTTGGCCGAGCTGCTGCTCTTTGGCGCGCTGGCGTTGCTGCTGAGCATGATCTTGCCATCGCGCCGTTTGGCGGCGACGGCGGCCGGGCTGCTGCTGGTGGCCAGCTTTTTCATCACCGGCCTGGCGAAACTCAACGAGGATTTGGAACCCATCGCCAAGCTGTCCCCGCTCAACTATTACCAGGCCCAAGATGCCTTCCAAGACCTGAACATCGCGTGGCTCGCCGGCCTGCTCGCCGCGGCTGTGTTCTTTGCCCTGCTGGCCTGGTGGCGCTTCCAGCGGCGCGACGTCCGCGTCGGCGGCGAGGGGGGCTGGCAGCTGCCGTCGCCCCGGCAACTCTTGTGGCGGCGGGGCCAGGGGTAAAGTGTTGAGTTGGTCATCTGGTCGATGGTGGCCAACGCCCACTTTGCCACGGTGGCCCGCGTCCAAGCGGACAAAGGCCAGACCGTCTGCGACACGGGGCCGTACCAATACGTGCGCCATCCGGGCTACCTGGGCGCCGTGTTCCACTCGCTGGCGGTGCCGCTGATCCTCGGTTCGTGGTGGGGTTTGGTTGCCGGCGGCCTGGCCGCCCTGTTCATGGTCTTGCGCACGGCGCTGGAGGACCGCACCCTGCACGAGGAGCTGCCCGGCTACACCGAGTACGCCCAGGAGACACGCTACCGGCTGGTTCCCGGCCTCTGGTAGAGCGTGCTTCTTACCCGCTCCCTTGTGGCCGGTACGGAAGCCGGTCCTACTGTCCCTCGTCGAGAAACATGCCCAACTGTTGCGGGCCGCCGCCCACCGCCAGTTGCTGCACCTGCAACTCGGCGGCGTCGAGGGCCTCGTTGCAGCGCCGCGCCAGGCGCATCCCCCGCTCGTAAAGGGTGATGGCCTCCTCCAGCGTCAGCTCACCCGCTTCCAGGCGCTGGACGGTGGTTTCTAATTCGGCAAAGGCTTCTTCGAAGGATAGGTCTTTTAGTTCGTCGCTCATGCTTCATCCTCGTGTTGCGTCCCTCGACGAGCTCGGGAGGCGTGTTGCGTGAGGGCGTCGAGTTCTCCGTCGCGGAGGCGGATGGTCAGCGCATCGCCGGGTGTGACTTGGTCCACGTTGCGGACCACAGCGCCGTTGTCCGTCCGGCGGACGATGGCGTAGCCGCGTTCCAGCGTTGCCTGGGGGCTGAGGGCGGCCAGACGTGCTTCCAGGCCGGTCAGGTCCGTGCGACGCAGCGCCAGGCTATGGGCCAGGGCGCGATCCGCCCGCCGGATTGCGTCGTCCACCTGCTGGCGATGGGCGTCGACGCGGGCCTGGGGCGAGAGCCGCTGCAAGGCCCGCGCCTGCTGCCCCAGGGCCTGCCGCGCCCCGGCCAACTGCTGGGCCACGGTCCGCGCCAACTGCTGGCTCCAGCCTGCAACCCGCTCTCGCAACTCGGCCTGGTCCGGCACGGCCAGCTCGGCGGCGGCCGAGGGCGTCGGCGCGCGCAGGTCGGCCACGAAATCGACGATGGTGAAATCGGTCTCGTGGCCCACGCCGCTGACCACCGGGTGGCGGCAGGCAGCCACCGCCCGGGCCACCTCCTCCTCGTTAAAGGCCCACAGCTCCTCCAGCGAGCCGCCGCCACGCACCAGCAAGATCGCGTCCACCTCGTCGCGGGCGTCGAGGGTTTGGAGGGCGGCGACGATTTGGGATGGGGCCTGGTCGCCCTGCACCAGGGTCGGGGCCAGCAGCACGTGGACCAGGGGATAGCGGCGGCGCAAGACCTGCAACACGTCACGCAGGGCCGCCGCCTGCGGCGAGGTGACGACGCCCAGCAGCCGGGGGAAGGGCGGCAGTGGCTTTTTGCGATCGGCGTCGAATAGGCCCTCGGCCCGGAGCCGGTCGCGCAGCTCCTCAAAGCGAGCGTGCAAATCGCCCAGGCCGGCGGGCCGCATCTGGTCGACGTAGAGCTGATAGCCGCCCCTCGGCGCATAGACCGAGATCCGCCCGTGGGCCAGCACGGCGTCCCCTTGCCGGGGCTTCCAGCCCAACCGCCCCGCCGCCGAGCGCCACATGACACAACTCAACGTCGCGCCCTCGTCCTTTAGCGTAAAATAGAGGTGCCCGGAGGAAGCGCGGCTAAAGTTCGAGATCTCGCCCGTCAGCCACACGTCCTGGAGCGCAGAGTCAGATTCCAGGAGACGCGTGATGTGGCGGGTCAACGCGCTCACCGTCCAGGCTTGGATATTGGATATTGGATACTGGGGACTGGTCATTGGTTCATTGGTCATTCGTCATTTTCACGGCGCGGACGATGGCCCCGGCGACGACCTCGGCGGCGTAGGCGCCCACCAGATTGACGTCGGCGCCCTTCTGGCCGGTGGACAGGGCAAAGAGAGTGTCGCCGTCGAACATGGTGTGGGCCGGGCGGATGGTCCGCGCCAGGCCATCGTGGGCCATCTGGGCGACCTTGTTGATCTCTTCCTTGCTCAGCTTGGCGTTGGTGGCCACCACGCCGATGACGGTATTGCTTCCCCCGGCAAAGCGCAGCACGGTCTTGCCGATGAGGCCCTTCATCGTCGCCAGGGTGTCGGCGTGGCCGCCGCCGATCAGGGCCCGCGCCCCGGCCAGGATCTCGCCGCTGGCCGGGTCCACCACGTCGCCGAAGGCGTTGACGGCGACCAGGGCGCCCACGACCAGCCCGCCGCCCAGGTCCATGCTGGCGGTGCCCAGGCCCGAGGGGCTGGCCCGGCCGGCGCCCAGCACCTTGCCCACGGTGCAGCCGGTGCCCACGCCCACCCGGCCCTCGGCCACCGGGCCGGCGGCGGCGGCTTCGCTGGCGGCGTAGCCCATCGCCGCGTCGGGCCGGACGGAAGCGTCGCCCACGTCCAGGTCAAAGAGGATGGCGGCCGGGACGATGGGCACCTTGGCGGCCCGGGCGTCAAAGCCGACGTCCTGCTCCTCCAGCCAGCAGACGACGCCGCCTGCCGCGTCGAGGCCAAAGGCGCTGCCGCCGGCCAGGAGCACGGCGTGAACCCGCTCGACCAGGTGCATGGGGCGCAGCAGGTCGGTCTCCCGGGTGCCGGGCGCACCGCCCCGCTGGTCCACACCGCCTACGGCGCCCTCTCGCGGGCAGAGTACGACGGTGCAGCCGGTCAGTGCTTCGTCGTCCGTCACGTGCCCCACGCGGATGCCGGGCACGTCGGTGATGGCATTGTGCCAGAGTTTGGCCATGCGTCCTCCTTGGCAGTGAGATCTCTGAACGGTCCCCAGTATATCACAACCTGCCAGGGGGAGCAACACGGACCGCGACAAAAAGGCCCGCACCGTCCGCAGGGGACGATGCGGGCCACAAAACTACCTTGGCGCGTTAGCGAGGTCGCTCGGTGAGCGTCACCGACGTGGACATCTGCTCCCCCTCCCGCCAGAAGGTCACCTCGACCGTCTGGCCGATCTGGGTCTCGGTGTCGAGAAAAAGGGTCAGATCGCGGTCCGACGTGATCGGCTCGCCGTCGATGGCCGTAATAATATCGCCGCCGACGGGCAGGATGTAGCGCCCGATACGCACCTGGTTCTGGCCGCCGCGCAGGCCCGCCTCGTCGGCCGGGCTGCCGGACACAACCTCCAGGAGCAGGATTCCCTCCTCCACGGGCACCTCCATGCCCGCCTGGCGCAGGATCTCGTTCCGATCGGGCGTCAAGGCCCAGAGGTTCACGCCCAGCCAGGGGTGGGGATAGTAACCCCGGGCGATCAGCTCGGGCACGACGCGGCGCACGGTGCCCACCGGCACGGCGAACCCGATGCCGGCCGAGGCCTGGCTGGGGCTAAAGATGGCCGTGTTTACGCCGATGATCCGGCCGCTCAGGTCGAGCAGCGGCCCGCCCGAGTTGCCGGGGTTGATGGCCGCGTCGGTCTGGATGATCTCGCCGATAAAGCGCTCGTTGGGACTCTCGATGACGCGGCCCAGGGCGCTGATGACGCCCACGGTCAGGGTCCGCTCCAGGCCAAAGGGGTTG
Organism: uncultured Anaerolineaceae bacterium; assembly: GCA_964387775.1. Classification (GTDB taxonomy): domain Bacteria; phylum Chloroflexota; class Anaerolineae; order JAAYZQ01; family JAAYZQ01; genus CAYLZO01. The sequence continues at coordinate 7,120 of CAYLZO010000176.1, forward strand.
CCGATGGCGACCACGAACTGGCCCACGCGCAGATTTTCCGACTCGCCCAGCGGCACGGGATGAAGCTGCGTGCGGTCCACGTCGATCCGGATCACGGCCAGGTCGTTGGAGGGGTCGGTGCCGACGACTTCGGCCGGCACACTCGTCTCGTCGGGCAGGGTCACGTAGAGCTCTTCCGCGCCCTCGACCACGTGGAAATTGGTGACGACGTGGCCCTCGGTGTCGTAGACAAAGCCGGAGCCGGTGCCTTCCTGGGGCACGGGCTGGAAAAAGAAATCGTAGGCATAGCGCCGGTTGGTGATGTTGACCACACCCAGGCCGACGTCCTTGTAGACCTGGATGATCTCCTGCTCCAGCGACAGCATCGCCGGCGGGACGGCGCCGGCGCCGGGGGTGGGCGTGGGTTGGGGCGGGGCCGTGGGCAGCGGGGCTGCCGTCGCCGTAGGTGCGGGTGGCAGTGTAGCCGTCGGCACGGTCAGATTGGAAAGGGAATCGGGCAATGCGCAGCCAACGAGGGCGACGGCCAACACCAACACGGCGACAACCCAGGTCTTTGGTTTCACGTGCACGTCCTCCAGTCCGCCACGAAAAAGCCGTGGCTGAACCACAGAGCCACGGAGGACACGGAGAATTCAGAAATGAACCTACTTATTTCTCTGTGTTCTCTGTGCCTCCGTGGTAGATTTCCTCTACGGTACGGCCATCACCGGGCAGCGGGCAAAGCGCAGCACCTCGGTGCTGACGCTGCCCAGCAGCAGCTCGGCCGCGCTCGACGGTCCTCGGGTGCCGAGCACAATCAGCGATGCCTTTTCCTCGTCGGCCACGTCCAGGATGATCTGGGCCGCCCCGCCTTCACGCACCTCGCCCCGGACGGTGACGCCGGCCTTTTCCAGCTCGCTCACGGCGTCGTCGACCACGGCCCAGGCGACCTTTTCGTAGCTGGCCTCCAGGTCCTCGTAGGCGTCGGTGGTGGCGTAGCGGTGGGGCACCTCGTAGGCGTGGACGACGATCACTTCGCCGTTGTTCTGGCGGGCCAGGCTCTCGACGTAGAGCAGCGCCCGGTCCGCGGCGGGCGATCCTTCGTTGGCAAATACAATCTTGCGGAACATGCTCATTCTCCCTCTCGTCCTTCGTTCAATTCCTGGGGAAGCAGGCGACGCCACGCCTCCTCGGCCTCGAACCAAACAATTCGATCCGCGCCGTGCTGCCGGCGGATCAATTCAGATCGCAGTTCGGCCAGGCGCCGGCGCATGTGGAGGATGGCCTCGATGCCGGGCAGATTGATGCCCAACTCTTGCAGCCGCCGGATGCGGCGCAACTCGGCCAGGTCGGCGTCGGTGGGCGGCTCGGCGACGAGCCGGCGCTCGACGCACTCCTGCACCACCCGGCGCGAGAGCCCGCTCCGCTCGGTGGCCGTGCGAATGCTGATGTAAATCGTCTCTGAGCGTCTCCTGGTCATCTGCAGCTCCCCCCTAGCTCGAACTCAACTGCTGGAGCTCCTCAAAGAGCGCCCGCTGCTGCAAGGTCAGGTCCGTCGGAAGCTGAACCTCGACCTTGGCGTAGAGATCGCCGTGCCGGTCCGGCTGCCGCAGGTGGGGCATGCCTTTGCCGCGCAGGCGAAAGGTGCGCCCGTTTTGCGTGCCCGCCGGCACGGTAAGCACCACGTCGCCCGTCATCGTCGGCACGCGGACCTCGCCGCCCAGCACCAGCGTGTAGAGGTCGGTGGACACGGTGGTGTGCAGATCGTCGCCCTTGCGCTCAAAGCGCGGATCGGGCATGACGGTCACGCGCAGGTAGAGGTCGCCGGCCGGCGCACCGCCGGCCCCGGGGCCGCCCTCGCCGCTCATGCGCACACGGGTGCCGGTCTTGGCCCCCGCCGGGATCTTGATCTCCAGGCGCTGGCCGTCCTTCTGCAACATGCGTGTCGTCCCCTGGTATGCCTCTCGCAGCGAGACCTCGACCGGCTGCTCGTAGTCCTGGCCGCGCATGGCCCGGGGCTGGCGCCCTCCCGGCGCGCGCTGATACTGAAATCGACCTTCGGTCGCGCCGCCGGGCGCGCCCGCTCCACCGCCAAAGATCTGGCTGAAAAAGTCGGAAAAGGGGCTGGCCCCGCCAAAGAGGTCTTCCAGGTCCTCGGGCGTGCCGTAGCGCACGTGGACGCCCTCACCCGGCGCGCCGGTGGACCACCGGCCCCAGTTAAAGTCGCCGGGCCGGCCGCCGCGCTGCTGAAAGCGCTGCCAATCGACGCCCAGGCGGTCGTACTTTTCCCGCTTTTCCGGGTCGGAGAGGACCTCGTAGGCTTCGTTGATCTCTTTGAAGCGCTCTTCGGCGGCAGGATCCTCGGGGTTGATGTCGGGGTGGTGCTTGCGGGCCAGGCGGCGGAAGGCTTGCTTGATCTCTTTTTCGCTGGCGCTCTTTTCTACGCCGAGGGTTTTGTAATAGTCCTTGTATTCCATTCACACACTCCGAGAATTTGGATCGCTGAACCGCTGAAAACGCCGAGCCCCTAAGCCTAGTCAGCGGTCTCGGTGGTTTCAGTGACTCAGTGATCCAGTATACTCGATTCTTCCAGGTTTTCAGTGGTCCAGGCTACACGGCGACGACTATGCGCGCCGGGCGCAGCAGTCGCTCGCCCAGGCGATAGCCCGGCTCCAGCACCTGGACCACGGTGTCAGGCCCGGCCCCCGTCCCATCGTGGGGGACGGTGCTCACAGCGTCGTGCCGGTGGGGATCGAAGGGCTGGCCGAGCGCCTCGATCCGCGTCACGCCCTCGTTGCGCAGGCGCTGCAAGGCGGCCCGACGGGTCAATTCCACGCCCTCGCGCAGCGCCTGGGGATCGCCGGCCGGCGCCTCCAGCGCCCGCTCCAGGTCGTCCACGACGAGGAGAAAGAGGCCGAGCAAGCGATCGCGCTGGGCCTCGACTTGATCTTGGGCCAGGCGTCGCTGGCGCTTGCGATAGTTGTCCATCTCAGCTTGGAGGCGCAGGGCCTTGTCGCGCCAGTCGATTCCGTTGTCATCCGAGTTCTCTTCCGGCTCAAAGGCCTCGACGAACTGCGTTTCCTCGCCGGCCGCCGGCTCGTTCCGGGGCTGTGTCGCTTCCTCTATAGTTTGAGGATTCGCAGGCGGCGCCCCGGCCTCTTTTTGCTCTTCTTCCGGCCGGCGGACGCGCACCGGGATTCTTTGTACTCTACCCATGTCGTTGTTTCACCTTTTGCAGCGGGCCCGGGGGTTTCCCAGGCCCAGCTCTTATTAGTGGGCGTCACAAACAGATAGTCCCGCCAAAGGCGCTTACGACGTGTGCGGATTGCGAGCAGAGCGAAGAGTCCAGTATACAAGCAATCTCCAACTGCTCAATCGGGGATTGCTTCGCTCACTGCGTTCGCTCGCAATGACTGGCAAGTCAAGGGGCGGGATAGCCCCGCCCCTACGATAGGAATCGTCCTAGACTTTGCGAAACTCGCCCTCGACAAAGTCTTCTTCTGCTTCACCGCTGGGCGGTGCCTGGCCCGGGCCTCCACCGTCGCCGCCCGGCTGTTGCGGCCCGGGCTGGGGGCCGGCCGCCTGCTCCTGGGCGTACATCTGCTGGCCGATGGCGTAGCTGGCCTGCTGCAACTGCTCGATGAGCTGCTTGATGTGGGCCGCGTCGTCGCCCTCCTTGGCCTGCTTCAGGTCCTCGATGGTCGTCTCGATGCGAGACCGGTCGTCGGCCGAGACCTGGTCGCCCATCTCGCGCAGCGTCTTTTCGATCTGGTAGATGAGCTGGTCGGCCGTGTTGCGGGCCTCAATGAGTTCCTTGCGCCGCCGGTCCTCGGCTTCGTGGCGCTTGGCCTCACGCACCCGCTCCTCGACCTCGTCCTTGCTCAGGTTGGTGCTGGCGGTGATGGTGATCTTTTGCTCCTTGCCCGTGGCCTTGTCCTGGGCCGAGACGTTCAGGATGCCGTTGGCGTCAATGTCGAAGGTGACTTCGATCTGGGGCATGCCGCGCGGTGCCGGCGGGATGCCCTCCAGGTTAAAGCGGCCCAGGGTCATGTTGTCGGCGGCCATGGGGCGCTCGCCCTGCAAGACGTGGATGGTCACGGCCGTCTGGCCGTCCTCCGCCGTCGAGAAAACTTCGCTCTTGCGCACCGGGATGGTCGTGTTGCGCTCGATGAGGGGCGTCATCACGCCGCCCAGCGTCTCCACGCCCAGGGTCAGCGGCGTAACGTCCAGCAAGAGGACGTCCTTGACCTCGCCG
>CAYLZO010000177.1:0-11318 GCA_964387775.1 uncultured Anaerolineaceae bacterium
AGGCGGTAGCGCGTCGGTCGCAGGCCGGTCTCCTCCTGCATCTCGCGGACCAGGGCCTCGGCCACCCTCTCGCCGTACTCGACGTGGCCGCCGGGGATGGCGTACTGCCCCTCGACCTTGCTAAAGCGGGCGACGAATACTTCCCCCTGCCCGTTGACCAGCAACGCGCCGACGATCACCTCGGGAGAACGCCCGGCAGCCGTCATCTTTCCCCCCGCCGGTCCACGGGCCGGTAGCCGCCTCGTTTCAGGGCCGCGACCAACTCGGCGTCGGTCGTAATCTCGCCCGGGAACCAGGTCGCCGCGCGGCCGACCTCGTGGGCGGCGTGGGCATCGGAGCCGCCCACGCCGGGCAAATCCAGGATGCGGGCCAGTTCGGCGGCCTGGGCGTTTTCCTCTGCCTTGGAGCCGCCATTCAGGACCTCGACGGCGGTCAAGCCCTGCACCACGTCCATCGCGGCCAGGCGGTGGTCCAGGGGCAGGTTGCGCGCTTTGAGGGTGTGCCACAGGGCGCTGTGGTTCCAGCGCCGGAAGGGGTGAGCGGGGATGAGCACGCCGCCGGCGCTTTGCACCGCCTGGCGCAAGGCCGGCCAACTGATACCGCTCTCAAAGTCGCGGTAGCAGCCAAAGACCAACACGTCGCCAAAGAGGGTGGCCTTGGCCTCGACGCCGCAAAAGACGGGAAAGTCGTACTTGCGGCGGCCGATCTCCTGGGCTACCTCGGCGCCCTCGATGACCAGGTGCTCGGTGACGGCCACGCCGTCGAGCCCGGCCTCGACGGCGGCCTCGATCAGCGCCTCGATGGTCATGATGCTGCACGGCGAGGAGTGGGCGCTGTGGGTGTGCAGGTCGATCAGGGAAGCCATGCCAGCAGGTTGCTGAGGTCCTCCACGACGAGGCAGCCGGCCTCGGGAAAGAGGTGATAGGGGTCAAAGAGCACCGGCGTGACGCCGGCCCGCTCGGCGCCGACCACGTCGGCCCAATAGTTGTCCCCGATATAGATCGATTCGGGGCCCTCGGTGTCCATGCGGGCCAGCGCCTCGTAAAAGATGCCGGGCTCCGGCTTGCGGACCCCGACCTCGCCCGAGGCCAGGGTCATGTCAAAGTAATCCCGCAGCTCCATGGCGTCCAGCAACTCGTAGAAGCGCTCGACGTTGTCGCGGTTGGTGATCAGGCCCAGGCTATAGCCCCGGTCGCCAAGTTCTTCCAGGGTCCGGCAGCCGGCCTGGGGACAGTCGTACACAAGCTCGATGTCCTGAAATCGGGCGGTCACGTCCCGGGCCAACTGGTCCAGGTCGCCCTGGATACCGACGACCTGGAGCATGTAGCGGTTAAAGTGCTGCCAGAACTCCTGCCGGCTGAAGGACTCCAGCTCGGCGCGGATGGCGGGGTCTACAAAGTACTCGTGGCGCATCCGGCGCCCGCGGCGCTGGGCCTCGGCGTCGAGGGGCTGGCCGATGTCGACACAGAACCCGGCGATGACGTCAAAGCTGTCGGGCTCGTGAAAGACCAGCGTGCCGTCAAAATCAAAAAAGATGGTGCGAACCGGGGAATCTTGGCGAGAAATCATAAAGGCGTCTTGTCTTTGACCTAGCGAGTGTGCGTGCGGCGGCGGGAGGCCATAGACGCTGGCGCCTCCTTCATAAACATGGTGGCGCTGAACTCAAAGCCGTGGGCCCTGAGGCGGGGCTCAAAGCGGGGCCGGACCCCGCACGGTCCCATGGAACCGATCACCTTGCCCTCGCGCTCGCCCTCCTCCTCGAAGCGGAAGAGGTCCTGCATCACAATCGTCTCGCCCTCCATGCCCTGCACCTCGGTGATGTTGATCACCTTGCGCGAGCCGTCGCGCAGGCGGGCCACCTGGACGATGAGGTCGATGGCCGAGACGATCTGGCGGCGGACGACGTCGATGGGCAGGTCCACGCCGGCCATGAGGGTCAGGGTCTCCAGGCGGCCCAGGGTATCTCGCGGGGTGTTGGCGTGGATCGTGGTCAGCGAGCCGTCGTGCCCGGTGTTCATCGCCTGGAGCATGTCGAGGGCCTCGCCACCCCGGCACTCGCCGACGACGATGCGGTCGGGCCGCATCCGCAGCGAGTTTTTGACCAGGTCCCGGATGGCCACCGGCTGGCTGTCGGGCACGTCGGCTTCGGCCGGCTTGGTCTCCAGGCGGACGACGTGGGGCTGGTGGAGTTGGAGCTCGGCCGCATCCTCGATGGTCACAATCCGCTCACCCTCGGGGATGAACCCGGAGAGGATGTTGAGCAGTGTCGTCTTGCCCGAGCCGGTCCCCCCCGAGACGACGATGCTGAGCCGCGACACAACGCAAGCTTGCAAGAACTCGACCATCTGCATGGTCCAGGATCCAAAGCGAACGAGGTCCTCGACCGTGAGGGGGGTTTTGGAGAACTTGCGGATGGTGATGCTCGGCCCATCCACCGCCGAGGGGGGGATGATGGCGTTGACCCGCGAACCGTCGGGCAGGCGGGCGTCGACCATGGGCCAGCTTCGATCCACCTTGCGGCCCAGCGGCTTGATGATCCGCTGGATGATGCGGATCATGTGCTCGTCGTCGTCGAATCGGGCCTCCGTGGGCAGGAGCCGGCCGTCCTTTTCGATATAGATCCGATCCGGACCGTTGGCCATGACCTCCGTGACGTCGTCGTCGATGAGAAAGGGCTCCAGGGGGCCGTAACCCAGGATGTCGTTGGCCACCTGGCAAAAGATCTCGCGAGATTGCTCGTCGGGGAGTTCGATCTGCGCCTGGCGACACAACTCGACAAATCGCCGGCTGAGCATCTCCAGGGTTTGAGGCGAACGATCGGGAATGGTGCGAGGATCGACGAACCCCTGCAGCCGCTCGATCAACCACTGTTTTAGGCGGATAATGTTACTCTCTGATTGTGCCATGGCGCGCTCCTTCCTAGCCTTCAATTCATTATACTCTATGACTGGGGAAAACGCAACAAGCAAAATCTTTAGCGAGCCTCTCTGCCCCCCTCGCCCCTCCCCATTTGACAGCTTTTGCTTTTTGACTAAAATATGACCCTGGTCATTTTTGCTGCGCGGTCATGATTGAAAAGGAGCAGGGGATGGAGCAGGCACTCTCCCGGCGGGAGTGTAAGAAACTAGAGACGCGGCAGGCGCTGCTGGAAGCGGCGGCGACCCTCTTTCGCGAACAGGGTTACGACAACACGACGATTGAGGCGATCACCGAGCGGGCCGACGTGGCCAAGGGGACCTTTTTCAACTACTTCCCCTCGAAGGAGGACCTGCTGGTCGAGTTGGCCGTCTGGGGCGTCGAGCGCCTGCGTGCGGCGCTGGAGGTGAGTCGGGGCGCGCCGGCCAGCCCTGTGGCCCGCCTCAAGCTGCTGACCCACCTCATGTGCGAACAGGTCAGCCGCGACCTCCACCTCATCCGGCGGGCCATGGCCACCCGCCTGAGCGGGCCGCCGCCCTCGCCGCAGCGGGCCAAACACCGGCTCCACGGCCTCTTTATCGAGCTGGTCGGCGAGGCCCAGGCCTGCGGCGAGATCCGCGCCGACGTGGCGACGGACGTGATCGGCGACCTGTTGCACGTCGCCCTCTTTCGGCGGATGATGGCCTGCCACCACGGCGAGGAAGCGCCGGCGGCGGCGCAGATCGATCAACTCATTGACCTGCTAATGGAGGGTCTGGCCGGACCCAACTGGAGAAAACCATGATTCGATTGGCAAAGTATCTGAAACCCTACCGGGGGATGATCCTCCTCTCGATCGTCCTGTTGTTCGCCCAGGCGAACTTTGACCTGGCCCTGCCCGACTACCTCTCGCGCATCGTCAACGTCGGCATCCAGCAGGGCGGCGTGGAAAACGCGGTGCCCCTGGCCGTCCGCCAGAGCAAGATGGACAAGCTTCTGCTCTTTACGAGCGCCGAGGGACAAGCGGCCGTGCGCGAGGCCTACACCCTGGTGACGGCAGAGTCGCCCGAGTACGGGGAGGCTGTGCAGGACTATCCGGCCCTGGCCGAGCAGCCGATCTATCTCCGCAACGAGTTGGACGAGGCCCAGATCGAGCGCCTCAACCCGGTGATGGGCCGGGCCTTCCTGGCCGTCTCCACCCTCGAGCAGATCATGGAGAATCCCGACCAGGCCAAAGAGATGGCGGGCGAGCTGCCCTTTGACCCCAGCATGATCCCGCCCGGGATGGACCTCTTTGACCTGTTGGGCCAACTGCCCGCCGCCCAGCGCCAGCAGATGGTCGAGTTGGTCAACGAGCGATTCGGCCTGCTGGGGGAGCGCATGGTCGTCCAGGCGGCGATGGCCCCCGTCCGGGCCGAATACGAGGCCCTGGGCGTGGACGCGGACCGGCTGCAAAACCGGTACATCCTGCGCGTGGGCGGCATCATGCTCCTATTGACCCTCCTGGCCGGGGCCTGCACCATCGCCGTCGGCTACCTGTCGGCCCAGACGGCGGCCGGCGCCGCCCGCGACATGCGCCACGATCTCTTTCGCCGCGTCGAGAGCTTTTCCAGCGCCGAGTTCGACACCTTTTCGACGGCCTCGCTCATCACCCGCTCGACCAACGACGTGACCCAGGTGCAGATGGTCGTCATCCTCATGGTGCGCATGGTTTTTTACGCGCCGATCCTGGGCATCGGGGCCATTATCCGGGCCGTGGGCAAGGGCGGCTCGATGTGGTGGATCATTGCCGTGGCGGTGTTGGTCCTCGTCGGCCTGGTCCTGATCGTCATGTCCATCGCCCTGCCCAAGTTCAAGATCATCCAGAAGCTCATCGACCGCATCAACCTGGTGGCCCGTGAGAACCTGTCGGGCATGATGGTCGTCCGCGCCTTTAACCGGCAGGACTTTGAGGAGGCGCGCTTTGACCTGGCCAATCAAGACCTGACGGCCGTCAGCCTCTTTATCAACCGCCTGATGGTGATCATGATGCCCCTGATGATGCTCCTCATGAACGGCCTGGCCGTGGCCATCATCTGGATCGGCGCCCACCAGGTGGCCGAGGCGAACATGCAAGTGGGCGACATGATCGCCTTTATGCAGTACGCCATGCAGATCGTCATGTCCTTCCTGATGCTGACCATGATGTTCATCTTTTTGCCGCGCGCGGCGGTCTCGGGCGAGCGCATCGCCGAGGTGTTAGAGACCGAGCCCTCCATCAACGACCCGAAAGAGCCGAGGCGGTTCCCGGCGACGTCGCGGGGGCGGATCGAGTTCCAGGACGTCTCTTTCCGTTATCCCGGCGCCCTGGACAACGTCCTGTGCAACATCACCTTTACGGCCCGGCCGGGCCAGACCACAGCCGTTATCGGCTCGACCGGCTGTGGCAAATCGACCCTGGTCAACCTCATCCCCCGCTTCTACGACGTGACCGACGGCGCCGTCCTGGTGGACGGCGTCGACGTCCGCCAGGTGACGCAGCACGAGCTGCGGGAGCGGATCGGCTACATTCCCCAGAGCGGCACCCTCTTTTCGGGGACCATCGAAAGCAACCTGCGCTACGGCGACGAGGAAATCGGCGACGAGCGGCTGCGAGAAGCCATCGAGGTGGCCCAGGCCCGCGAATTCATCGAGGCCAAGCCCGAGGGGCTGGCAGCCGAGATCGCCCAGGGGGGCACCAACGTCTCGGGCGGGCAGAAACAGCGGCTGTCCATCGCCCGCGCCCTGGTCAAGAACCCGCCCATCTATATCTTTGACGACAGCTTTTCGGCCCTCGATTTCCGGACCGACGCGGCGTTGCGAGCCGCGCTCCAGGAGAAAATGGGCGACAGCACGGTTCTGATCGTCACCCAGCGGGTGTCCACCGTCAAAAACGCCGAGCAGATCATCGTGCTCGAGGAGGGCCGGATCGTGGGCAAGGGCGCCCACGCCGAGCTGATGAAAACGTGCGACACCTACCGGGAAATCGCCCTCTCCCAGTTGAGCTTGGAGGAATTGGCATGAGCAACCACAACGGCAAGAACGGACCCAATGGGCGAGAATCAAGGCCCCGGGTCGGCCCCGGCAGCGGGCGCGGACCCTTTGGGCGCGGCGGCGGCCACATGGCCATGATGGCGGGCGACAAGGCCGGCGATTTCCGGGGCACGATGGTCAAACTCATCGACTACCTGGGCCGCTACAAGGTGGCGGTGATGATCGTCATGGTCTTTGCCTTTGCCTCCACGGCGGCCAACATCGCCGGCCCCAAGATCCTGGGCCAGGCCACCACCGAGCTCTTTGAGGGCGTGCTGGCCCAACTCAGCGGTACGGGCGAGATCGACTTTGGGGCCATCGGCCGCATCCTGCTGACCGTGCTCGGCCTCTACCTGCTGTCGGCGGTGTGCAGCTACATCCAGGGCTGGATCATGGCCGACGTCTCGACCAACATCGCCTACCGCTTTCGCCGGGACATCTCGGAAAAGATCAACCGCATGCCGCTCAAGTATTTCGACACCACCAGCCAGGGCGAGGTGCTGTCGCGCATCACCAACGACGTGGACACCATCAACCAGACGCTGAGCCAGAGCCTGACCCAGATCGTCACCTCGGTAATCACGGTCGTCGGCGTGCTGGTCATGATGTTCTCCATCAGTTGGGCCATGACCCTGGTGGCCCTCCTCATCCTGCCCCTGTCGATGGTCGTCGTGACCCTGATCGTCCGGCAGTCGCAGAAATACTTTAAGCAGCAGCAGGACTACCTGGGCCACGTCAACGGCCACGTGGAAGAGATGTACGGCGGGCACCGGGTGATGAAAGCCTTCAACGGCGAGGAAAAGAGCATCCGCCAGTTCGACGAGTACAACGACGTCCTCTACGACTCGGCCTGGAAGTCCCAGTTCCTCTCGGGCTTGATGATGCCCATCATGATGTTCATCGGCAACCTGGGCTACGCCGCCGTGGCCGTGCTGGGCGGCTGGCTGGCCATCCGGGGCGCGATCACCGTCGGCGACATCCAGGCCTTTATCCAATACGTCCGCACGTTTACGCAGCCCATCCGCCAGTTGGCCAACATCTCGAACGTGCTCCAGCAGACGGCGGCGGCCGCAGAGCGGGTCTTTGAGTTCCTGAACGAAGAGGAAGAGATCGCCGATACCGAGGAGCCCGTCGAGCTGGAAGAAGTCGAGGGCCGGGTCGAATTCGAGCACGTGCGCTTTGGCTACGACCCGGACAAGATCGTCATCAAGGATTTTAGCGCCGTGGCTCAGCCGGGCCAGAAGGTGGCCATCGTGGGACCCACCGGCGCGGGCAAGACGACGATGGTCAAGCTGTTGATGCGCTTCTACGACGTCAACGACGGGGCGATCCGGGTCGACGGCCACGACATCCGCGACCTGGCCCGCCACGACCTGCGCCAGAAGTTTGGCATGGTCTTGCAGGATACCTGGCTCTACAACGGCAGCATCCGGGAGAATATCCGCTACGGCCGGCCCGAGGCCAGCGACGAGGACGTGATCGAGGCGGCCCGCACGGCCCACGTCGACCACTTTGTGCGCACCCTGCCCGAGGGCTATAACCTGGTCCTCAACGAGGAGGTCTCGAACATCTCCCAGGGCCAGAAGCAGCTCTTGACCATCGCCCGCGCCGTCCTGGCCGACCCCAAGATGCTCATCCTGGACGAAGCCACCAGCTCGGTCGATACACGCACCGAGATCTTGATCCAGGAAGCGATGGACCGGCTCATGGTCGGCCGCACCAGCTTTATCATCGCCCACCGCCTGTCCACCATCCGCGACGCCGACGTGATCCTGGTCATGGACGAGGGCGACATTGTCGAGAGCGGCAGGCACGAGGAATTGCTGGCGCTCGGGGGCTTTTACGCGCAACTCTACAACAGCCAGTTCCAGCGGGAGCCAGCCGAGGAGCCTGCTGAGGAACCTGCACCAGTGCCTCTCGCGGCGGCCGCAGCGTGAGAACAATTAATAAACAAGATAAATATTGACATCTTCTCCGCTCAACGCCGTGCTTGACAAGGACGACGAGTTGGACCTGCACCTTCCACAAGACACCGACGGCGCCGGCATCGATGGCGCCAGCATCGAGCTGGACGTCAAGATCATCCGCCACCTGGACTGGGTGCTGCCCCGCTCCCACGCGCTGATCCGCCACAAAGCCGAGCGCTACGATCCCGACCAGGTATTCGACATCGGCGTCGCGCTGCAGCTGGATCGCTACACGGACGAAGAAGACCACTACCTCGAAATCCTGCGAGAGAACCCCGAGGATGCCCCCTGCGCGGTGCAGTTGGGCCAGCTCCTTTTCCAGCGGGGCGCCCTGGAAGAAGCCGAGCGTTGGTTCCGCCATGCCTTGGAACACCGAGAAGACCTCCACGACGGCGGCAAGCTGGCCGAGCGCCAGTTGCGCTACATCGGGCGGAAACGATCCAGTCACAAATAGACCCGGCCGACGGGACACCCTGGGGCGCGCCAACCGCGCTCGCGCGCTCGTCTTTTCTTTGCAGAAACGGCCCAAGTCTGGTAAACTAGGGGCACAAACCAGGCGAGGCAGGCCAATGTCCGCACAGGCACTCTATCTCAAGTACCGCCCGCAGACTTTCGAGGAGGTCGTGGGCCAAGAGCCGATTACGCGCACCCTGCGCAATGCGCTGCGCCAGGGGCGAATGCGCCACGCCTACCTGCTCACCGGCCCCCGGGGCACAGGCAAGACGACGACGGCCCGGCTGTTGGCCAAAGCCGTCAACTGCCTGGCCCCCGAGGACGAACGGCCTTGCAACGAATGTGCCATCTGCACGGCCATCAGCGAGGGACGGTTGCTGGACCTCATCGAGATCGACGCGGCCAGCAACCGGGGCATCGACGAGATCCGCGACATCCGCGAAAAGGTCGGCTTCCGGCCCAACGAGGGCCGCTTCAAAATCTACGTCCTGGACGAGGCCCACATGCTGACCGAGGCGGCTTTTAACGCGCTGCTCAAGACGCTGGAGGAGCCGCCGCCCCACGTGCTCTTTGCCCTGGTGACCACCGATCCCCACAAGATCCCGGCGACCATCACTTCGCGCTGCCAGCGTTTCGATTTCCGCCACATCTCGTCGCAGGCCATCGTGGACCGTCTGGCCTACATCGCCGAGCAGGAGGGCGTGACCGTCGAGCCGGCAGCGCTGGAACTCATCGCCCACCAGAGCACGGGCGCCCTGCGCGACGCCATCAGCCTGCTGGACCAGCTGACCAGCTACGGCGACGAGATCACGCTGGACCAGGCGCAGATGGTGCTGGGCACCATCGCCGGCGAGGCGGCGGGCAAGCTGGTGCACTGCCTGGCCGAGGGCGACGTCGCCGCCGGTTTGGACCTGGTCAACCGTACCGTGGCCGATGGCGCCGATCCGCGCCAGTTCGCCCGGGAGGTGGTCGAGTACCTGCGGGGCGTGCTTTTGGTCAAGCAGGGGGCCGGCACGCGCCTGCTCCACGCTACTGCCGAGCAGGCGGCCGAGATGGAGGCCCTGGCCGACGAGATGCCGCTGGGCCGCTTGCTGCGCGCCATCCGCCACTATAACGAGGCGGCGACCGACTTGCGGCGCGGTTTGCAGACCATCCCCCAGTTGTCGCTGGAGATGGCCCTGGTGGAGAGCGTCCTGGTTGAGCCCACGGGGGCCACGGCACAACCGGTTGAGGTGGAAAAGCCGGCCCCGTCAACTCCGCGCCCGGCGTCTCGGCCAACGTCTCAGGCTCGTAAAGTGGCCGAGAAACCGGTTAGCGCTGCCACCCAGCCGCCCAAAAAAGATGAGGCGCCGGCGCCCGAGTTGGCGCCAAAGCCAACGGTCGCGGATGGTTCACTGACCATCGACCAAGTGCGGCGAGGCTGGGAGCAGGTGCTTCGGGTGGTCCGCGAGCGCAACCCGGCCACCCAGGCCGTGCTCAACACCGGTTGTGAACCGGTTGATGTGCGGGGTACCGAGGTGGTCGTGACATTTCCCTACCCCTTTTTGCGGGAAAAGCTGGGCGATCCCCAGCGCAAGGCCGAGATCCAGGATGCCCTGGCCGAGGTCTTGCAGATGAATTGCAGCCTGCGCCTGGTCCTGGCCTCAGAGTATACGCCGCGGCCAGCCGCGCCGGCAGCCGCTCGAGAGGCCGGTCCCCAGACAGCGGGTTCGGAGCCCGAAAACGAGGGGGAGGTCCCCGAGTCGATCTCCCGCTGGGCAGAGGAGCACGGCGCCCAAGTCAAGATTGTGGATTAAGGATAGCATCAGCGATTAGCAACCAGCTCCCCGGCTGACGGCTGAACGCTGACGGCTGAACGCTAACAAAGGAGGAACGACGTGGCAAAAGGTAAAGGACGACGGATACGAATGCAGCAGCCGGGCGGCCGCCAGCACATGATGCAGCAGATCCAGAAGCTGCAAGAGCAGATGGTCCAGACCCAGGAAGAACTCGGCGACCAGACGGTGAGTGTGACTTCTGGAGGCGGCGTCGTCGAGGTGGTGATGACCGGCCATCAGCGGGTGGAATCCATTACCATCGACCCCGAGGTGGTGGACCCAGAGGACGTGGAGATGCTTCAGGACCTGGTCATGGCCGCCGTCAACGAGGCCATCGAGCGCTCGCAGAGCCTGGCCGCTGAGCAACTGGGCGCCCTCACCGGCGGCCTGGGCGGCCTGGGCGACCTGGGCGGACTCCTTGGCTAAGACCCTTAGGGTGTCCGAAACCCTAAAGGTCTGGAGGGCGATTCTATGGCTGCCGTCACCCCGGAACCGGTCACCAAGCTCGTCGAGGCATTTTCCCAACTGCCGGGCATCGGCCCCAAGACGGCCTCTCGGCTGACGTTTTACCTGCTGCGCCGCCCGGCCGAACAGGCCGAGACGCTGGCCGGCGCCGTCCGTGACCTGAAGCAAAAGATCGTCTTTTGCAGCACGTGCTACAACATCACCGAGACGAGCCCCTGCGCCGTCTGCCAGGACGAGGGCCGCGACCGGGCGCTGGTCTGCGTCGTGGAGGAGCCTCTGGACGTGCTGGCCATCGACCGCACCGGCGAATACAAGGGGCTCTATCACGTGCTGCACGGGGCCATCTCGCCGGTAGACGGCATCGGCCCCGACGAGCTGCGCATCAGCGAGCTGCTGGCCCGGCTCAAGACGGGTGAGATCCGCGAGGTGCTGCTGGCCACCAACCCCAACCTGGAGGGCGAGGCGACGGCCATGTACCTGGCCCGCCAGATCCAGCCGCTGGGCGTGCGCGTGACGCGGCTGGCGCGGGGGCTGCCCGTGGGCGGCGACCTGGAATACGCCGACGCGGTGACCCTGGGCCGGGCGTTGGAGGGCCGGCAGGAGATGTAGGCCAGTCGGTGACAAATGGTCCAATCCGTGGGGATGTGGTATAATCAACGCCGGTCACAGG
>CAYLZO010000178.1:0-11306 GCA_964387775.1 uncultured Anaerolineaceae bacterium
CTATCTATCTGGGGCGGCAGGTTTGGAGTTGAGCGCCTGGGTGCCTTTCTGGATGGCTGGCAGTTGGAACAGCGGCAAATGCCCTGGCGCATTTGGGAGGAGGTCAGCCGCATCGATTTCGAATGGGAGAAGCGGCCGGCCAACCCGTACCTACTGGAGCGGGGACGACTCTTTGGACCGGGGGGCGATCTGGCCCTGCGGCGAGATGGAGACCGCTTCCTATGGCGTTTCGTGGGACCGGCAGATGCCGCGCCGCCAAACGACTTTGGCGTCGAGGACTATTGGGACGAGACGGAAAGCCCCCTGGTTGAGCATCAAGATCAAGTGTTGTTGTGGGGCAAGTGGCGCACGGCTCCCGACGATTGGTGGGAGAACCGGGTGGGGCAAGCCAAACTGACTTATCCCAAGATGTCTGGCGAGGAGCGAGTCTGGCTTGACTATCGCCGCTACGAGAGGGCGGGGCAGACTGCCTTCGTCTGGTATCATCAATTGCGGGGCAGAGAGCATCCAAAGCAGGAGGTGCACCATGGCTAAGGGAACGGTAGCCCGGATCGTTCGTGGACAGTTTGGCTTTATCAAGCCGGATGACGGGGGAGAGGATGTCTACTTTCGGTTGAACTGGGTCAAGGACGCGCCGCCGTCCGGCGTGGCCGTGGATATGCGGGTCGAATATGAAACACGCAGAACCCCCAAGGGCTTGCAGACGCGATGGGTGAGGGCTATTACCCCCGAACGTCGCCCGATTACACCCGAGCCGACACGGGCTCCAATCCCCACCGGGTATCGCTTTCTCAACCCCTACAACTTTGTGCGCCCTTTGTCAGAGGCGGATGAGGGCGATCCCCTGTTGGGCCGCTGCCCACCTCCGCCCCACGACCGCTACCTGGGACTGACGGGCCGGATCACGTGCACGCTGGAAGCCGTGACTCCGCTCTTTGTCTCCGACAGTCATGAAATTCGAGTAGAGGTGGTAAAAGACCAGGAGGGCCGCGAAAAAGAGCACCCCATCTACCGGTTTTTCCGCTACGACGGCGAACCGGCGATCCCGGCCACGAGTTTGCGGGGGCCGATCCGCTCCGTGTTCGAGGCGGCCACCAACTCGTGCTTCTCTGTCTTTGCCGGACGCCGTCGCCTGAGCTACCATTTTAATCCTCGCAGGGCGCCAGAGTTGGTCCCGGCCCGGGTCGAAAAGAATGGAGATGGTTGGAAATTGCGGCTGCTGACGGGCACGTCGCCCCTCCAAGTTGGCCGCACGCCACGCGGCCGACAATACGCCGCCTGGTTGTATCGCTACTGGCCGATGCAGCCCAGCGGGACGCTCCGGCAGGATCCTCCGGCCAACCGGAAGGTGAGAGAGTTTCAGGAGCACCGACGCAAAGGACAAAAAGTCAAGCTGGGCAAGTTGAAACATGGTGACGAGTGCTATGCGCTCCTGGAGCCAATGCAGCATCCTTTTCCCCGGATCCAATTCTGGGACGTCATTGCCGTAAGTGAGGATGAAGCCGATCTTCAGCCCTGCACTGTCGGCGACCGGCAGGTGGAACGGGGCTGGTTGTGTCTGACCAATCAGAACATTGAACCCAAGCACAGTGAGCGTTTTTTCTTCCGTGCTGACGACAACACGGCGGGGCCAACGCACCTCGATCTGCCGCAGCCCGTCGCCCAGGCTTACGAGGATCTCATTGCCGACTACCAGGAGCGGCACTCTGATGCAGTGGCCAACCGTGTCAAGCGGGAACAACCGCTGGCTGAACCCCTTGACAACAAAGACGCCGGATTCAGCCGCTTCATCTATACTGAAAGCGAGCGAAAGCTTGAGGGCGGCGAATTGGTCTATGCTTACCTGAGCGGCCCACCGAGTCGGCCGAGCGTCGAATTCATCGTTCCTGTGTCTGTACCCCGTGTGGGCTATGAGCATACCATCGGTGACTTGCTCTCCAAATCCTTGCATGCTTGCGAGGAGTATCATGCGTTGTGTCCGGCCTGCCGGACCTTTGGCTGGGTCTATGGCGCCCATGAGGAAGGCCGAGAACTGCCCCAGGACAAAATCACAGCCTATGCCGGCCGGGTGCAGTTTGGCCACGCCCATCAGATCGAGAGCGCAGGCACCTTTGATGCCATCCTGTCCATCCTGTCCAGCCCCAAACCGACGACGACGCGGTTCTATCTCAAGTCGAAGGAGGACAAAGCTCAAGATGGTTGGGACGACGAATGGGTCAACTATGACGCCGAGGACCAGGTCTTGCGGGGGCGCAAGTTCTATCGCCACCACGGCGACCGCTTGAGCGAGCAAGAATACCGCCGGACCGGAGACGTGCGCGACGATCAGAACCGGTCGGTCGAGGGGGTGCAACAGGCGGGCAGCACGTTCACCTTTGAGGTCCGGTTCGAGAACCTGGCCCCTCTCGAGTTGGGCGCCTTGCTGTGGGCGCTAGAGATGGAGGGCTGGCGCCATCGCATTGGCCTGGGCAAGCCCCTGGGCTTTGGCAGTGCGACGGTCACAGTGACAGGATTGGAGGTTTTGGATCCGAAGGCCCGCTACGGCGCCGGAGAAGCCGGCTGGGTGGATGGAACTTCGCAAAAGGAGGAATGGCTCCAGGCTTTCAAGACGGCGATGGCCGAGCGCTACGGGGCATCTTCTTTCGAGGAACTGCCCAATGTCCGCGACTTGCGGGCCTTGTTGGCCGAATCTCCCGATCTGCCGGTCCACTATCCGCGCACCGACGCGGAGCCGTTGGCCGAGGGCAAGAACTACGAGTGGTTCATGGGCAACAAGCGGGCTGGCCGCGATGCCGGGCCACGGCTGACGCTCAGGCTGGCCGAAGAGGACGTCGAAGGGTTGCCCTTGCTGGACAAGTACGGGCGAATACAGAGAGCATAATCATTCAGGCCAACGCTCAGTAGCTGTGTCTGGAGATCGGAATGAACCCTGAACAAACGATCGGCCGACCGCTCCTTATGAGGCAACTGTTGAACCTTGGCTACACGCTTCGGCAGATGGAAAACTGCCGAGAAGATGATCCACTTGTCACTGTTGATGAAGGACCCTCTGGTGTAATCGACCGTCTTGAATATCTACTGCGGACGCTTGACCGACTGGAATTGCGCAACTCTCGCGACTCGGCCCGCGTGAACCTGGGTCGCTGGCGTCTAGTGCCTCGTAGACGCTACGACAATGGGGAAAACACCTTGGGGTCACAAGCGGGGCTGTTGCAAGGCATCTTGTGTGATCTTTCCCTGAAGATTAAGGCTGAGGCCTCCAGCATGTATCTTTACCCTGCCAGTCCTATATCGGAGTTCGACATTGAGAGGTTTATTGACGAGCCGAGTAATATGTTTGGCTTGCCGGTTTCCTTGGACCCTCAACTCCCACCACAAGTTGATTTCCTGTTAGAGGAGGCTGGGCGGTGTTTTGCTGTGGGATTCGGACCCTCAGCTTTGCTTTTCACCCTGCTAGCCACCGAGGCAATCGTAAAATACTACTACGAACAGATTGCCGGAAGGCCGCCGCACCGCATGACCTGGGGAACGATCAACAGACGTCTCAAAAAAAGTATGCGTGCCCTTCTTCGCTTCTGGATGTTCTGGGCAGAATTGTAAAGGATTACCGAAATCCAGCGATGCACGCGGAGTTGGATGTAAACAGAGAGCTGGCACTCGATGCGTGGGATCTTTGCAGCTATGCGGTTCAGCAAATGATCGAGCACCTGGAGAGAATAGGAAATGTTCAAGTGGACTGGTGTGGCCCTTAAATGGTGAATAAACCGTATTCGCAGGACCAGCCTCGCTATGGGAAGAGGCCAGGCTGCAGGAACCACGATACTTGTCAGGAGGCAGGGCATGCCCTTAGAAATCGACTACTTTGGCCTGGAAGAGGCCATGGACAATCGCGACCCGCTGAATACGATCTACTTTCTCGACACCGAAACCGGCGACGTGCTGATGATCGACCAGTGGGTCGAAAGGGAAGCGCGCAAGCTGGAGAGCCCCGACCAAACAGACGACCCGGCGATGCGCCTGGCCTGGCACGTCTTGTGGTACGATGGCGAGATCGGTGGAGCGTTGTCAGAGGCCGAGGAAGCGGCTATGGAGGCGCAAGTCGAGGCCTTCCTGTCCCGTTACGTCCAAGTGCCGGCCGTTGATTCCCGCCAGAGCTACCAGGACATGGTGGATTTTGCGGAGACCGTTCCCGATCCTCACCTGCGCGAGTTGCTGGATGTGGCCCTCGCCGGCAAAGGGGCGTTTCGCCGCTTCAAAGATGTGTTGGACCGTTATCCCAGGGAACGCGAGCGGTGGTTCGAGTTCAGCGACCGGCGGTCCAGGGAACGAACGGATGCCTGGCTACGCGGGCAAGGGATTCTACCTGACGAGGAAACGGAGGAAACTGAGAAACGCAACGATGCGGAGACCTACGAGACCCACGAGGTGATCCTCCTCAACTTTTCCCACCCCCTGACCGCCGACCCCCCTTCGGGCTGAGCCCTCAGAGCTTGTCCTGAACAGCGTGAAGGGGCGAAGCCTGGCCCAGGTGATCACCTGCCCGCCTATGCCCGCTGGATGTTTATCCCATCCTCATCCTGTCTGCCGAACCGCCGACCTCGAAGGCCGGCTTGCCATTGACACAAGGGCACAATTGGGGTACAATCGGGCCAGGAGGTGAGACGATGACAGGGCAAATGCAACCCAAGCCGGCGCAGCGAGTGCGTTTGAGCCTCGACGTATCCCCGGAACTGCACACTACCCTGAAGGTGGCCGCGGCTCGCCGGCGGTTGAGCATGAGCGAGCTGCTGCGCCAGCTCCTGGATAGCTCCCTGGTTTTGCTGGGAGAAGGTCCTGCCGCTCACGAAGACCTGGACGACCTGGCCGTCCGCCGCGAGCTGGCTGCAGCCAGTGTGGCCGCCCTGGGTGATTTTTGGGACAATGAGGTAGATGCGTCGTGGCAGACCTATCAACCCTGACGGTCCGGCCGGGAGACGTGGTCGTGGCCGACTTTCCCGGCATCACCGGCGTCAAGCGCCGCCCGGCGCTGGTGGTCAGCAGCGAGGCTTACCACACCGCCCGCCCCGACGTCATCCTGGGGCTTCTGACCGGGCAGATAGGGGCGGCTACCGGCCCCACCGACTACCTCGTGCAGGATCGGCAGTCTTCTGGCCTGCACACACCGACCGCGTTCCGCGCCTTTCTGATCACCCTGCCCCGCGAGGACGTGATCGCCATCATCGGTCGCCTGTCAGATCGGGACTGGGCAAAGGTTCAAACCTGTCTACGCCTGGCAATCGCCGTCTGATCTCGAAAGGATTCGTATGATCCTCCTCAACTTTTCCCACCCCCTGACCGCCGACCACCTGGCTCAGGTGGAGGCGCTGACCGGCCAGGCCGTGCAGCGCGTGATCGAGCGGCCGCTGCAAGTGAGCGCCGACCGCCGCCTGGCCGAACAGGTCGTTGAGGTCGTCGACCGAATCGGGCCAAGTGTCACCGAGTTGCAGACCCTGCCGCTGGTGGTCAATCCCCCCGGCTATGCGCCGGCTGCCGCTGCCCTGTTGGCCGAGTTGCACGGGCGGATCGGCTACTTTCCGGCCATCCTCTGGATCCGGCCCGTGGTCGGTAGCACCCCACCTCGGTTCCAGGTGGCGGAAGTGGTCAATCTGCAAGCGATGCGTGAGGCGGCGCGCGAACGTCGTTAATCCTGCCCGCCATAGCAAGGAGGGAAAAGTGATCTGGGAGAACATTGTCAGTTGGGCAGCCAACCTCATCGAAATCGGCTCATTTGTCTTTGTGATTATCCTTTTCTTGCGAGCCAGGGCCGAACTGGCCCGCTATCTGCACAGCCGAAAAGACACACTTTCGGAGCGGCCCTGGGCGCTGACCGTAGGCCTTGGCAGCGACATAACCGGCACGGTTGCAGAGTACCTGAAGGACCAGGGGCTCGACATACAGGTCGAAAGCTACACTCGTGAGGGATACATCTCGCCGGATGACCAGCAGCGGATCCTCAAGGATCTGCTCAAGATAAAGGATCGGTTGACGCAGGTAGGTGTAACCGAGATACATCTCTTCTACAAGGGGCCCGTGACGATGGCTATGGCCATCGGTGCGATTACCGACAACTGGGTACCCATCAAGGTATACGAGTACACTCAGGGCGGCTACCGCCTCAATCTGGTGCTGGAGAAAGAGACCGTGAAGGGCTTGTTGATGGGAGGAGTGGTGTCCGAAGGAGAGGATCTACTGACGGGCAACTAGGTTGAGCCCGGGTTCGTAGTCGGCGCTTCAGCGCCGCAAAAGCGCGCACTACGAGCGTTTCCTAACCCATTTGAAACACACCCAATCCGTTAATTCTGCGCATCCGTTGTTCTTCTGGCGGCGATGATCTTGGCAAATCCTATTTGCGCCCAGTATAGGATGCAGAAAGACACCCCGGCCCAGGATCGACGTCGATCCCGGACCGGGGTGGCGGCGCACGCGCTGCGCGGCAACTCGCGCTACGGCCACAGCGGGTCGGCGGCCGTAGCGCGCAGGCGACGGGCGCGAGCGCGGCGGTCCGGCGGGGCGTCGACGAGGGGTGTGGCGAGTTGGAGAGGCTCGCCCTGGTCGGCCGGGGCTCCGGGGGCGCCGGCGGGGGGCGGCGGGAGTTGGGCGCGCTCCGGGTCCTGCCCATCTTGAAGCCGCAAGGGCGGTGGCAGCCGGATCTCGCGGCGGTAGTCGGGCAGGGGTTCCAGATCGCCCAGTCCCAACACGCCGGCGTCGGGGTCACACACGGGGCAGCCATCGCTCGGCGTCACCTGCAGGGGGACGAGTTCGGCGCGCAGCGCGTCGTAGGTCAGGTAGCGGTGTGACCTGTGCCCACCCGGCTCCTTGAAGGCGTACACCAGGTTGTGCACCTCGGTGGCAGCCAGGGCGGCGACGGCGCCGTCCAGGTGGCGGACGGCGGGGGCCGGGGTGTTGGCCACGTAGCCGCGCTGCCGCAGGGCATCCCGTTGGGCGGCGGGGGCCAGCTCCCAGCCGGCCAGTTGAGGGTCCACGATGCCGGCGCATTGCAGGCACCAGCGCCCCAGCTCGGGGAGGGCGAACTCGCCGCTGACGTCGGTGACGAGGGGCGCTTCGCCGCTGGGCAAATTGCCAATTTGCCCAACAGTTATGTTGAAGCCGGTGTGCAAGAGGGGGATCAGGTACTGGACGGCCAGACGGTTGAGGGCCATGCGGCTGCTGTGGTTGTCGGTGGCGGCCACGAGCAGGTCGCAGGCCTTGAGGGCGTGGAGGGCATCGGGGTCGAATACCTCGGTCTGGAAGGCGCGGACGCGGGCCTTGGGGTTGGATTGGCGCACCAGGCTGCGGGCGACGTAAACCTTGGGCCGGCGCTTCTGGGCGTCGTTGACGGTGGCGTTGACCAGGCGGTTGAGGTTGGTCAGCTCGACCACGTCGGGGTCGACCAGCACCCAGTCGCGGACGCCGAGGCGGGCCAGGTGATCGGCCAGGGCGCTGCCCAGCCCGCCGAGACCGACGAGGCCCACCCGGAGCTCGCCCATCCTGCACTGGAAGGCCTGGCCAAAGGCGCGGACCTGGCGGTCGTAGACGGGGGAGAGGGCCGTCTGACGGGAGCCAGGCAGATGCTGGACGCTGGCCGGGATGCGGCGTTGCAGGTCGCCGACCAGGACCGCCTCCAAGGATTGGGGCTTGGGATGGTAGATGACGGTCTTGACCTGGCCATCCTTGCCCTTCCGCTTGCACGAGCGGGCGAGCCACAGGCGGGCATCGAGGGCCTCGTCGTTGACGACGACAGAGCCGTAGGGCACACCGTCCATGCGGTGGGCCAGGTAGGCGGCCTGGGCGGCCTCGTGCCGGTCGTCGGTGGCGGAAAAGCCCACGGTAGCATTCCGCCCTGAGTGACCCCCATCCGAACGACCGGGATGGGAGTGCCAGTCGACCTGGATCAGGCCCTGCTCGTGGGCGCGCTGATGGACAAAGGCCTGAACCTCGGGCTTGAGTTCCAGGCGGGCCGCCGTCTGCTGCCGGAAGGCGTCGGGGGGCAAGAGGATGACGTCGCGGACCAGCAGCCGCAGTTCACGATGCAAGCGGTTGACGCCGCAGAGGGTGATGGCCATCTGCTCCCGGCTCCGGTCGCCCAGCAGGTGGGCTTCCAGGGTCCCGGCGGCGTGCCGGGTGAGGGATAGGGTGTAGTCCATGGGATCGCTCCTTTCGGTAATCTCCCGCCGCTGTGGCCGGTCTCCGACCGTGCCACCCCAGGCTCGGTCAGGAGACCGACCTGAGCAGTTGGGATCGCTCCTTTCGGTAATCTCCCTCCCCCTCGGAGGGGGAGGGCCGGGGTGGGGGTGAAATCGGCTCCAGAGCACAATCTCCCCCTCCCTGCGGTCGCCTCCCCCGAGGGAGGGGGGCTAGAAGTCGTTGCTCAGCACCTCGCGGACCAGGTTGAGGAAGGTCCAGAGGTTGTCGGGCTTGCGGTGGTCGGCCTGAGGCTGCCAGGCGCCGGCGGCTTTCATGTTCATCTGGACGCAGTACCAGTGCCAGCCCTGGTCGGTGAGGTCCACGGCGCCGTGGTAGGCGGTGCTGGTCAAGTGGGGGTCCTTCTTGCCGTTTCGCAGTTCGAATTTCTTGTTCAGGTAGAAGCCGATGGGCGGCGTCTCGGGGTAGGTCTCGGGAAAGACGATGAGCAGGTCGCAACGGCGCTTCTTGAAGCGGGAGGGCAGCGGGTAGTCGGGGATGACCAGCCAGTCGCGGGTCTTTTCGTCATAGTAGACGCCGTGGTAGGGCGGACGGCTGAAGCGTCGGGCGATCATCAGCACTTCGGCGTCGATGCGACGGTTGCGGCGACTGAGCCCGCCGGGCCGGGCGCGGTTCTGAGCGGGTTTCCGCTCCGGGGGCGGCGGTGCGGCAAGCCGCGCCGCTGGCTCGGGATTGAGCCGGGATTTGAGCCATTCGAGGGCCATGGGTGGATACCTCCTTTCCGGGCGTAAAGGGCTTAAAGGCCGGGTAGGAGCCGGGGCCGGGTAGGATGGCGGAAGGGAGTGATGCCGGCTCCGGCTCCTGGCCGAGGTCCACGAGGGACTCAGCCCTTGACGCGGGGCGGCGCGTCCACGAAGGTGTCGCCATCGCGGACGGCGACCTCCTCGCCCGGGCGTACGACAAAGTTGCCCTCGCGGGTGCGGCGGATGACGTTGCGTCCATTGGCGATGCCGCCGGCCTTGCGGATGTCCTCGACCTTGGCGACGGGTGGGACCTGCACGCGACGGCCGTTGATGATGGCGGTGGCCATGATCCGTTCCTCCTTTCGTGAGTGGTTGGCTCGTGTTCAGCTTGAGTACCCTCCAACCTTTGTAACGAACTGGGCAGGGGCGGAGCGAGTCCGCCCCTGCCGGCGGTGGGCGCCCTAGGCGGGCGCGGGCGCGGGGATGGGGACCTCCTCCTCGGCTGCCAGGTCCGGCTCGGGCGGGGGGGCGTCGTCGAAGGCCAGATCGGGGTCGGGGATGGGTAGGTGGTCCACGACATCGCCCAGGCGGGTCAGGTCCACGAAGCCATTGGCCATAGCCCGTAGGGCGGCCGAGACGCTGCCAGGGGTGGAGGCCACTTCGACGCGGATGCCGCGCAGCCGGAGCCGCTGGACGAGGGGAGTAAAGTCGCCATCGCCGGTGACGAGGACGACGATGTCGGGCTGGACGCGGGCGACGAACTCCTGGACGTCGAGGGCCATCTCCAGGCTTCGCCCTGAGGCTCTGCCCGAAGGGTCAAAGCCGCATTTCAGGCGACCATTGGGCAGGAGCTGGCCCACCTTGGTGCGGACGAGGAAGCCGTGCTGGCGCAGTCGGTGCAGGCTGCCACGGTCGGCCTCTTGCTGGGCGGGCTGGGGATGGGTGGCGATGTAGAGGAAGGCTTCCACGAGGTGGCGGCCTTCGGCCAGGTAGTCGCGCAGGGCGGCCAGGTCGATCTGCCGGCCCACGCGGCGCAGGGCGTTGAGGGTGTTGTGATAGTCGACGAAGGCGACGGTCCGCTCGTGAGTCAGGGTGTTGGGCACGGTGTGCATCGGTTCACCTCCTTTCGGGTTTGGGGCCGGTCAGGCCCTCACTCTTTGTAACGAAATGGAGAGTGGGGGATGGAGAATGGAGAATGGAGAATAGAGAATGGCGCTGGAGCAACTGAAGCTGGCGCGGTTGCGGTTCGAGTTGGAGACGTTGGAAGAGGCGCAGGTTCCGGCTTACAAGGGGGATCTGTTGCGCATGGCGTTGCTCTGGTGGTTGAGCGAGTATTGGTGCCCCATGCCAGGCCGCTGCCGGCGCGGCTGTCGCCGGCCGGAGGTCTGCATGTTCGGGCGGCTGTGCGAGCCGCCGGTGGACCCGGACTGGCCGGCTTCGCTGCGGCGCTTGATGGGCAACACACCCCCGCCGGCCTATGCATTGTGGGATGGGCAGGACCGGCGCCGGTATTTCGCTGAGGGGACGGCCTGGAACTTTGAGTTGACTCTGGTGGGGGAGTTGGCGTTGCGTCAGATCCCGGCCATCGTGGCCGCCGTGCAGCAGGGGGCAGAGACGGGGATGGGCCGGATCCGGCTGCGCAGCCGCGTGCAACGGGTCTTGGCGCCGAAGCGTTCGGACGAGGATGATGCGGCTCCTTGTCTGGCGGAGCAACAGCTTCACGACGATCCGGCGAGTCCCTCCGGGCAAAGCTCGGCGCTGACCTGGAAGAGCTATCGCCTGGAAGAGGTCATCCTGGGCTACGAGCAAGGGGTGCAATGGGCAGAGACGCATCGGGAACCGGTGCACCACCTGAGTCTCTGCTTCCTGAGCCCGGTCAAGATCAAGGAGCGGGGGCGCTGGGTGGAAAGGCCGGCGTTTGTTCCCGTGATGAAGGCCGTGGTGCGGCGCCTGCGCCTGCTGAGCCAGGTGCATGGCGCCGGGGAATGGCCGCACGCCGAATGGGGGCCGTTGCTGGACCTGGCCGAACGGGTCCACTTGGAGCACGCCGAGACGTTCTGGACGGGATACCACCGTCGATCCAAGTCATCGGGTCGCCAGGAGGTGGAGGGATTTGTCGGCCGGGCCTGGTACGCCGGGGAGGATCTGCGCCCGCTGCTGCCGGCGCTCTGGTTGGGGCAGTGGCTGCACATCGGCAAACGCTACGTTTTGGGGAACGGGCGCTATGAGATAGGGCAGAGATGGCGTGTGGGTGGTTGACCAAAAGGCTATCTCGTGGTATACTGGGGCTCGGTAAGCTGGATTTTGCGAAAAACCCGGCTTGGTGTAGGGGATCGGGCCGGGAGAGGGGGTCATGGCCAAAACCATGCACTGCCCACGCGG